>JBEKYD010000083.1:0-25816 GCA_049511335.1 Bryobacteraceae bacterium | reverse complement strand
AAGTCACTATGAGAAAATCCTATGGGTTCCGAACCTTCCGAGTCACCGAACTGGCGCTCTATCATTCACTTGGCAAACTGCCCGAGCCGGAACTCACCCACAGATTCTTCTGACGAATCGTTAATGAAGGGTCAAGCCGCGCTCCTTCGTGCCCGGCATTCAGTTTGTGAACTGGACGTTCACGTCGCGTTCGGCCGCGCGGCCGTGGTCGTCGACCACGCGGATGAGATGGATGCCGTCAGCCATGGGGGTCCAGGGGATGGCTCCGTGGGTTACCGTGGATTTGGCGATCAAGGCTGCCCCGTCGAACCAGAAGACGCTATCCACGTCCGCCTCCGTGCTGGCTTCGAGCGGGATGGTTTCTTCGCCGGGCTTATGGCGCAATGTGTAGGTTACGCCCCGGAGCGGCGTCGCGATCTTGGGGAAACCGCCGGTGTCGTCCACCGCGCAATCGGGCATGACGGGAGCTTTGCGGCGCGGCATGCCCGCTTCGCGGAATAGCTTCATCATGTCGGATGGCCAGAATTCGAAGACCTCTTGCCTGGTAGCGTTCGGGGCATATGGTGGGCAGGCAGGAAGCCCTGTGCCGATATCGATTACGACCGCGCGATGCAACTGGCTTACCCGGATCGGCGACTTGCCCGGAATGTACCAGGTCTCCACGGTTTGAGGGCAGTATTTGTTGGGCAGGTCGCCGCTTTCCGCGCAGACGGCCACCTTACTAACCCCCGGCGGCGGCGCCGGCGGCTTGACGATTTCGTCCGGTTTCTCCAGATTCAGCGCATCGGCGATGCGGAAAAACAGCGGGGCGGCCGCGTCGGCGCCCACGAAACTGGGGTTGCCCTGAGCTTCGAAGTCGCCGATCCAGACCACCAGGATATAAGGTCCGACGATGCCCGCCGACCATGCGTCGCGAAAGCCCCAGGAAGTGCCGGTCTTCCACGCGATGGGCCAACGGCCGGGCGGCGCGAGCGATCCGTCTTCGCCCGGCCGGGGATTGTGTCTCAGCATGTCCATGGTGATGAAGCCGGCTTCCGGACTCAGCAGCCGCACGCCGTCGCTCTTCGGTTCCGATCGCCGCGTGCGGATGGGGTGCAGCACGCCCTGGTTCGCGAGCATGGCGTAGAGGCCGGCCAGTTCTTCCATGGTGACTTCGCCTCCGCCCAGCGCTAACGCCAGCCCGTAGTAAGATTCGGGCTTCATGTTGCCGATGCCCGCGCTCCGCAGGAACTGGTAGAGATCGGGTTGCCTGAGTTGCCAGGCAACCCAAACCGCCGGTACGTTGCGGCTGCGAATCAGAGCGTCCTCGGCGGGGATGGGGCCAATGAAATTGCCATCGAAATTTTCCGGCGTGAAGGGGCCGAACGAAGTGGGTGCGTCGCGCAGGATAGTGCGCGGGTGCAGCACGCCCTGATCGAGAGCCAGCGCGTAGATGAATGGCTTGAGCGTGGAACCTGGTGACCGCTTGGTGAGGACGCCGTCGATTTGGCCGTGAATTTCCCGGTTGGTGTAATCGGCCGAGCCCACCCAGGATTTGACGGACATGTCGCGATAATCCACCAGCAGGGCCGCCACGTTGCGGATGCCGCGTTCGCCGAACTGATTGAGGTAACGATCGATCTGCCGTTCCACCAGCCGCTCGAGACCGGCATCCAGAGTGGTGTCGATGCGGCCGGACGCGCTGGGGTTGGCCTGCAAGATCGCGTCCGTGAAATGCGGAGCGGCCAGCGGCAAGGCGGAGGTGGGCCGCGCCATCACCGGGAGCTCGAGCTGGCGGCGTTCGGAATCGGTCGGGCGTTTTCCCTCGCGCCAGGCGTTTGCCAGTTGCATACGCGCCGACCAGAACCTGCTTTGCTGGACGCCGCGCCCTGCCCTGGTAGCGGGCCGCTGCGGGATTACGGCCAGAGTGATCGCTTCACCGAGATCGACTTGAGAGGGAGGTTTGCCGAAGTAGATACGGCTTGCCGCACCGACTCCCTGTATGTTGCCGCCGAAGGGCGCAAGGTTCAGATAGGCTTCCAGGATGCTGCGCTTGGAGTAACGCGCCTCCAGCCACAACGCCGCAACCGATTGTTTGAGCTTGCCGGCCGGGGTCTTGGTGTTGAGGTGGCATGACAGCCGGGCGAGCTGCATGGTGAGGGTGGATCCGCCCTGGCGGCCCTCGCCGCGCCAGGTTCTGGTGGCGGCGCGGACGAGAGCGAATGGATTCACGCCCGGGTGCCAATAGAACCAGCGGTCTTCCTTGAGCCGGAAAGCATCCACCAGAGCTGGCGACATTTCCTTCAACGGTGTCCACAGGCGGTACTGACCGTCGGCAGCCAGGGTGACACGGAGGAGCTCGCCGTCAGCGGACCAAATGGATGTGGATTGCGGAACCAGGTCCCGCAACGGCCGCCCCGGGTAGAGGCGGATCGCGAGAAGAATTGCAAACAGGCCGGCAATCCGGCTTACGGTCGCGGCTCGGTTACGGGTGCGTGTTACCGAGCCGCGACCGTCAGGGAGCGGTTGCCGGATTCGTGGCCGTAATTTCATCAAGGTTTCACGATCTCCAGCCTGGACGCTTGGCTTATGCCGGTGATCTGGCGATTGTACATGCCTTCGGCGAAGGCCGGAGGGGACTGAAACGTGCCCGCGTTGGTGGCTCTTACTTTGTAGAGGTAAGTGGCCGCATTCTTGGTAGCGTCTCCGTAGAGGATTACGCGGTCGTCGCGTCTATCCACATATTCGGGTGTCCAGGTGGAAGCGGGGCCGGCCTCGCGATCGAGCGTCGGCTCGACGCCGCCGGGCAACAGATCCACCACGGCGATCTCGTTCACACGGTCGCGGTCGAGCGTCCTCACACGCAGGCGCACCCAAAACTCTTCGCCCAACCTGACCTGGGCGATGACATTGCCCTTCATGTCGAGGAACTCATGGATCACTTCCAGATTGCGCTGGATTCCCGCTGCGGGCGGGTTGCGGTCAAAGCCCGATTCGCTGACGGAATAATAAGCGGGGAGCGAACCCTCCCTGGTGAACTGAACGTTCGCGCCAGCCGGGACGCTCACCTTCGACGTCGATGCCTGCCGCTGGCCGCCAATCACGATCCCGAGCTTCACCTTGGGCGCGGCAGCTTTGGCGTATGCATCGAGCGCCAACAACGTGTATGCCGCCGAGAGCGAGCTCACCCGGTTGCCGCTGATCGCTTGGGCAATCCCTTCGAGCGCCGCCGGGGGAACGCCGCCCACGCGATCCGGGAAATGCCGCGCCAGCAGGTAGAGCAGTTGGGCGTCATGCACCACGGGATCGTAGTAGACATCGTCGGTCCACTGCCGTTTTTGTTGAGACCAGGGGACGCCGCGGATGATACGGTCGGCGTCGGAATTGCGCTGCATGAGGCGATAGGTGGCGGCCAGGTAAGCCGCCGCCAGATCGGACGACCAGGTTTGGGCTTGGCGATGCGAGAGCTCCTGCTCCACATTCGCAATGGCGGCGGCTGGTTTGTTTCCCTGCCGCGCCAGCAGATACACCGCATAAGCGCGCAGGCGGCCGGCTTCCAGAGTGGCGGCGGGAGTGGATGCAAAACGGGTGAGCCATTCGTCCAGGCTGGCCAGCATCTCGGGTGGGACTTTCTCGCCCCGGTCGCGCGCTTCCAGCAGGAAGTGGGCCGCGTACACCGTGGGGAATTCGGCCGTCTGCGGCGATGACGACCATAGCCCGAAGCCTCCGGAATCGTTCTCGCGGCTCTGCAATAGGGAAAGCGTTCCCGCGATCGGTTGCGGGTCGTGCGTCTTGACCGCGCCGAACTCGGGCCGCGAGGCGAGGAGCAGCGCGGCGAAGCCTTTGCTGACCAGTTGCTCAGTGCAGGGATAAGGATACGAATCGAGATACGCGATCAAGCCTTCGCCCCAAACAAAAGGGAGCGCGGAAACGGAAGCTTCGACCGACCGGCGCTCCGTGTAGAGATCGCGTTTGAGAGGCACGGTTGCGTTTGGGCCGTCGAACCGGCCGAGCGTTAGTTCGGTGCGGTAGGCAATCGCGGGCCGCACGCTTACGCTCTCCTCCATATGCGCTTCGGATCTGCCCCGGAGGGCCGTGAACCTCAGCGATGCAGGCCCGAGGACGGCATTGGCTTTGAAGCGGAACTCGGCGACGCCCTCGCGTTTCTCGGCGACCGTAAGATCGAAGCTCGAGGGGCTGGTGAGTGAGAGCTCGCGAGTCGCCTGAACCTGAACGCGTATGGGGTCTTTCCCGCCGGTGTTATTGAAGACTCCCACGGTGACGCTGAATTCATCGCCGGGCGCCACCATGGCGGGCACATTCGGCGTGAGGATGAAATCGCCCTTCACTTCGGTGGCCGCCTGGGTAACGCCCGCGCGCCGCGAATTCACGGCGACGGCCACGATGCGCAGGCGCCCGTTGAAATAATCGGGCACCGTATAGTGGAAGTCGCGTCCCGCCGGACCCGCGTCGACGATTCCCGACCACCATGCCACCGGCGGCCTGTGTTTCCGGTTGAAAGGATTCAGGTGACGGGCGAAGCCTCCGTCGGCGTCGCCGCCAGGAGCGGCCAGCGCCAGGAAGCGCCGGAACTCCGGCAGGATCAAATCCAGGATCTGCGTGGTCTCGACCTGCAGCATTCGCTTCTGGAAGAAGTACGCCAGGGGATCGGGATTCCGGTAGCGCGCAACCTGCAAGATGCCTTCATCCACCGCGAACACCGCGACGCGAGAGGCTTCCGCGGGAGCTACGTGTATCGCCAGCACGGCGCCCGGTTTGACCTGGCCGGCCGCGGTGAGCCGGACCTGTTGCGTGCGCGGCGCGAGATCGGCGGCGAATGGCGCCACTCCGTAGGAAAGCGGGCTCATGAAGATCTCGTCGGAAGCGGGGTCGCGCAGGAATTGCACGGCCACGTAGCCGTTCCCCTCAAAACCCTGGGGCAGGGCGATTCGCTGCACGGAGCTGCTGGTGGTGGTCTTGAACCATTGGTAACTGAAGACCCGCTCGCGCTCGACGGTGATGAGGCCGGCCCCCGCGTAGGGCGCGCGGATGGCAACGCTGATCGTGTCGCCTCCGGAATAGGCGGGCTTGTCGAGCTGAATCTGCAGTTCCGCGTTGCGTTCGAGCGAGCGCGAAAGGTTAGCGTCGCCCGCCACGCTGTAACTGAGCCGGTTGAGCTCGGCGCCCGCGGAGTTGCGCAGCACCAGGATGAAATCGCCGGGCTCTTGGGTGGGCAGCGGGAAGCTCGTTCCGCCGGCTGCGATGCGGACCTTGCGCGTGTCGCGCACGGTCTCTTTCAGGCGCGAGACATACTTATAAGTGCGGTCCGGCTGCTCGGTGAGGACCGAGAGATACTTCCGCTCCACCCATTCGAGGGTAAGTTGATCGGCGGCAACGGGAGTAAGTTGCTGGTTGACGGCGAGCCAGTGCGCCTGGCGCGCCGAGGAGCGGCGCACGAAGCCGAGGTCGCCATCGGGCTTGACGCCCATCAGGTATGGGGCATCGGACACGATGGCCGTATTTTGCGCGGCGACGCTGCGACCGCCCTCCGCCTCGAACGCGCGCGCCAAAACGTTGAGCCGGTAAGCGCGACCGGCAAAGCGCCCCAGGTCGAGGTTCAGTTCGGCGTTGCCTTTGTCGTCGGTGACGGTCGCCGCCAGCGTTTCGTGATACGGCTCTTTGACCACTTCGCCGATCTGGAAGCGATAGTCGGGGTAGGAATCGAAGCGAGGCAGCACGGGCGAAAGATTCAGTTCGCCTTCCACCCGGCGATTGCCGGCGGGCTCTCCAAACAGATGCATGACTGCGACGCGGGCCTTCACGGCGGCGGGGGTGAGCCAGCCGGGCGGTGCTTTGTCGGATAGATCGAGCCGCACCTTCATCCGGTCGGGTTCGAATTCCTGCACGTTGAACGACGCGCTGCCCAGCATTTCGCGGCGCTTTTCGTCCTTTGGAAGCCACGCGACGGCCTGGTAGGTTCCGGTGGGAGAGACGGCTTGGGTGGTGAACGCAATCTCGTCGAAAGCCGTTTCCGACAGCTTGATCTTGTCGCGGCGCACCACGTTGCCACGCGGGTCGCTGATCTCGACGTCGACGGAAAGGCCGGTGAGGGAAGATTTCCAATCGGCGGTGCGTGCGATCATGCCGAGATGCGTGGTTTCGCCGGGCCGATAGATGCCGCGATCGGTGAACAGATAGGCGGAGAGCTGCTGCGCGGACGCCGCGTTTTCGACGCCGCCGGTCTCGAAGCGCGTGAGGTCGAGATTGCGTCCCGAGGCCGCCAGCGGCAAGAAAGAGAAGTCGGAATCTTTCCGGACCAGAATCAGCAGGGGCGCTTTCTCGCGCCGGAGATTGGGGAGCTTGGCAAACTGAGCGCGGCCGGCGGCATCCGTTGTGGCCGCGGCCACCGGCTCGCCGTTCCGTCCGACCATCTCGATGCGCGCGTCGCTCACGGGATCGCCCCGGCGGATGGACTGGACGAAAACGTCGCGGCTGCCGTCGTTCGATTGTTTGACGATAAAGCCGAGATCGGTAACCAGAATCAGGCGCGTATCCTCTATGCGCCCCGGGTCGTAACCCTCTTCGCCCGGGCCGTTATCGTCACCTTCCTGTGAACTCCTCTCTTTCGGAGCGGAGCGAATATGGAGCAGGAACAGGCCGCGCTGGTTATGCGCTTTGTCCTGGAGGTATTGGCCGAGATCGATGCTGTCGTAGGTTGGCTTGCCCGGCTGCCGGCCGCTGTAATCGCGCGTCTCGGTGAAGCGCTCTACGATGGAGTCCTCCAGACCATAAACCTGGGGATGGGCAAAGTCCCACATGCGGGGCGCAAGATGTTGGAGCTGATTCGGCAACACTCGTCCTACCTCGACTTGCACCTTGTCGACGTCGCGGACGAGGAAACCGACTTTCCGGTCGCCCGTGAGAGACAGCAGCGCGCCCTGGCCGAGAAACGTGAGCGCCTGGCGGTACGGAATTACCTGGACGGTGGCGGTGTAGGGCTTGCCCGAAAGGTAGCCGCCGGTGCCCTCGATGCCTTCCTTCGCCCACAGGAACACATAGCGTCCCACTGGTGCATTGAATTTAAAGCCATGAGTGGTTTCGCTGCCTTCATCGGAGGCCACATATGTGAGCCCAAGGGATTGAGACTTGGCAAGGATGTCATTCCCAATCTCGCTCTGGTCAATCCAGTTGTAGGGTTCCTTGTCCTCCTTCGGTTGCTTGGGGTGGCGCGCCGGAAGCAGGTAAGCCTGAACTTTGCCGGCGAATGCATGCTCCGTCACCGGCGACGAGCTGGTGATCAGCAGAACCTGTTCGGGCTCATAGCGGGCATTATCGACCAAAGTCATTTGCGCGCCGGCAAATCGAAGGCTGGTGCGGCCGGGGATAATCACCACGGATTCGACCTTTTTGGCGGTCTGGTTGCCTCCGCGAGCCGCGCGAATGCCCTTATCGATCGCCAGGGTAATGGTAGTGTCGTCGCGTGGCATTTCGAGCGTGGCCGAATGTATGTACGCGAAGAGCTTCAGCTTGTCGTAGACCACCGTGAAATGTCTGCTGTCCGGAGCGAGGCCAAGGAAGCCCGCGTCTTTGGCGGGGATCAGCGTGACGCGAGGTTCGAACCCGGTGGCGTCCACCGGGTGACTGAAGCTTACCGTGGCGACCAGGCTTTTGAACGTGGGGTTCTGCGGGTCCTGATAGAACTGGCTGCTGGCGATTTTGACGGAAAATGGCTGGGTTTGGAACTTGAAGCTGTATTCGTCGAGTTCCACGGATTTAGCGAGAAATCCTTTGCGCCCGATCTTGACGGTGAAGGAGGCGTCCACCGGCCAGTCGGATTTGGGAGCGAACTGCAGGTGCCTGTCGTCGAGCCAGGTCCACGTCCCGGCGAACGCGGGAGAGATGTCGATGCCGGAAGTCAGGCGCTTATCGAGGTTGACGAGCGGCGCAACGGGTTCGGCAAACTCAACCGCGAGCGGATAGATGGTCGAGATACTTTTGTCGTCATATTCGGTGAGTTGAGGGGCTGTGACGGTGTATTCGACATATTGCGGCTTGGGGCGCACTTCGTACCAGGTGAGCGCTCCCGCGACCATGACGAGCGTGAGCAAAGCGGCGATGGCGCGTCTTCGGTCGGCGGCCAGATAGCGGGCGGCGTTACGGCTCAGCCGGCCGATCCAATGGATCCATTCCGGAGCTTGCCATTCGACCTGTCCGAAGACCTTGTGGAGCAGTTGGAGCACGAATAGGAGAATTCGATTCGGAGTACCTGACGAACCATCCGGAAGCATGGTGAACATGGTAACGGCATTCGCACGCGGCGGGCCATCGAGTTACGATCGCGTGTGCCGTAACCGCTCCCTAGCGGCCGCGGCTCGGTTTCGCGCATTTCCGAGCCGCGACCGTCAGGGAGCGGTTGCCGAATACGCGACCGTAATTGCGAAACCGTCTACTTAGCCGGGCGGTGGCTGCGTGGACGAGCCCACACAGGGCGTGTAAGGCGGTACACGGGCTATCGGGATCGCCCATTAGGCTTGTCGAGTTCTGCCGGTCCGCGTTTCCGTTCCGGGCACAACAAAAAGGGCGAGGCCGAAGCCTCGCCCTTTCCTGCGGACGTTGCCGCCCGTCCCACCGCGGAACTCCCCCTCACGCTAGAAGTGAATGCGAACGCCGAATTCTATGTTCCTGGGTGAATTGGCCTGGCCGCCGTTGGGATTGGACGTCCCCAGCACACCCCAATCGGCGGCGTCGCTGGTGGACAGGTAAGGATACCAGAACTGCACGTGGTTGAGCAGGTTGGTGAACTGGAAGATCAGGGTCGCGCCTACGCGGCCTTCCTTCCATACCCCGATGTCCTTGGAAATCGTGGCATCCAGGTTCCACCAGGGTAACGCGCGAATGTTGCCGAACGAGCCGCAACTGGTATCGAAACCGAGGACGCAATCGCGGAACTCGCTGTAGGTGCCGATCGGGTTAGTGAAAAACTGCACGTTCTGGCCGCCGTTATCGGCGTTCGAGTTGATGCCCACGCCGAGCGGGTTCGACGAGGAGCTCTCCGATACGGTTTGGTTGTAGTGCGCCGAGTTGCCGCCCGTGTATGGGTGGAACAATACCGCGCCGTCGTTGGTCGATCCGGTACTGCAGTTGGCTTCGCCGAACGATTCGCAGCCGCCGTTGTCGTTGCCCACCGCCAGCGGCGATCCGCTGTGCGCCGTGAACAGCGGCGCGATGGTCCAACCGCCCAGCAAATGCCCAATCACGCCTTTCTGGGTGCGGTAGAACGGCGACTGCCACAGCATGGTCAGGTTGAATGTGAACTTATAGTCGTAGAACTGAGGACCGTACATGGCCGACATGTGCCAGGGATCCAGCACCGTGTACTCGCTGGTGGCTTGCGATTCGGCGCCGGTTCCCAGCGCGCGGCCCCAGGTGAGGTTGGTGTGTACCGTGATGCCGTGCCAGTCGTGCAGGGTCAATTGCCCGTACACCGCGTTGTAGTTGCCGTAGCCGGTGCTGGCGTCGGCATAAACCGCCGAAACCTGGGCGTTGCCCCCGCTCACCGGCGAACTCGGCATGGTCCGTCCCAGCGTCCACCCGGACGCGCTGTTCATGGCCGCCCAAAGGTCGTACGCCGCCGTGCTTTGGAAGTAGCCATTGGTCAGCCCGCCCACGGCCGAACCGTTCAGCATCGCCATGGTGCAACTTCCGTAGCCCTTGCAGAAAGCCGAACCGGACCCGCCGAACGCGTTCTCGAAGAAAGGCTGCGCCGGAACGGTGGCATTAGCGGAAAATCCCTGGTTGTACAGAGACCAGTAGGTATTCGCGTAAGCCTGGGCAAAGCTCTGACCGCCCAGCGTCGTCATGTAGGGCACCGAATCGATGTCTATCTCCTGCCACTCGTTGCGGATCAGGCGGCCGATGTAACCGAGCTCGAACATCGCCTTGGAGTTGAGTTCCCGCTGGATGCTCAAGGTGAAGTTTTCGGTGCGCGCCGGCCGGAAATTCGGGTCGAGCACGCTGCCCGAACCGGCCGTGGCATTGTTGAAACCCGGGATATAGGGTTGCGGCAGGGTCTGCGAGACGGTCGGCAGCGGCGCGGTCAGGCCGTCCGTGCCAATGCGGAACGCCGTCTGGGGAGTCGCGCCGCCGTTGCCCAGGCACTGGCCCGTGGAAGTCGCGCCGAGGCAGGAAACCGGCTGGCCCAACCCCGTGCCCAGCAGCGGAACCAGCACCAGGGCCACCCCGTTCAAACGGCTCTCTACCCGGCCGTATCCGCCACGAATCACGGTCTTGCCATCGCCGAACAGTTTGCCCAAAAGACCGTTGTTGTACCGCGGATTCCAGGCTACCGCTACGTGCGGGCTCAAGCCGCCGTAGTAAGGGTTATAGGGATACTTGGTGCTCGCTCCCACCGCATCGCGCACGCCCGTGTAGGCAAGGGTCGGGTTATACACCTGGCCGCCCAACGCCGCCGATTGGCGCTGCGCAAAGTAGTTGGTAAAGCTGATGGGGTGACCGCTGGTGTCGGTCAGCTCGATCTGCTTGCCGTTTTCCTCGTAAGGCGGCATCTCGAGCGTGTAGCCCAGGCCGTAGGTCAGGGTGAAGGTCGGCTTCATCTTCCACGTGTCGGTGAAATACACGTTGTAGGAGGGAATGATGCTCTGGTCGAACATCGGCGTTCCCGGCGGGTTGAGCGTCAGGCTGGCGCCGCTGCGCGTGTACAGATCCTGGGGGGAAGTCACGATGCCCAGAATTTCCTCGTAGTATCTTTCGTAGGTGGAATACTGACTGCTCGGAACGCCCGCCGGGATGTATTGCGTGGGGAAGGTGATGCCCGACGCAAAACCCGAGGATTGTCCGATCTGGTCGATCGGCTGGTTGAAGATGCCGCCGCCGTTGTCGGTGCGCAGATGGTAATCGAAATTGCGCTGGTACTGGCCGCCGAAGCTGATCAGGTGATTGCCCTTGATCTTGCTCACGTCGTCGCGGATTTGCTTGTCCTGCCCATCCCAAAAGCGCTGGCGCACGTTCTGGTTGTTGAGGTTGTAGGGAATCAACGCGGCGGTGGTCTCGCCGCCTATTTCGAGGCCGGCCGTCAGACCGGGCAACTGCGGCACCCCGCCCGACGTGGCCCATTGCCAGAAGTTGCGCAGGTAGCTGAAGCGGAAATCGTTGGTGGTGGTCGCGTTGATGGTGGTGGTCAGCCCGGCGGCCCAATAGCTGGGAATTTGCGGCCGCGGCGCCTTGGCGACCGGTGTCCCCAGCGTGTCGCCCGGCAGCGCACCGCCGATATCCACCTGGTTGGTGGTGAGGTCGATATACCGGTAGTAGCGGTAGCTGGCCATGAACCGCCATTTGTCGGAGAAATCGTGATCGACGCGGGCCACTTCGTTGTTGCTCTTGATGGGCAGCGATACAATGCCCTGAAATCCTTGCGTGTTGTAGTGGTCGCCGCCGGAAACCACGTTGGCCGTGGGCTCGAACTTGTTCCAGATCTGCGATACCAGCGAATTCAGTCCGATTCCGCGCGGATCGCAGGCGCCCGCCGGGCAGGTGGCCGGCTGGTACGTCACTCCGCCCACGGTTACCGGACCCGGGTTCAGGTTATACGGCACATACGTCCCGCCCTCGTTAATCTGAACCACGCCCGCCTTGAGCATGGGTGTGGGCACGGTCCTGCTGATGAGTGAGGATTGCGGATAACGGAAACCCTCGTAATTCACGAAGAAATACCATTTGCCGCCCAGCACGTTTTTGGGAATCAACTGCCCTCCCAGGGCCGCGCCGAAGCGGTTGTTGTGCGTGATCGGCAGCGGCGTGTACCCCAGCTTGCCCGAGGGCGTGTGGTTGTTATCCCAGTTGTTGGCCGCGCCCACGTCGGTGGCGTAGTAATATTCATATGCCGCGCCGTGGAAGGTGTTGGTGCCGCGCTTGGTCACCATCTGCACCTGGCTGCCCGAAGAACCGTTGAAATCCGCCGTCATGCCGCTGGTGTTCACTTTGAACTCTTCGATGCTCTCCACCGGCGTCGGCATCGTCCCGGTGGGTGCGCCGTAGCCGGATGGCCCAGTGACGGACCCTCCGTTGGTGGAATTGGCGCCTGCGTAACTGTTGGTATAGACGGTCATGCTGCCGTCCATATCGTTCGAGTTGTTGCCGCCGTCGAGCTGGAAGGTGTTTTGGTCGAACATCGCGCCGGCTACCGAGCCTTCCGGCGAAACCCCCGGCTGGTACAGCGCCAGCGCCGCCGCTTCACGCGCGAAACCCGGCAGATAGACCAGCGAATCCCCCGCGACGGTCTGGCCCACCGTCGAATTGGTCGTCTGCAATTCCGCGCCCGCCTGTGCGGCCACTTCCACCGTGGTCGCGGTGGCGCCCACCTGCAGCGTCGCGTTGATGGTCAGCACCTGGCCGACCTCCACGCGTTGCGCGTTGACGTCCATCGTCGAAAAACCCGACTTGCCGATGCTGATGTCGTAAATCGCGGGTACGACGCTTACGAAGGTGTACCGGCCGGCGTCATTGCTCGTCGCCGTCAAGGTGATCCGTGTGGAGGGGTCGGTCAGCTTGATCGTCGCGCCCGCCACGATCGCATGCTGTTGATCGGTGATCAGCCCCGATACCGTTCCCGTGGAAACGGACTGCGGCCACGCCGGGCCGCATAACAAAAGCGTCGCGATCAAGACCGGTCCGACGCACACAAAAAACCTGCGGTGAAACATCGTGCCTCCCAGAGTTACGTTATGCCCACTCACGACCACCTAAGCTAAGTCGGGTAGTTTGAAGGGATTATAGGGCTATGTGTCATAGCTTGTCAAGGCAATTCAAGTCTTAATCGCTTATGATCCGGGCAGTAATAGCGACAAGACGCCGGCTTGGTACCGGTGGCGCCTTTTGTAGGCTGCCGCTGGCGGCAGACAAGAACCGCTCCATGGTGGTCGTACGTGCGCGGGCATTCGCGAGTCCGGTTTAAGATGGAGGCGCAGGCATGCAACCACGGGGGTCCTTAACTGATCGGGGATCTCGCAGTCTAGGTGCGTCAACCGTTCCCTTACGGTCGCGGCTCGGTTACGGGCGCGTGTGTTTGCAGTCACTTACCGAGACGCGACCGTAAGGGAGCGGTTGACGGGAACGGATCTCCCCAGATCGGTCGCACATCCCACCCACGGAGAGGTGGTGTACTGTTACCCGTGGCTACACCCCCAAGGCGGACTTGCGCTCGAGGCGGTGTGTCTGTACGGCAAAGTCGTACAAAGAATCGCGAAAGCTGGGATGAGCGATCACAATCAGACTCTCCGCCCGCTGCCGAATCGTCTTGCCATACAGATAGGCAACGCCGTATTCGGTTACTACGTAGTGCACGTCCGCCCGCGTGGTGACCACCCCGGCGCCGAAATCGAGCGCCGGCACGATGCGCGAAACCGCGCCTTGCCTGGCGGTCGAAGGCAAGGCGACGATCGGTTTGCCTCCATTCGACCGCGCCGCCCCGCGCATGAAGTCCAATTGCCCTCCGAATCCGCTGTAGGGCTGCGTGCCGATCGAATCCGCGCAGATCTGGCCGCTCAGATCGACCTGAATCGCCGAGTTCACCGCGATCATCTGCTCGTTCAGCGCGATCACAAAGGGGTCGTTGGTGTACATGGCCGGGTGAAATTCGAAAAGCGGATTCTCGTCGATAAAGTCGAAGATCCTCTTCGTACCAACCACGAAGCTGGCCACGGCCTTGCCGCGGTGCAGCGTCTTCCGTTCGCCGTTGATCACCCCGGCCTCGATCAGGGGGACGATCCCATCCGAGCACATCTCCGTGTGCAGACCAAGACTCCGCTTCCCGGAAAGGCACGCGAGCACGGCATCCGAAATGCCGCCGATGCCCAACTGCAAGGTGGCGCCATCGGGAATCAGCCCTGCCACGTTCTCGCCAATGCGGCGCGACACATCCGTAACCGGCTCCGTCTTGAGTTCGAGCAACGGCCTGGATGTTTCCACCGCGGCCGAGAGCCTTCGCACATGGATGCGCGCGCTCCCGAACGTGCGCGGCATCTGCTGGTTTACTTCGGCAATGACGTGTCTGGCGTACTGAGCGGCCGTGAACGTGCAATCGACGCCGACTCCCAAGCTCATATATCCGTGCTGGTCGGGCGGCGACACCTGCAACAGGACCACATCCAGCGGCAGCGCGCCGGAAGAGAACAGCTTCTCGACTTCGCTCAGGTGGATGGGCGTATAGTCCGCACGGCCTCCAGCAACAGCATCCCGAACATTCGCTCCCACAAACAGGGCGTTGTGATGGATGTGCCCTTCATATTTCGGCAAGGTGTAATCCGCTTGCCCGAAGGTGAACAGGTGAACCACCTCCACGTCGTGCAATACAGCGGCTCGCCTCAGCAGCGCGTCGGTGAGCGTCGTGGGCGTGGCGCAGGCCGGGTGTACGTAAACGCGATTTCCCGAGCAGATCAGCTCGACAGCCCGATCTGCCGTCATCAGTTTGTTGGTGTACAACTCCGCCCAGTTCATCTCAGGACTCCAGGGCTCTTGCCCTTGCCTCGTCACTCTGGCCAAGCACCGGTTGGGACCGATCGGGGGAAAGCCGCCCCAATTTAGGGAGCCGGTCACGACTTTCACTTAAATCATATACCCGCTATCGGATTTTGAGATCCGGCAACCGGTGATTCGACCGCGGTGTTGTGGCTGGCTGCGAACCATGGAGATTCCCGACCCCCCCCCTTCTATTTCGGATGGCATCGTCCTATACTTCTATCGGGGCCGAAACCGAAGCCAAGGAGGCCGCGTTGAAGATCCTCAAGCTCCGCAAGGAAAAGTTAGATCTTTTCGCATCGGTGGTACAGCAATTCGGCGAGGTGCACGCGCCGGTCGAACAGGACGGCAAGTATGTTTTCAAACGGCTGACCCGGTGGTCGGAAGCCCGGTTGGAATACGACCGTACTATCCTTCCACCCAAGAAGTATTTCCTTCCCCCGCGGGAAACTCTCTTTCACTACCGCCCCGGGGAGGGATTCGAGCCGTGCACCGACGGGTTGGACCAGCGCATCGTCCTGTTCGGCGTGCATGCCTGCGACGTTTACGCTCTCAATATCCTGGATCGCGTTTTCGCGGGAAAATACAACGACCCGTACTATCAAGCGCGCCGGAAAAATACCGCCATCATCGGGATCGACTGCACCCCCGACAAGCAGTGCTTCTGCCGCTCCATGCGCGCGGATTTTGTCGACCACGGCTTCGATCTCTTCTTTTACGATACCGGCGGCTATTACCAGGTGCTGGTGGGCACCGCGCGCGGGGACGATATGGTGCTGGCCACCGGCAGCGTCTTCGAAGCCGTGGACGCCGCCGACATCGAGGATTACAAGCGGCGCTCCATGAACAAGCGCCGCGCCTTCCAACTGGAAGTGGAAATCCGCGACCTTCCCGAGATCTTCGAGATGGAATACCAGAGCGAGATCTGGGAGGAGTTGGGTGCCAACTGCCTCTCCTGCGGCAGTTGCAGCATGGTCTGCCCCACCTGCTACTGCTACGACGTCGCCGACGACGTGGAACTGGGATCGCGCGCCGGCAACCGGGCGCGCTCCTGGGATTCGTGCCTGTTCGCCAACCACGCGCTGGTGGGCAGCGGCGAAAACTTCCGCGGGCCGCGCGCCAGCCGGATCAAGTTCCGGTTCTACCACAAACAACGTGGCTTCGTGGCGGAATACGGGCGGCCGAGCTGCGTCGGCTGCGGACGTTGTATCGGCGCGTGTCCGGTGAATATCGACGTCGTCGAAGTGATCGACCGGCTACGGAGGGTTCAAGATGTTGTTAGCCGATGAAGTCTCAACCCGTGGTCCCGTGTTGGACGATAACCCCTACCAGCCGCACATGGCGCGGATCGCGCGCGTCTATAAAATGGTGGAGGGCAATTACCTTTTCACGCTGCGCTTCCTGGACGAGCGCCTGGCCCGCACGTTCCGCCACCGGCCAGGCCAGTTCATCATGTTGAGCGTTCCCGGCGCCGGCGAGATGCCTATCTCGATTTCCTCTTCTCCCTCGCGCCCGGAAGTCCTGGAACTGTGCGTGCGGCGGGTTGGCCGCGTCACCAGCGCGCTTTACCGCATGCACGCGAACGAAGTGGTGGGAGTGCGCGGTCCCTATGGCAACGGCTATCCCATCGAGGAGATGGAGCACAACGATCTGCTGCTGGCCGCCGGAGGCCTGGGCATGGCCCCCTTGCGTTCCCTGCTGTGGTACGCCCTCGATCACCGCGACAAGTTCCAAAACATCACCTTGATGTATGGCGCCAAGCGGCCGGACGAGATGCTCTTCCGCGAGGAACTTCTGGCCCTGCTGGACCGCGACGACGTGAACTGCCTCCTTACCGTGGACGCGGATACTTCCGGAGCTTGGAAAGGCCATGTCGGCCTGCTCCCCACCTTGTTCAACCACGCTTCCATCGAGCCGCTTCGCACCTATGCGGCGGTCTGCGGGCCGCCCGTGGTCTATAAATTCATTCTGCGGAAGCTGCTGGAGCTCGGCTTCCCCAAAAACCGCATCCTGATGTCGCTCGAACGGCGCATGAAGTGCGGCATCGGCAAGTGCGGCCATTGCAGCATCGGATACAAGTACACCTGCCTGCAAGGCCCGATCTTCACCTACTGGGATGCAATCAACCTGCCGGAGATGATCTGATGAGCAAGCCTACTGTGGGGATCTTCGGACTCACGGGTTGCGCCGGTGACCAGCTCGTGATCTTAAACTGCGAGGACCGGCTGCTGGACCTCGTCTCTTTGATCGATGTTCGGGACTTCCTGATGGCGTCTTCCGAAAACGATGCCGCCTGTGCACTGGACGTGGCCATCGTCGAGGGGGCGGTTCTGAGCAACCGCGACGTCGAGCGGCTCCGGGAGATCCGGAAACGCGCAAAGACGCTGGTGGCCCTCGGCACTTGCGCCGTGTGGGGTGGCGTGGCGGCAATGGACCGCGGCGCCGATCGCCGGGAGCTTGTGCGGGAGGTTTACGGCGAGACCGGACTGGCCTACGACTCTCTGCCGGCCCGGGCACTGCACGAGATCGTGAAGGTGGATCTCAACCTTACCGGCTGCCCCATCGAAAAGGACCATTTTCTGGCGGCCATTGCCAATCTGCTGAATGGCAACGCCCCGGTCTATCCCGAATATCCCGTTTGCACGGAGTGCCGCATGTTCGAGAACAACTGCCTCCTGATCGAGCGCGGCGAAGTCTGCTGCGGGCCGGTCACCGCAGCCGGGTGTAAAGCGCGATGTCCGGAGCTGCGCGTTGCCTGCGTGGGTTGCCGCGGTCCCGCTGGCGACGCCAATCCATCGTCCTGGCTGGCGGCGTTGGCCGAGAAGGGCATCGACCGGCACGCCATCGCCGCCCGCTTGCGGACGTTCGCGCCCGAAGGAGTTGTCCAATGAGGACTGTCGTCGTCGAGCATCTGGCGCGTGTGGAGGGCCACGGCGGCATCACCGTGGAACTGGAAGGCGACACCGTCGCGAACGTGCGCTTCGGCGTGTTCGAAGGCGCGCGGCTGCTGGAGCCGCTGGTCCGGGGCAAGCGATACGACGAGGTGGCGCCGGTCGTTTCCCGCATCTGCTCCATCTGTTCCGCGGCGCATTCCCTGACCTCCTTGAAAGCCACCGAGAAAGCGCTTGAAGTCCAGGTCAGCCGGCAAACGGAGCTGCTGCGCGAACTGCTGTACCTGGGCGAGAGCATCGAGAGTCATGCGCTGCACCTTTTTCTTCTGGCCGTGCCGGACTATTTGAATTATCCGAGCGCCATCGCTCTGGCGGCGGACAAGCCGGACGCCGTGCTGCTCGGATTACGGCTCAAGCAACTCGGCAATTCGATCCAGGAGACCATCGGCGGGCGAGCCATCCATCCGGTCAACGTCGTGCCGGGCGGGTTTGGCAGAGTGCCGGCCGCCGATCGGTTGATCGAATTGCACGGCGGTCTGCTCCAGGGGATTCAGGATTCCGATGCCGTCATCGATCTGATGGCGTCTCTCCCGGAAGCGGACTTCTGCCATGGCGATACCGTCTACGCCGCGTTGGTTTCGCCCAACCCGGACAGCTACTACGCCGGCGACGAAGTGGCGGTTGTGTCCAATGGAGACCGGTCCATTGTGCCCGCCGCGGCCTACAAGTCGCTGACCAACGAAGCATCCGTGCCGCACTCGCACGCCAAGCACAGCAGCTTTCGCCAGAAACCGTTCATGGTCGGCTCGCTGGCGCGGCTCACGGTCAACCCGCAACGGCTCACGGGAAGGCTGGCGGTGGCCAGGGAGCGCCTCAAACTCGAGTTGCCGTCCGGCAACCCGATGGACAACAACAAGGCTCAAGCTGTGGAATTGATCGGCGATCTCGACCGGGCATTGGCGATTATCGAGCAATTGCTGCGCGACGGCATCGAAGACGAGCGGCCGGCGGCGGTGCACCCTCACGCCGGAACGGGCACGGCCATCACCGAAGCTCCGCGGGGCTTGCTGATTCACAGCTATTCTTATGACGCGGATGGCCGAATCGCTTCCGCCGACGTGATCACGCCCACCGCCTTGAACGCGGCCAGCATGGAGCTGCATTTTCGCCGCGCCGTGGAGCAATCCGCCCAACGGGAGGAAGCCGCCATTTCGAAGCGGCTCGAAATGATTGCGCGCGCCTACGATCCGTGCATCTCCTGCTCCGTGCACCTGGTACGCAGGCGATGAAACCGGTCCTCGTGATCGGTCTCGGCAATCCGCTGATGGGCGACGATGGAGTTGGATGCGTCGTGGCGGAGCGGCTGGCCGGCGACACGAGGCTGCCCGCATATGCGGAGGTAATTTGCGGCGGATCCGACCTGCTCCGGCACGCCGGGCAGATGGAAGGGCGCAGCCGTGTAGTTGTCATTGACGCTATCGAAGACGATACCGAACCGGGAAGCGTCCTGGTGTTTGACGAGGCTCGCTCTGGACTCGATGAGCGTCAGGATCACGCCCATCACCTTTCCGCCGTCCAGGCGATAAGGCTTTTTCGAACCATCGCCTCTATCCGCTGCACGCTGCTCGGTGTTGGCATTTCATCGGCCGCCATGGGGACGGGCCTGTCGCCCAGGATCGAAAGCCGGATGCCGGCGATCCTGGACCGCGTTCTCCAAGAACTGGACGGCCGCCCACCGCCGATAGCTGACCGCTGACCGCTCCCATGGCTCTCTTCCCCCCTTCAGTTTCAGAGCAGTTTGTCCTATAATCATGCCGGGTCACCTTTCGGCTAGGAAGTCTCGGGAGTGGAGCCGCCTGGCCCGGAGAAGGAGGTGCGGATGGCCGCAAAAGTGCTCCTGATCGATGACGATACCGACTTTCGGGCCGCGGTGAAATCTCTTCTCGAAGGTCATGGTTATAACGTGCTTGAAGCCTCATCCGGCACGGAAGGGTTGCGGATGGTGGTCGAGCACAAACCCGATGCGATCCTTCTGGATATTATGATGGAGAGCACCGTGGAGGGGTATGGCGTCACCCACTCGCTCCGGTATCGGGATGAATATGCCGAGTTTAGCCATATCCCGATCCTCATGATTTCTTCGATCGAGGAAAGCCCGGATGAACGCTTTCCGATGTCGGCCGAAGTCGAGATGATCCGGCCCGACCAGTACCTCACCAAACCGCTCGATATTCCAAAATTCCTCCGGCTTTTGGAAAAGGCGGTTGGGGCGAACAAAGCCGCCGTGGTTTGAAGCTTCGCCACGTCCGGGCGAGGGAATGGAAGAGAGAACGATGAGCGATCCCGTTGCGCCGGAAATGGTTGTCGTGATCGATGACGACTATGCGATGCGGCTCTCCTGCGGGAAAATTCTGACCAAAATGGGGTTGCGCGTCGAGACCTTTGAAGACGGCGCCCGCGGCCTCACTGGCGTGGCTACCGCCAAGCCGGGAATGGTGATCGTGGATCTCAAAATGCCGGGCATCAGCGGGATGGAAGTCATTGCCCGCGTGCATGAGATCGACCCCCAAATCGTCATCGTGGTGATTACCGGATACGCCACCATCGACACGGCCGTCCAGGCCATAAAATGCGGGGCTTACGATTTCCTGCCCAAACCGTTTTTGCCCGATGAGCTGCGCTTGATCGTCAACCGCGGGCTGGAGCGCCGCCGGCTGGCATTGGAGTCCCAGCGATATGAGATTGAGCAAACCATGCTCAAGCGCCGCTTCGTCACCTTCGTGTCCCACCAACTTCGGACACCGTTGGCCGCCGTCCATCAGTATTTGGACGTGATGAAGCACCTGGACCAGGCCGCCGACGATCCGGCCAGGCGGCAAGAGTGGCTCGATCGTTGCCTGATACGGATTGAGGAGCTCCAGAACCTGATTGCCGACTGGCTGACGCTGGCGCAGGTGGAGGGTGGCAGCCTCTTCAAGGAGAGAATCCCGGTCGATGTCATCCGGATTATTCGCGACATTCTGAAAACTTACGAGCCTGCGGCGGCGGCCGGCAACGTGTCGCTCGAAACCACCCTGCCGGACCATGGCGTGTTCCTGTTGGGCGACCGGAACTGCCTGAACGTCCTGTTTGACAACCTCATCACCAACGCCATCAAATACAACAAGCCGGGTGGAAAGGTGACGGTTTCCGCAACTCAGGCGCGCGGAGAAGTGGTCATCGCCATCGCCGATACCGGCGTCGGCATTCCGGAAAAATATCTTCCCTTCCTTTTCGGCGAGTTTTTCCGCGTCAAGGAGGACGGGCTGAAGAAGACCGCCGGAACCGGCCTGGGTTTGCATATTTCCAAGAAGATTGTTTCCGAAATGGGTGGAATCATCAGCGTCGATAGCCAGGCCGGCGTCGGCTCCACGTTTTGGGTGCGCTTTCCGGCCTGGCGCGAGGCGGACGAGATCGGGAATCAAAACGATGCCAGACAAGAAGCGAGTATTGATTGTTGATGACGACCAGGACTTTGTAGAGGCTGTGGCCTGTTTCCTCGAGGCCAACAGTTTCACCGTCTTCCGCGCGCACAACGGCCCCGAGGGCATCCGGATTGCCAAGATGGAACGGCCCGACCTCATCCTCATGGACATCATGATGAACGAGAGAACCGAAGGCTTCTTCACGATTCACGAGATCCGCCGCGACCCGGCCTTGAAGAGCGTGCCGATCTTCGTTCTCAGTTCGTTTTGCACGCGGCTTCCCGATTTCGAAATCCCCTCCAGCGGCGGTTGGCTGACTCACGACATGTTCTTCGCCAAGCCAGTGGACACGGCTCAGTTGCTGGAAAGGATACGCCAGCGGGTTGGCGCGGTGGCTTAAAGGCGAAAACGGATGCTATGCGCTTCGGTTCCCCACGGCTGTCGCTCAAGGCAAGGCTGATCTGGAGCTACCTGGTCATCCTGGGAACCGGAGGATTGGTCACATCGCTGGTGGGCTCCTGGATCGTCAGTTCCACCATCATGATGCAGGCGCGCCGGGCCGTCGATCACGACTTCGCCACCGCGCGAACGGTTTACGAACAGCAACTCCAGACGCTGAAGCTATCGGTGGAGTTTGCCGCGGCCGGTTCCACCGTGCAACATTATCTTGCCGGCGGCGATGCCGCATCTCTTTCTACCGATCTGGAGCGGATTCGCCGCGACGCAGGCTTCGATTTTCTCAGCCTCACCGACCAGAAGGGCCGGGTGGTTTTCCGGATCTCGCAACCCGTCCTTACGCGCGACGACGTATCCTCTGTGAGCGTCGTCAAAGCGGCTCTTTCCGGCAAAGTTGCCGCCGCAACCGAGCTTCTTCCCGCCGGCCTGCTCGCCAATGAGAATCCCGCGTTGCTCGCTCGGCTGCGCCTGGGTGCGGACGGCAACAACCCGAGTCGAGGCATGGCCCTGGTAGTGGCCGCGCCCGCGGGCGCCTCTTCCGGGCGGCCGATGGGAACCCTTTATGGCGGCATTCTTTTGAATCAGAACTTCGCCATTGTGGATCGGGTCTGGGAACTCCTCTTCCGCGGAGACCGCTTCAAGGACGTGGACAGCGGATCGGTCACCATATTCGAGGGAGACGTTCGGATTTCGACCAATGTCAGAACGGCCGCCGGCGCTCGGGCCGTCGGCACGCGTGCGCCCCAGGATGTGAGCGATGCCGTTCTGAGTCATAGTGAGCCCTGGAGAGGCCGGGCCTTTATCGTCAAGGACTGGTACACCAGCGAATACGCCCCCATCCGCAACTATGCCGGCGAGGTCATCGGAATGCTCTCCGTCGGCATTCTGGAGCGCACCTACACGGCCGTTCGCAACCAAGTGATTCTTTCGTTTTTCGGTATTGCCACTGCCGGCTTTCTTCTGATCCTTGGCATCACCTACTACATGATTCGCAACCTCACTCGCCCCATCGGTGAGATGGTCGCCGCTACTCGGAATATCATCGCCGGCCGGTTCGACCAGGAAGTGCGGTCGGATTCGCCGGGAGAGATCGCCCTGCTGGCGGAGTCTTTTAACGCCATGCTCAAGAGCCTGCGCCAGATGAAGGGCGATCTGGAGGAATGGGGGCGCACTCTCGAAGAAAAAGTGAAGCAGCGGACCGAAGAGCTGGTGGCGATGCAGGCCAGAGTCGCGCAGTCGGAGAGGCTGGCCTCGCTCGGCATGCTGGCTGCCGGCGTGGCCCACGAAGTGAATAATCCCCTGGGAGGCATCCTGGCTCTGACCGGCTTGACCGTGGAGGATATGCGGAAGGACGATCCCAACCGCGAAAACCTGGAGGAAGTGATTCGCCAGACCGAGCGATGCCGCGACATCGTCAAGGGGTTGCTCGAATTCTCCCGGCAATCGAAAGGCAATACGGAGCCGGTCGATCTGAATAAGCTCCTTCGGGACACGCTCTCGCTCGTCGGCAAACAGGCGCTCTTCTTCAACATCGAGGTGGTTTGCCAGCTCGAGCTGCAACTGCCTCCCGTGGTCGCCGACCGGTCCCAATTCCAGCAGGTATTCATCAACATTCTCATGAATGCGGTTCAGGCCATGAACGAGCGCGGCGCCATCACCATCGCGACCCGTCGCGCCGGCGCCGGCGATACCGTTGAGGTGGCGATCTCCGACACCGGCCATGGCATCCCACCCGAAGCCATCGGCCGCATCTTCGATCCCTTCTTCACCACCAAAGAGAACGGCCACGGCACGGGACTTGGCTTGTCGATAGCTTATGGAATCGTGACCAGCCACGGCGGAAGCATTACGGTCCAGAGCGAAGTCGGCAAGGGAAGCACTTTCACCATCCGCATGCCGGCCGCGGTCTCCGTCCGTCCGCCGCCCTAGTCGAGCAACTGGGGCGGCCATAACTTCTTGACCGTCAGTCGGATAATTGGACCTTAACAGGCGCTTCCGTTTGTTATGATTATCTTGCAACCGTCGCACACAGAGGGTGACGGTTCGCGCAAAAGGAGGTTTCTTCAGTGGCGAGTCACCGGATTCCCGAGGCGAGACGCGGAAGGAAATCCGGCCTTAACTCAACATTCACCCTTGTAAACGTCGATCTCCCCGGTGAGGGGCGGAATCGGACAAGGCATTGAGGTGAGTGGAACCCGCTGGTTGTGCGGGCTGTACAACAAGCGGCGCCATCGTGGCGGTCGCACATGGCTAGAGGGTGGCGTATACGCCGTGTATCGCCACCCAGGATCTCGGGAAGTGAATTATGGAAAAGGAAGCCTTAGGCATAATCGACTGGCGCACTCAAACTAATTATGAGATCCCGATTCATGACGGAACCATTCGAGCCATGGATCTGCGTCAGATCAAAACCGGGCCCGATGACTTCGGGCTCATGACCTACGACCCCGCCTTCATGAACACGGCCTCGTGCCGCAGCGCCATTACGTTCATCGACGGCGACAAGGGTATCCTCCGCTATCGCGGCTACCCCATCGACCAACTGGCGGAAAAGTGCACCTTCCTGGAGGTCGCCTATCTCCTCTTGCACGGTGAGTTGCCTACCCAATCCCAGTGGAACGAGTGGCGCGCCCAGATCACCCACCACACCATGCTGCACGAAACCACCAAGAAGTTTCTCGAAGGCTTCCGCTGGAATGCCCATCCCATGGGAATGCTGTGCAGCACCGTTGCGGCCCTCTCCACCGTCTATCCCGAGGCCCGCCATGTGCTCGACCCCGAAGTCCGCAAGCTGCAGATCATGCGCCTGATCGGCAAAATGCCGACCATCGCGGCCTATACTTACCGGCACAGCCTCGGCTTCCCTTATGTCTATCCCGACAACGACCTCGGCTACCCCGAGAACTTCATGAACATGCTGTGGAAGATGGTGGAGCCTAAGTATTCGGCCAATCCGATCCTGGCCCGCGCGCTCGACATCCTGTTCATCCTGCACGCCGACCATGAGCAGAATTGCAGCGCCAACGTGATGCGCTCGGTGGGCAGTTCTCAGGCGGATCCCTTCCTGGCGACCTCGGCGGCGGCGGCGGCCCTTTCCGGCCCGCTCCACGGCGGCGCGAACGAAGAAGTCCTCAAGATGCTCGACGAGATCGGCTCCAAGGCAAATATCCCGGCCTACATCCAAAAGGTCAAGGCCGGCCAGTTCAAGCTGATGGGCTTCGGACACCGGGTCTACAAGAACTACGATCCTCGCGCCAGGATCATCAAGTGGGCCGCGGACAAAGTGTTCCAGGTCACCGGACACAACCCGAAGCTGGAGATCGCGCTGGAACTGGAGCGCATTGCCCTGGAGGACGAGTACTTCATCAAGCGCAAGCTCTATCCCAATGTGGATTTCTACTCCGGCATCATCTACCAGGCCATGGGGTTCACGCCGGAGATGTTCACGGTTCTGTTCGCCATTCCGCGCACCGCGGGCTGGCTCGCTCAGTGGCAGGAGATGATCACCGATTCCGAGCAGAAGATCGCCCGTCCGCGGCAGCTCTACACGGGCGAGAATGCGCGCGAAGTTGTGCCGCTAGGGGAACGTGGCGTCACGGCCGCTCCCGCTGCCGTATAGCAGAGAGCCGCCCCTGGACGCTCTCCCAGGGGCGGCTCATTTTCCCTCACAGCGTCACAAACCGGCTTCGGACGGTCTCAAAATCCACCGTTCCCAAATGGCGCTCGCTGGCGAGCTTCAAATAGGGGAGCGTGTGCCAGTCCAGGCCCCAGTAGGCCTGGGCGGCGTAAGCGTCCAGCGCGACCGGATCCGTTCCGGCAATCACGGTCTTCTTCAAAGCCACATCCGCGAGGTTTCCGCCGCCTGGCCCATTCCTGACCAGCACGCGATATGCGTCGATCAGGGTCAAGGTGGGACGCATAAAATCGGCCAGGTCCGCCAGGCTTTCGTGAATGCGCTGGTGCAACCGCTGGCGCGGGCCGCCCAGTATGCCGTACCAGTTCTTCATGCCCAGCGTGGCGCCGGTGAGGCTGTGGTGCTTGGCAATCGCAATGTTGATCAGTTTATCGGCGTTTAGAAAAGGCTCCAGCACCGGCCAGACGTTCAGCATCTGGCCGCGCAGATCCACTTCCCGGAATAGCCGCTCTTCGGGCAGAACCACTTCCGCCCCCGCCGCGCGAGCCGCCGCGGCGATGCCGCTGCGCGCGAACGAATGGCGGGGTTCGTTGATGGTCACATCCGTGACGATGACCCGCCGCGCCCCAGCCTCCAGGCAAAGCCGGCAGACCTCGCCAACCGCCATCGGATTGGTGTTGGCGGCCTGTTCCACCGTGCGGTCCCAGGCCGCATTGGGCTTGACCACCACCACGTCGCCGCGCCCGACAAAGCGGCGCATGCCCCCCAGTTCCTCAATGGCGCGCCGCGCCAGGCTCGCCGGATCGCCGCCCTGAATCACCGCCATCTCGGGAAGGGCCGCATCGGCCGGAACCTGAAAG
>JBEKYD010000082.1:0-25850 GCA_049511335.1 Bryobacteraceae bacterium | reverse complement strand
ACGCTGCTGGCGGCTTCGGTGTCCGGCGGTGGAGTGCGTCCGCTGGCCGGCATGGCGGTGTTTGCGGGCGGGCTGGCGCTGCCCTTCTTCCTGCTGGCGCTATTCCCGGGTTACCTGAAGCGCATGCCGCGCAGCGGCGGCTGGCTGGCGCGGGTGAAAGTCGTGATGGGATTTCTGATCCTGGCGGCCAGCCTGTATTACCTGGCCAAAGTGGCGCAGACCCTAGGCTGGGCCTGGCTGACGCGCGAGCGTTTCCTGGCCGCCTGGATCGTGCTGTTCGCCATGGCCGGCCTTTACCTGCTGGGGTTCGTGCGGCTGGAAGGAATCAAGCCGGATGAAACCATGGGCCTGGGACGTTTGCTGACGGGCATGGCGCTGGTGATTTTCGCCATCAGCCTGGCGCCGGGCATGGCGGGCGGAAAGCTGGGCGAGCTGGACGCTTACGTCCCGGCAGCGGAGAGCGGCGGCGGATCGGGTTCGGCAGGCTCATCGGGCGGGGGCCTGAATTGGATTACCGATCGATACGCCGAAGCGTTGGCGCGGGCGCGCAGCGAGGACAAGCTGCTCTTCATCGATTTCACCGGCGTGGCCTGCACCAATTGCCACTGGATGCGCGCCAACATGCTTTCCCGCCCGGACGTCGAGGCCGCGCTCAAGAACTTCGTGCTGGTCGAGCTCTACACGGATCGCTCCGACCCGATCTCAGAGCGCAACGAAAAACTTCTGGAAGACAGATTTCACACCGCGGCCGAACCGTTTTATGTCATCGAAGACGCCAACGAACGCCCCATCGCCACCTTCGACCACCTGACCCGCGATCCGGCCGAGTATCTGGCGTTCCTAAACAAGGGCAGCCAACCGGCGCAACCCGCCGCCGATATAGGCATTCCACGCACGGCGCTCGATGGCGCCCCCATCGACACGGCCGGCAAAGTTGTGGTGGTGGATTTCTGGGCCACCTACTGCGAGCCGTGCGTGCGCGAGATTCCGGGCCTGAACAAGCTGTACCGCGAGTTGAGTCCGCGCGGTCTTGCGATCGTGGGCGTGGACATCGATCAGGACGATGCCGAGTTAGTGAAACCCTTCCTGGCCAAGCACCCCATGGATTATCCCGTAGCGCTCGGCACTCCCGCGCTGGGAACCAAGTACGGCGTGGAGGGCTTCCCCGCAACGTTGATCTTCGACCGCTCCGGAAAGCTGGTCCAGCGCTTCGGCCAGTTCACCCCGGACGCGGACATGCGGAAAGCGATCGAAGCGGTGCTGTAGCCGTGGCGCGGGCTGTCAAGCCTGCTGAGCCGAGAGTCATCTCGGCTTTTCTTGTAGCGCCAGACTTACACCCACAACGCCCTGCCCGAGTCCGACCCGCGACCGTCAGAAGCTGTAAAAAGAACCGATTCAAGCCGCAGATGAACACAGATATAAACTCTCTCGTTTTTTTATCTGTGTTTATCTGTGTTCATCTGTGGCCCTATTTCTTTACGCCTTCACAGGGAGCGGTCGCCGGCATCGACGCCAACGCTCCTGCTTGGTTCCGGCTCTGCCGGTTCAGCGAGCGGTTCCGATATCGCGCGCCATAACGGCGGGTATTACCAAAAAGGGATGAGGACGATTTCATTGAAGCTGCCCGACGACTTGCTGGCCGATCTCGAGAAGGAAGCGAAGGCCAGACGGCTCACGAAATCCGTTCTGGTGCGCCAGAGCCTGGAAACGTCCCTACGCCGGCGGCCACGCCGCGTTGCCGCGTCATGCTACGACTTGGCGCGGGATCTTGCAGGATCCGTGCGAGGACTGCAGCCCGACCTTGCACACAATCCGCATTACATGGTTTTCGTTATTGGAGCGAGGTGTCATTCGAATCGCGCTCGCTGTTGAGGAGCAGCAGGCGGACCTCCGGGCGCTCATGCGGCGCTACCGCAACCGGCCGATGTCATTAGCCGACGCGTGTCTCGTTCGGCTTTCTGAAATTCACGGTGCCGCTGAAGTGCTTACGCTGGATGGGGGCTTCAGGATCTATCGGCGGCATGGGAACAAGGTGATCCCGGTGCGGCTGCCAAACTGAGGCCCGATCGCTGCTTGAAGTGAACGTCACACGTTTGAGATGGGCGCTCCTCGATACGGCATGAAAATCCCTCGTAGCGCAGGCCCTCGGCCTCATAAGCGCTAAGATAAGGGCACGATAGCGTGGGTGGATCTTCGCAGGACCGGCTGGCGGCATTGCCCGCGTTATTTATATTCAACACTCCTTGGCATCGCCGGAGTTCCGCTCAGTTCGATACGGGTTGTCTCTACTCACTCCGGCGAGTATCCCACTTGAGACTTCCGGGACCTCCGTCTGGCACATATTGGAGGATCGGGCGTTCCCGTCCACTTGACTTGGACCGGACTTACCCGGACCCATGCCGGATTACAGCCCTGAAAAGGCTGGCGGCGGCGGTTCAAGTCCGTCCCTGGCCACCATGTTTTCAGTAGTTTACAGACCTTCCAAAACGCAGTTTCATTCCACTTCATTCCAAAATTCTTGGCCCGTTGAGATTTGCCTTCGCTGGAATGAGGCCCGTTTGGTGTCGGTTTCTTGGGGGCAGGATCGTTTTTTCATCCTGCCCTCTTCATTTCTGTCGAAGCGTGGAATCCCCGTAATCACGTTCATCGCTGTAATCATCATCATCACCATGCCAGCACCTTCCAAAGTGGCCGCTGACGGCGCACACAATCTCCAGAATCGTTCGCCACCAGCCCGGTGGACTCGCAGCATCCCCGGCGACTGGCCACGGCGTCCACAGCGCCCCTATTCGTCCTTGCCGCCCCGTTCGGGCTGGCATACAATTAATCGGAGCTGGCAGTCCAAAATGGAAATACTGCCTCACTCCCATAGGAGAAAGAACATGCGTAAAACTTCGCTGATTGGATGCGTGGCTCTCGCCGCACTTGCCGTCGGTTGCTCGACGGCTCCCGCTCCGCCTCCTGACACACGCACCGCCGATGTGCAAGCGGTCAAGGAGGTCGAGGCGGCCTGGACTAAAGACATGGCTACAAAGGACGTTGACAAGTGGGCCAGCTACTTTGCAGAGGACGGCTGCGGACTATACCCCGGGACCGGCATACTGAATGGGAAGGCAGCCCTTAAAGCGGCGATGGCGTCGTTATTTGCCGATCCCAATTTCTCGGTTACTTTCCAGTCCACGAAGGCGGTGGCTTCCAAGGGTGGTGACATGGTTTATATCCTGGGCACCTACACCGGGACCATGACTAACCCGAAGACCAAGAAGCCCATGACGGACAAGGGAAAGTATCTCACGGTCTACGCCAAGCAGACCGATGGAAGCTGGAAGGCCGTCGCCGATACATACAACTCGGATTCATCCATGTAGCCCTGGCACAAGGGATGCGATTGGGAAGTTTTGCCGGGAATCCTTTGCCGGGTACTGGCGGGACGGGGGGCCAAAGGGGGCCAAAGGGTCAGCCTGACGGAAGCTGTTGGCGAAAACCGCGAACGCGTCGGAGCGCTCCCACATGTTCGCGATTTTCGCGTTTCGAACACGAAAAAGGGCGTCTGCGGGGGCGCTCGGGACAGACTGAAGCGTCCAGACTGTCCCCTGCTGCCAAACCCCACCCGAGCACCCCCCCGCTGCACACAAGTCCCGACAGCTCTTAGACTTGCACGGGCCCCTCTAAAAACCCAGCCTCCGCCGAAAGCCGGTGACAGATTTTCGAAATATTTCTTCCCACTCATTCCAAAGCACTTCCGCTCGAATCCGCCCCCCGCCCACCCGGTTTTTCCAAGCTCGCCAGCTATCGTAGTGGCCGAAAGGAAGCGTTCATGTCCGAATCCGCCCTCTCCGCCCCGCAACTCAAGGTTGTTGACGCCCTGCTGAACGGCGCCAACCTCAATGCCGCCGCCGAGCTCGCCGGCGTCCACCGCAACACCATAGCCAACTGGCGTCAGACCTCGCCGGCCTTCCAGTCGGCCCTCGCCGTCGCCGAGGCCGAAATGGCTCAAGCGCTCCACGAAGAAGCCATTGCCCGCGCCGCCAAGGCGTTCCAGGCCCTCGACCGAATCCTCGACGACCCCAAATCTTCCACCTCCGCTCGTCTCCGCGCCGCCCTCTTCATCCTCAACCACGCCATGCCCAGCGCCAGATCGAAATCCCCAATGATCTACGACGTTTCCAAGCCCGTCGCCCCGCCCCAACCCGCCGCTGAGGCCCCAGCCGCCTCCCAAAATTTCGAAAATTTGCACAAAAATGCACAAACTCGGCCCGAGCCCTACCGCCGTCCCACCCCCAAAATCGGCCGAAACGACCGTTGCCCCTGCGGCAGTGGCAGGAAATATAAACAATGCTGCCTTAACAAGCCCCAAACCGCCGCAGCCTGACAGGAGTTTAGACTGAGAGCCAGCGCCACATCGAGTCGGACGGACGGCATGCGGCAAAACTAGGTGGCATTGGGTCTCCTGGCTTGCAGTTGGCCGACCGCTCCCTCATCAGGGAGCGGTTGCCTGCCGATGCAGCCCACGGACGGCGCGGGTACGCCGCCGGGCCGCGTAGCGACACTCCGCTCATTGCGCTAGAATCGGCTCTTCGTTGGAGCAGATATGAATATCCGGTTGCTTGTACTTTTCTCGATCGTGCCGTTGCTCGCTCTGGCGGCGGATGAAAAGGCTTCCGTCGGCCCGACTGGTGGCATCGATACGGCTTCCATGAACAAGTCCGTCGACCCTTGCGTCGACTTTTACCAGTACGCCTGCGGTAACTGGATCGCAAGCCATCCGCTGCCGGCGGACCGCGCCCGCTACGCGCGGTTTACCGAAGTCAGCGACCGCAATGAAAAAGTGCTGCTCGAGATTCTGGAAACGGCGGCGATGCAAAGCGAGGGCCGCAGCGCCCTCGATGTGAAGATCGGCGATGCCTACGCCGCCTGCATGGACACCGCCGGCATCGAAAAGAAAGGCATTGCGCCTCTCACTCCCGAGCTCGACCGCATCGGCGCCATCACCGATCGAGCTGCACTGCTGGCCGAGTTGGTGACCCTCCAGCGCACCGGCGTACCGGTGGTATTCCTGTTCGGTTCGCAACCCGACGCCAAGGATTCTAACCAGACCATTGCCACTCTGACCCAGGGCGGGCTTTCGCTTCCCGACCGCGATTACTACCTGAAGACCGATCCCAAATCGGTCGAGACCCGAGACCGCTATGTCAAACACATCCAGAACATGTTCCAGCTTGCCGGCGATTCGCCGGAGGCGGCGGCCGCCAAAGCGAAATACGTGCTCGAATTCGAGACTGCACTCGCCAGTGCTTCGCTGGACCGCGTTACCATGCGCGATCCCAACAAGCGCTACCACATCATGACCAAAGCGCAACTGGGGGACCTGACCGGGCCGGACGTCGATTGGGAGGGCTACTTCAAAGCTACCGGCGCGCCGCCGTTTGAGACGCTAAACGTCACTACTCCGGACTTCTTCAAACAGATTTCCGAAAATCGTCCCGGCGACCTGGATCACTGGAAGGCCTATTTCGCCTACCACCTGCTCCACGCGCGCGCCAACGAGCTGCCGGCGGCTTTCGAAAATGAAAACTTCGATTTCTGGAGCCGGTATCTGACTGGAGCGAAAGAGCAGCGGCCGCGCAACATCCGTTGCGTGACGGCAGTGGACCGCGTACTGGGCGATCTGCTCGGCCAGAAGTATATCGAAGTGGCGTTCGGCGGCGATGCCAAAGCCCAAATCACATCCTTGGTGGACAACCTCGAAAAAGCCATGGGCGAGGACATTCGCGCCCTGCCGTGGATGACCGAAGAGACCAAGAAAGCCGCCCTCTTGAAGCTGGCGGCCATCACCAACAACGTCGGTTATCCGAAAAAATGGCGCGATTACAGCAAGGTCGCGGTCGCGCGCGGCGATTTCTACGGCAACTCTCAACGGCTGGCGGAGTTTCAGCGACAGCGCAACCTGGAAAAAATCGGCCAACGCACCGACAAAACCGAATGGAATATGACGGCGCCCACCGTCAACGCGTTCTACAGTCCGCAGTTGAACAGCATCAATTTCCCGGCCGGTATCCTGCAACCTCCGTTCTTCGATCCGCGGCGCGATATGGCCATCAACTACGGGGCCGTGGGCGCGGTGATCGGCCATGAAATGACCCATGGGTTCGACGACCAGGGCCGCAAGTTCGACGGCGCCGGCAATCTGCGCGATTGGTGGACTTCCGCCGATGCGGCCGAGTTCGAAAAGCGCGCCGCTTGCGTGGCGAACGAATATTCCGGCTTCACCGCCGTGGACGACGTAAAGCTGAACGGCCGCCTCACCCTAGGCGAAAACACCGCCGATAACGGCGGCATCCGAGTGGCCTACATGGCGATGGAGAACGCGCTCCAGGGCAAACGCGAGAACATCGGCGGCTTCACTCCGGAGCAGCGCTTCTTCCTCGGCTATGCGCAGATCTGGTGCGAAAACTCAACTCCGCAAGCGGAGCGGCAGCACGCCCTCACCGATCCGCATTCTCCCGGCCGCTATCGCGTCGGCGGAGTGCTCCAAAATACTCCTGAATTCCAGCAGGCATTCTCCTGCAAAGCGGGCCAACCGTTGGTTAGCGCCAACGCCTGCCGCGTGTGGTAAGCCGGCGCCTTCAGGCGGATTACCGGACCATCATCATGGCCATGGCGGCTCTGCATCGTGCCCGGCCATCCCGGGGGCGCTCGCATCTTCCGCACGGGCTTCGGCGAGCCATTTGGGCGGCCGGCCCCTTCGCGAGCCGTGGGACTGTGCCAAGCGCTCAAGCGCATGGATTGCCTCGTCAAGCTTGTCCCGTTGCCGGCGAAGTTCCGCGATGGGCTTGGTTAAATCCATATAAGGTCAAGCATCCCTTCTGGAAATCGAAGCTTAAATGCGTATAAGTACTGGGACGCCTAGGATTTTATCGCGCGTGCAGCGATAGGTTATATAAGACAATTCTTATCCCATCTGTTTCTATCTGTCAAGAACAATAATGGCGAAGAATGTCAGATGGTCCGCTTCTGTGGGGTGCTTAACCTAATTTGGGGGAAATCCGTTCCCGATAACCGCTCCCTAACGGGGTCGCGGCTCGGAAGCGACTGCAAACACGCGGCGCCCGTATCCGAGCCGCGACCGTTAGGGAGCGGTTGTCGCGCCTAAAACTGGGAAATCCCCAGATCGGTTAAGCATCCGTTTCTGTAGCGATTCAGCTTCTGTTATTCGCCTCATTTCTTGGACACTGGACAAAAGTATGTTCCATTTAGTTGCCCGATAGCTTCGATCACTTGGCTATTTTGTTAAAATTCGAAAACTTATTAGGCGACGGCATCGCCCCTGATATCCCCACGGGATACCGCAGTCACGACGCAGAAGTCTACCTTTTTACCGGAAAAGCTGGGCTGCGAAATCTGCCAGGTAGTCCCGCCAATTCCGCCACACGTGGCCCTCTGCGGAAGGCTTGAACTGGTGTTTGATCCGGTGGTTCTTGAGCGCATCGCTGAGCGCCAACGAGCGGGGAAACAGCGAGTCGTCGGTGCCGCACGCGATGTAAAACAGCTTGAGTTTCTTGTTTGCCGCGGCGGGGTCGGCCAGGAAATCGTGAAATATCTCCTCCGGATCGTCGTGCAAGCCCGCGCTGAACGCGCCGATATAGTGAAACGTGTCGAGATGCGCCAGGCCAATCCGCAAAGCCTGGCCGCCGCCCATCGAAAGACCCGCGATGGCGCGGTCATCGGCCTTGGGCGACGCGCGATAGAGCTTCTCGACGTTCGGAATGACGTCTTTCAGCAGATCGTCGCGGAACAGTTCATCGGCATTCGTAGGCCCCCGTCCAACCGATGGAACCAGCATCACGTCCGGTAGCGGCCGCCCGTACGGCATCACGATCATCATCGGCTTCGCGCTGCCGGCCGCAATCAGGTTATCCAGAATCAAATTTGCGCGTCCGATATACACCCAGCCCGCTTCGGTATCTCCGGACCCGTGCAGCAGGTACAACACCGGCAGTTTCGACTTGCCTTCTCGATACCCGGGCGGTGTGTACACATAGATGCTGCGCGGCACACCGAGCGTGGCGGATCGATACCAGTCGATGTGCACGGTTCCATGCGGCACCTGCTGGAAATCGTAAACGGCCGGCTTGTCGGCAGGCACTTCGAACATCGATTCGGAGGAGCGGTCGCCCAGCTTCACCATGGGGCTGGTGGGATCGATGTCGCGAATGCCGTCGACGGTGAACGTGTAATTGTAAACGGCGGGACGAAGCGGGCCCACGGTGAGGGTCCAGAAGCCATCTTCGCCCTTGGTCATCTGCCCCGCTTCAGCCGGCAAGAAATCGCCGTTGAGCTTCACGCCGGTGGCGTCGGGAGCTTGCAGCCGGAAGACCACGGTCCGGTCGGTCCGCACTTCGTAGGATGGCGGCTGAGGCGGCGGATTGCCGCGTCCGTCACGCCCGGCGCCGCGCCCGGCGGTGGCATCTTGTGCGAACGACAGCGAGCTAAAAATCATGCAAAGTGCCGCCAGAACCGCGGCGGCGGCAAGAGGAAGGGTTTGCTTCATGGCACCGTCCTTTCAAATTGTCACTCATAACGGGTTGCGAAGCGCAGGCCAAAGGCCTACTCCACTCCCCCGCGAAGAAACTGCCTCACGGACTGGCTCGAATCCATGGCGAGCGCTTCGCGCGCCACGTCTTCGGCATCCGCCGCGCTCCAACGCGAGATGGCGCGTTTGAGTTCGGGAATCAACGGCGCGCTGACGCTGAATTCTTCGAGGCCCAGGCCCAGCAGGAGCGGCGTCGCCAGCGGATCGGCAGCGAGCTCGCCGCACAGCGTCACGCCGATTCCCGCGGCCCGGCCGGCGTCGATGCTCTGCCGGATCATGCGCAATACGGCCGGCTGAAAAGGGTCCGCCATCGGCGCCACGCGGGCGTTGGTCCGGTCGGCAGCCATGACGTACTGGATGAGATCGTTGCTGCCGATGCTGAAGAAGCTGGCTTCGCGCGCCAGCCGATCCGCGGCGGCCACGGCGGCGGGCACTTCGATCATCACTCCGATTGCGATGTTTTTCCGGAACGGCAACCCCTCCCGTTCCAGTTCCGCCTCCGCCTCGCGAACCATGGCTTTGGTTTCCCGCAGCTCTTCCAGCGAAGCGATCATCGGCAGCAGCAACTCGACGTCGCGCGTCGCGCCCGCCCGCAGTATCGCGCGGAGCTGCGTGCCGAATAGATCGCGGCGGCCCAACAGGACGCGAATGCCTCGCCAGCCGAGGAACGGGTTGGCTTCCTGGCCGATCTCGAGATAGGGCAGACTCTTGTCGCCGCCGACGTCGAGCGCGCGGACCGTCAGCGTGCGCCCGCCCAGCGACTCCGCGATGGCGCTATACGCGGCCAACTGTTCCTCTTCGCCAGGCGCGGCCTTGCGGCCTAGAAACAGAAACTCCGTGCGCAGCACACCCACGCCTTCGGCGCCGCGGGCCACCGCTTCCTCCGCATCGGCAACGCCGCTGATATTGGCGAGCACGCGGATCCGGCGCCCGTCGCGTGTCGCGGCGGGTCTGTGCCGTTCTAATTCCGCCGCGCGCCGGGCAGCCAGCCAATCCTCGCGGCGGGATTCGAGCGCCCGCACCTCGTTCGCATCCGGTGAAATCCAAACCGTACCGCGCTCTCCATCCACGGCCACCATGGTTCCCTCGGGCAGTGCGGAGATCCCGGGGCCCAATCCGGCCACCACCGGAATCCCCCTGGCGCGCGCCAGAATCACGCTGTGCGCGCTGGCACTGCCGGTCTCCAGGCACAGGGCCAGAACCGTCGCGGGTTCGAAGTCCCTGACTTCGGAAGGTGTCACGTCGTGCGCCATGAGGATCGAGGGCTCGCGCGGAACCGTCACACTGCTGGCTTGCCCGGTGAGCCGGCGCAATACCCGCGCCGAAACATCCGTCACGTCAGCCGCGCGGGCCCGCAGGTAGGGATCGTCAAGCGCCTTGAGACGGTCCGCCAGCTTGCCGGTCTCCGCTTGCCATGCGCATTCCGCGCTCGTCCCTTCCAGCACCAGGCGCGCGACTGCGCCAACCAGCTCCGGGTCTTCGAGGAAGAGCGCCTGCGCATCGAAAATGCCGGCTTCGTCCGCGCCAAGCTGAGCTTTGGCCCATTGGTAGAGCGCCCGGGTCTCCTCTTGCGCGACGGCGATGGCGGCCATCAACCGCTGCCGCTCTGCTTCGGAATTCTCGACGGGCCGCGCGCTGAATTCCACGGCGGCGGGCCGGAGCTTGATCAACGCGCCGATGGCGATGCCCGCGGACGCCGGCACGCCGGTGAGCCGATGTGCGGGCGCCGGGAGTGCCGGCGGCCGGTCCTCGATCGCCTCGCCAGGTCCTTTTTCCCGATCGCCACAGCCGGATTCGATGAACTTCTCGAGCGCGGCCAGCGCTTCATGCGCTTCCAGACCTTGTGCGCGGATGCGCAATTGGTGCCCTTGCCGCGCCCCCAAGCTCAACACGCCGTTGATGCTGTCGGCGCGGGCCACGGCGGTCTGTGCGGTCACGTTCGCCAGCGTCACCCGCGCTCGATAGCTCCGCGCCAGGCGAACGAGCTGGGCCGCTGGCCGTGCGTGCAGCCCGAGACGATTAGGGACCTTGACCAGCAGCTCTTCCAAAGGCCCGCCGTCTTCCCCGGCGGCGGCAGGCTGAGGTTGCTGCTCGCCCAACTGCGCCAGCTTGCCGGCCAGCCCGTTCCGTGCTTCGCTGGCAATTTCCGCCAGAGTGGCCCCGGCGGCGGCCAGGCTGGCTGCCGCTACCGCTCCTTCCACCAACGGCGCGGCGCATAATTGCACGTGCGCTTGCTTCGGTTCGCCCAATAGCTCGAGCGCAGTTTCGGCGCTCAGCACGGCGCTGCCAAGGTCCATCAGAACCAGCACGCCTTCGTCGCTATACACCGATTCGATGGCCTGAAGCACCTGGAACGCATCGGTGCCGATCGGGTTTTCGGGATCGGCCGTGCCTCCGGCGGCGGCGATCCGGACCTTTCCCTGCGCCACTTGCCGCGCCAGTTCGCACACGCCTTCAGCCAGCTTGGCGCTGTGCGAAACAATCACCAGGCCGATCATGACCGCAAGCTGTCCGCGGCGGCGCGGAGCAGGAGATAGGAAGAGGTCGCTCCCGGATCCTGATGGCCGATGCTGCGCGCGCCCAGATAGCTGGCGCGGCCTTTGCGCGCTTGCATGGGAATTGTCGCCAGCATTCCTGCCTGCGCCGCCGCCGCGCCCGCCTCGAGAATCGCCACCATGCTGGCTCCATTTTCACTGGCCTTGCGCATCGCTTCCAAAGCCGGCAGCAGGGCATCGAGCATGGTCTTGTCGCCCGGGGCCGCTTTACCGCGTTGCCCGACACCTTCAATACCCGCCTGGAACAGCGTCACCAGATCGTTCGCCCCGATCTCGATTTTCCCGGCGCACGCCGCGGCGGCGCGAAGAAAAAAGGTGCCGTAGAGCGGTCCGGCGGCGCCGCCCACATGGCGGATGAGCGTGGTGGCCGCATTCTGGAAGACGGAACGGATATCGGCCGGTACCTTGGCCGCCAGCTCCGCTTTCACCGCCGTGAAGCCCCGGTCCATGCTGATGCCGTGGTCGGCATCGCCGATCGCCGCGTCCAGTTCCGTCAGCCATTGCCGGTTTTCGGCGTAGACTTTTTGCAAGGCGTCCAGCCACGCCAGCGCTTCCTGCTTCCCTATGGCCATCGGGCTCAGATTCCCCAGCGCAGCCCGGCTGTGAGCACGGGGTCGTCCCATAGCGACAGCAGCTCGTCATCGGCCCGCAGCAGCGTAATGGAGCAGCCCGCCATTTCGAGGCTGGTGATGTAATTCCCCACCAGGCGACGCGCACAGCGAATTCCCCGCGCCCGCAAGATCCGCTCCAGCTCTCCATAAACCAGATAGAGCTCCATCAAAGGCGTGCCGCCCATGCCGTTGACCATGGCGATGACTTCGTCGCCGCGATGGAACGGCAGGTCGGCCAGGACCATCCCCGCCATGCGCTCGGTCAGCTCGCCGGCGGGCATGATCGGCATACGCTCCCGTCCCGGTTCCCCGTGGATGCCGATGCCCATCTCCACCTCCCCCTCCCACAGCTCGAAGGTGGGTTTACCGGCCGCGGGAACGGTGCAGGAAGTCAGGGCCATACCCACGGAACGCCCATTCCCATTGACTTTGCGGCCGAGCGCTTCCAGGCGCGCCAGATCGTAGCCGCGCTCGGCCGCCGCTCCGCAGATCTTCTCCGCCAGCACGGTTGTTCCCACGCCGCGCCGGCCGGCCGTGTAAAGGCTGTCCTCCACCGCAACATCGTCGTCGATCGCCACCGAGCGCACTTCGATGCCGCCGGCCTGGCAGAGCTCCGCGGCCATTTCGAAGTTCATGATGTCGCCCGTATAGTTCTTCACGATGTGGAGAACGCCCGCTCCACCGTGGGCGGCCCGCGTGGCGGCTTCGATTTGATCGGGCGTTGGAGAGGTAAACACCTGGCCGGGAACGGCGGCGTCGAGCATGCCTCTGCCCACGAACCCCACATGCATCGGTTCGTGACCGCTGCCGCCGCCGGACACGACCGCAGTCTTGCCGGAAACCGGCGCGCCGGCCCGGACCACGTAAACCGGATCCAGCGAGACTCTCAGAATATCGGCGTGCGCCAGAGCCAGGCCCGCCAGGAACTCCCGCGGCGCATCCCGCGGATCGTTGATCAGTTTCTTCACGGGGACTAGCGCACAATCGAGACGCGCTGTGCCTCCAGCTCGTAGCCCTCATCGCGGGCCGTTTCGACGGCCACGGCTCGCAGCGAATCGTCGTCCGCTTCGTGCCGATTGGTGGCACTCCACCGCTTGATCGACTCGGCGCCGACCTCGATCGTGACATGCCAGTGCTTCTTTTCCGAATTCCATTCCACTTTGGCTTGGCTCGCTCGCAACATGAGACACCCCAGTAAAATAGTACCCCAGCGTCAGCGCCGTTGAAACCGCCCCATGCACTGGGCTTCCGCCTGGATGTGACCTTTCATGGCCTGCAACAATTCCTCGCGGCTCACGCCCGCCCGCAGACCCAAGGTATGGACGTCCAGCGCGTGCAGCCGGAAATAATACCGGTGCGCCGGTCCCTTTGGCGGACAGGGACCCCCATAACCGGGCCGTCCGAAATCGTTGCTGCCGCTCACTCCCACCGAGCCAGGCTTGAGACCCTGCGCCAAGGTGTGCACGTCCTGGGGAATATCGTACAAAAGCCAGTGGCAGAATGTGCCGGAAGGCGCGTCCGGATCTTCGACTACCAGCGCGAAGCTGAGCACGTTTCGCGGCGCGCCGCTCCATTCGAGCGATGGAGAGAGATTGGCGCCTTGGCACGAGTGCAATTCGGGAATCCATCCACCTTCGGCAAAGGAACGCGAGAGAATCTGAAACGACATACCGGGACTCCTATTCCCGATTATCGCGCTGCGGGCAAACAGAAGAATGGCAGCCAGTGCGCGCATCCGAATCGCGCCGTCCACAAGTTTTGTCATGTGTCTTGTCCGTCCATCTGAGCTGTTGCCGGAAGTTCCTTCGCCTTGGCATCGAACTGCTTTTCCGCGTACCGCTCGAAAAACGGCATCAACTCCGCCGGATCGTGCTCACGGAGGGCCTTCGAACTCATGCCGATGCCGCGCCAGAATGCGGCCAGACCGCTCAGGAGGTCGGCGCCGGCCTCGAGTCTGCCGCCTTCATTCTTGCGAGTGCCTGCTTTGAGAGCGGAGGTTCCTCAATCACCGAAAACCATAGCACGATCCCTGGGCGCGCCCGCGAAGGCCCTTTGTGGCAAACTGGTGGGGAAGGACGGTAAATCTACCGTATGCGAGCCATGAGCATAGTGGGCGAAATCGACGACGACCATCAGATACGGGCTGAAGCGCCGCGAGACCTCCCGCCCGGGCGTGTCCAGTTGATTGTCGTCCGACCGGATGAGGACGAGGCGGGCGCCTTTTGGCCGTGGGACATTTCGCGGGCCTGGAGTGACGAGTTGGGCGACGCGCGGCAGGATATTTACACTCTGGCGGACGGCCAACCCGTAGATGCGTCCCGGTGAGATCTGCCTCGCGAGTTTCCCGTTTGGCGACACAGCGGGGATGAAGCTGCGGCCGGTGCTCGTGCTGGCCGGTCCGGTGGGGCCGATCCCCGAGGTGCTGGTCGCATACATTTCCTCAGTGCTGCCGGCGGCATTGATGCCTTCCGATCTGGTTTTGGACCCGGCGAAACCCAAGTTCCGTTCCACGAACCTGAAGACCGCGTCTGTTCTCCGATTGCACAAGCTGGCCACTATTCACGGCTCGATGATCGCGCGTCATCTCGGCGACTTGCCGCAGTCTCAGAAACCGACAGTGGCTGCGAAGTTGCGGGATCTGCTGGCTGCCTGGTAACGCAAGAATCGAACTCGCGTGGCGGAGATTGAGCCCGTCACCGGAATAGCCTGCTTCTCGAAGGCCGAACTCGATCTGAAGGTGGCCGCGAACAGGTGAGACCGATGGCGAAGTAATTGGAATACAATGGGACGCCACTGATCTATGCCAATACAGAACGTTGGGACTCTGCTAGAAAATCTCGTGGTTACGGAAGCCGCGGTGGCTCTCTTGCGCCTCTGTCACGAAAGCGCACCCTTCGAATTTGTGAATTCGTTTGCCATGCCTTCACTGACGCCTTGGTGCACACATGCTCAGAACGCGGGCTTTGACCCCGCCACGTTGGAGAGGGTCCGGTCCGCGAGTGAATCGCCGGCTGAGGGTGCAACCTACCCGATGCTTCTCCGTGCCAGCCTGCGTTTCGCGGCTGACTTGGGGCCCAACGCGGCATTGCTGGTTGCGGGGGCCTCGCTCAAGACCGGAGTTCCTTGCCGGATGTGGCTGAACGACATTCGGGATGGCCATTACGGCGACGCCATCCCTCTATTGGAGGAAATTGACGCGCTGGCAAACGCGATCTACGGCGTCGAACAGGGCGCAACGAGGACTTTCAGTCTGTGCGTTTCCGAGGCGAACTACCCGGACTCGATCATTGAACTCGCGAAAGTGCTGGACGATTGGCATCCGCGCGGCGGTGCCCGGCTCGGTTCTTAGATCCTATGAGATACCGCATTCTGGGTCGCCAACGCGCGGAGACGTCGAGTGAGGACCACAGACAGTGGCTTAGGCAGATAGCGTTCGAAGGATTCACCTGTGCAGTGCAGTTTACTGGTCACAGTGACCATCCGAGCTTAGAACGGGAGTTATGCTCGCTCCACAATGATGCCGTCGCCGAGGGGTACACCGCGTCGCGCGCTTTCAAGCGTCAACACTACGTCGTCTTTCTGGCGAACCGGTCTTTAGAGACCAACAACGGCGCGGAGCCGATGGCTGCCGAGATCGAAAGGCGCGTCCGTCGGGCGTGGGACTATTGGGGGCGCGCATTTGCCTCGTGCCGTTCTTGGGATCTGAAGATCTATCGCAACGGGATCTCTGTTTGATGGACTGCTGCTACGCTGCTATCCCTCAAGGAACAACAGAAAGCGCCGGCAGAAAACTGTGCCCATTTTTGTGCCCACCCCACGCATAGAAGCGTTGCCCGCGATTGCCAGTCACCGGCGCGCGGAAGGCCCGCAAGCCTTTGAAGACTCGCGACCTATTATCGCAATGCTTCGCAAAATTGCTGTGCCGCCGCTAAGTGTTTGATATTACGTGGGTTGATGGTTCGGGACCAGGAGGCCGGCCGTCCGAATCCACTCGCCCCGACCAATCTTTTCAATAGTTTATAGCCTTTCGTAGGAGCAGGATTTCGGGCTCTGGATCAAACTGTAGATGGCGCCAGCCCCCACCATGCTTAAGACTTTCCGACTGCGTGTTACAATCGCGGAACCAGTCATCTTTCTGGGCCCGTAGCTCAGTTGGTTAGAGCGCTACCTTGACACGGTAGAGGTCTGGCGTTCGAGTCGCCACGGGCCCACCACTGTTCTCAAAGACTTGCAGCCGATTCTCCCCAATACACCCTTCGCGTGAGGTCCATTTGAGGTCCAAACTCCATGTGCAATGGTTGGTAACTATGCGTTGGTCCCCGGACTTTGCGCGTTCCTATTGTTTTCCAATTAAAGATGTGGCACTCTGATACTGGAATCCAATAGGAGCGTTCATGGCGGAGAAAGCGGATGTCTGGCAGGGCACCCTCGCCCTGATGGTGCTGAAGACCCTGGAAAGTATGGGGGCCCTCCACGGATATGGCATTGCCCGCCGCATTGAACAGACAAGCGGCGGCCTGCTGGCAGTGCGTTACGGAACCCTGTACCCGGCCCTCCTGAAACTGGAGCAGGAAGGGTACGTTTCAGCGGAGTGGGGCATTTCGGACAACAATCGCAGGGCAAAGTACTACACCCTGACGCGCGCGGGGAAGAAACAACTCGCAAAAGAAGCACGGGAATGGAACCGGACAACCGGCATCATCTCCCGGTTCTTTTCTCCATCCGAGGAGGCCTCGTGAGAGCCGTTCGCGCCTTCCTGTTCCGGCTTACTGGCTTATTGGACAAGGGCCGCAAGGACCGTGAAATGACGGAGGAGTTCGAGAGCCACCTCCAGATGCAGATCGAGGAGAACCTTCGCGCCGGGATGACGCCGGCCGAGGCCCGGCGCGAAGCGTTGCTGAAATCCGGGGGGCTCGAAGCGTCCAAGGAAAGCTGCCGCGACCGTCGCGGGCTTCCGCTCATTGAGACGGTTGTCCGGGACTTCGCATATGGCCTGCGTCAGGTCCGAAGGAGCCCTGGCTTTGCCGCGGTGGTCGTTGTCACGCTGGCGTTGGGCATCGGCGCCAACACGGCGACGTTCTCGATCATCGATGCCGTGCTGCTGAAGCCTCTGCCCTTCCGGGATCCCGCGCGGCTGGTGCTCGCCCGCTGCACGATGGGTGGCGCGCTCAACCCCCTGGTGTCGGCCCCGGACTACTACGACTATCGCGAGCAGGCCAACTATTTCGAAGGTTTTTCCGCGGTGTTCCCCATACCGCTGGATACGACTCTCCAGGGAGACGCCGGCCCGGAGCGTGCCACTTTCACCTACGTTGCGTACGATTTGTTCCACACGTTGGGTGTCAACCCGGCAGCCGGCCGTTGGTTCACACCGGAGGAAGGCCGGCCTGGAGCATCGAACGTCGTTATTGTGAGCGAGCGCTTTGCCCGGCGCCGGTTCGGCACGCCAGGCAAAGCAGTGGGCACGTCCTTCCCGATAAATGGAACGCCGCATGAGGTGGTCGGCGTCATGCCAGCCACGTTTCATTTTCTCGACGACGTCGACGCCTGGGCGCCCATGCGCCGCGGCGAGTCGGTGGCCGGGGCGCCACGGCAGTTCCACAATTGGCTGATCGTTGGACGATTGAAGCCCGGCGTGTCGCGCGAGGGCGCACAGCGTCAACTGGACGTCATCTCCAAACGCCTGGAGCGGCAGTATCCGGCCTCCAACGCAAGCAAGGCATTGCAGGTGGATCCGCTTCAAGCCGCACTCGCGGAGGGGCGGACGCCACCGCTGTTCCTGCTGATGGCCGCGGTGGGTCTGGTTCTTCTGATCGCCTGCGCCAATGTGGCCGGCCTGCAGTTGGCGCGGGGTTCGGTACGCCGCCCGGAACTGGCATTGCGGGCGGCTCTGGGCGCCTCTCGGGTACGGATAGCCAGACAGTTGCTGGCCGAAAGCCTGACGTTTGCATTGCTCTCAGGCGTTCTAGGCGTGGCGCTGGCTTGCTGGCTCCAACGGCTGTTACCGGTCGTGGTTGGCCTGGACGTTAACAGCGGCTCACCGGGACGCATGGGATGGCAGGTGCTGCTATTCGCCCTGGCGCTCTCGATCCTGACCGGTGTGCTCTTCGGGGTAGCGCCCGCCCTGCGTGGGTCCTCGTCCCACCTGATCCGGGAATTCGCCGTAGGCGCGCGCACCACCGATACCAAAACCCGAATGTCGCTTCGCGATGGTCTGGTGGTCGGCCAGGTGGCGGTATCGTTGATTCTGTTGATCGGCGCGGGCCTGCTGATCCGCAGTTTCATGCGTCTGGCCGGGACCAACCCTGGATTCGAGATCCAGCACTTGCTTACCGGTGAAGTTCGGTTACCCCAGGCGCAGTATGCGGACCGGAACAGGCGCATCCGGTTCTTTGACGGCCTTCGCGAAGACCTCGCCGCAATTCATGGCGTAAAGGCGGCCGGCTTCACCAGCCGCCTGCCCATCCGCGATGGCGGGGGTGACTATCCAGCCTGGGATGCCGATCACCCGCCGGCGGAAAGCGCCTATCAGCGCACGGCGCAAAGGCTTCACGTGTTGCCCGGTTACTTCGATGCCGTTCATATCCCGCTCCTGGCCGGGAGAGACTTCGGGAGGAGCGACCGCGAGAACGCCCCCCTCACCATGGTTGTCAACGAACGGATGGCCCGAACGTTGTTCGCGGACCGCAGCCCGCTTGGGCGGAGGGTATCCGTCGACATGGGCGGCCCGCAGCCGGCCACCTTCGAGGTAGTGGGAGTGGTGGGTGACGTCCGCCTCAGCTCTGTTGGCGATAGCGCCCCTGTGACCATGTACTTGTCGTACTACCAATTCCCCGATACAAAGCTGCGCTTTGCGATCCGGACCGATCGCGATCCCGCGTCGATCGGCCAGCGTGTCCGCCGGCTGGTTCTGGCACGCGACCGGACTGTTCCGGTGGAGAATCTGGTCAGCATGGAGAATGTGATTGGCGACTCGCTGGCGCCGCAACGCACGATCTCGGTCACTCTGGCGCTCTTCGCCGCGGTCGCCCTGATGCTGGCGTCGATCGGTCTCTATGGTGTTCTGGCGTATTCCGTGAGCCGGCGAACCCACGAGATCGGTGTCCGGGTGGCATTGGGCGCGAGTCGCCGGGAGGTTTTGGGGCTTGTACTGAAACGGGGTATGGCCCTGGCGCTCTCCGGCTTGGCCGCCGGTATCGTGGCCGCCTTCGGCCTCACGCGTTTGTTGAAGGATATGTTGTTCGGCATCGGGCCGAACGATCCGGCGACTTTTATGGCAGTCTCGATACTGCTGACCCTGGTGGCGGCCCTGGCGTGCGCGATCCCCGCGCGCCGTGCGGCGAAGGTCGATCCCATGGTGGCGCTCCGCTACGAATAAGGAAAATCGCGCTGAAGCCTATCGCTGAAGGAAGCGTTGGCCATTCAAACGTGGTATCGTTGCCTTCGGCGAATACCATGAAGGCACTTATTTGCTTGTTTGCTTTTGCAGCCGCATGCGCCGCGGCTGCTCTTCAACCGGGCGAGCTCCGCGTGGAGTATCGCGCCAATCCGCAGGGGATCGACGTCGCGCAACCCAGGTTCTGGTGGATTCTCACGGCCTCGAATCCGCGCGCCCGCGGCATGCGGCAGACGGCGTATCGCATCCTGGTGGCGTCTACCGAGCGCGCTCTTCGCGACGGCAAAGGCGACCTTTGGGACAGCGGCAAGGTCGCGTCCGCCGAATCCACCCAGATCGAGTATGCCGGCCGAACGCTGACTTCCGGCTCCGCGGCGTTCTGGCGGGTTCGGGTTTGGGATCGGGACGGAAAACCGAGCGACTGGAGCGCTCGGGCCAGCTTCACCATGGGCCTCGTCGATGCCAAGGACTGGCAGGGAAAATGGGTCGGGCGCGATGAAGCCGCCGGTTACGAGGACCCGGCCAGCATTTATCATGCGCTGGAAGGCGCGCACTGGATCTGGAACGCCGCCGGCGCGGCCACGAGCGCACCCGCCAGCACCCTGCTCTTCCGCACCGAGATTTCGATTCCCGAGGGCCGCAAGGTAAAGCGCGGCTTTGCCATCGTCGGCGCCGACGACCGGGCCGACGTCACTGTCAACGGCCATGCCGTCGCCACGTGCTCGCAATCGTCCCTCCCCATCGTGGCCGATCTGGGCGGCGTGTTGCATGCGGGCGTGAACACGATTGAAGCGACGGCGCGCCACCCGAAGGAAGACGAATCCGATGCCAAGAAGGACACACCGCCGAAAGACACTCCTGCTGGCTTGATCGGCGTGGTGCGAGTGGAGTTCGAATCGGGCGAGCCGATTCAGGTGACTTCCTCCTCCGCCTGGCAGGTGACGGTCGCGGACACGGATGCCTGGATGCCGGCCGTGGATCTGGGCGCCTACGGCATGGACCCTTGGAAACGCGTCGGGGTCACCGCCGAGCACCGTCTGCCGGCCCGCTATCTGCGCAAGGAATTCTCCACCCATGGCAAAGTGGCGCGGGCCGTGATCTATTACTCCGGCCTGGGCACTTCGGAGCTTTATCTCAACGGCGCGAAAGTCGGCGATCATGTCCTCTCCCCCGGCCTGACCGATTACGACAAGCACGTGCTCTACGTGACCTTCGACGTCACCAGGCAGATTGTGAACGGCGCCAACGCCATCGGCTTGGTTCTGGGCAGCGGCCGCTTCTACGCCCCGCGCGCCGATAAAACCCGCAATTTCGGATTTCCGAAAGCCATTCTGCAACTCAACCTGGAATACGCCGACGGCACGCGCCAGAGCGTCGTCTCCGACGAATCCTGGAAGCTCTCGACCGAAGGCCCCATCCGCGCCGACAACGAATATGACGGCGAAGAGTACGACGCGCGAGCGGAATTGAGCGGCTGGAACCGCCCTGGGTACGACGATTCGCACTGGGAAGCCGCGCAGGCGGTGACCGCGCCGGCCGGCGCGCTGGTGGCGCAAATGGCTGAGCCGCTGCGCGTGGTGGAAATCGTCAAGCCGGTTTCGGTGAAGCCGCTCGGGCCCGGCGTGTGGATTTACGATATGGGGCAGAACATGGTCGGCTGGTGCCGGCTGAATGTGGCCGGTCCGCGGGGAACCCAAGTCCGGCTGCGCTTCGCCGAAACCCTGCAACCGGATGGATCGATTTACACCGCCAACCTGCGCACGGCCCGCGCGACGGATCTCTACATCCTGCGCGGAGGCGGAGCGGAGGTTTGGGAACCGCGCTTCACCTATCACGGTTTTCGCTATGTGGAAGTGACCGGCTATCCCGGCGAACCTACGCTCGAATCGATCGAAGGCCGCGTGGTGCACGACGACATGGCCGCCACCGCCGGCTTCCACAGCTCGAGCCAGCTTCTGAATCAAATCCATCGCAACGTGTTTTGGGGAGTGCGCGGCAATTATCGCAGCATCCCCACCGATTGCCCGCAGCGCGACGAGCGCCAGGGCTGGCTGGGCGACCGTTCCCAGGTGAGCCGTTCGGAATCCTACCTGTTCAACGTGGCCGCGTTCTACACCAAGTGGGAGCGCGACCTGGCCGATTCGCAGCACGACAACGGCTCCATTCCGGTGGTGTCTCCCAACTATTGGCCGAATTATTACGACGACCTCACCTGGCCCAGCACCTTCCTGTTCGTTCCCGGCATGCTCTACGACCAATACGGCGATCGCCGCGTGCTGGAGCGAACCTACCCCGCCATGAAGCGATGGATGGATCTGGAGCGCACCTACGTGCAAGACGGACTGACGTCCAAGGATAAGTACGCCGATTGGTGCGTGCCGCCGGAAGATCCCAAGCTGATTCACTCGAAGGACCCGGCGCGCGTCACCGACAAGACCCTGATCGCTTCGGCCTATTACGATTACCTGCTGCGGACCATGGCGCGCTACGCCCGCATTCTGGGCAAGGCGGACGATGCCGCCGGCTTCGAGGCGCAGGCGGCCGAGACGGCGGCGGCCTTCCAGAAAAAGTTCTACAATCCGGAGAAGGGCGCTTACGACAACGGCACCCAGACCTCCAGCATCCTGCCGCTCTATTTTCAAATCGCGCCGCGCGAATTTCGCGCCCCGGTGCTGGCCGCGCTCGCCCGTAACATCGAAGAAGTGAGCCACGGCCACGTAGGCACCGGCCTGGTGGGCGCGCAATGGCTGATGCGCACGCTTTCCGACAACGGCCGTTCCGACCTGGCCTACGAAATCGCCACGCAGAAGACCTACCCCGGCTGGGGCTACATGGTGGAAAAGGGCGCCACCACGGTGTGGGAACTGTGGAACGGCGATACCGCCGATCCGGCCATGAATTCCGGCAATCACGTGATGCAGATCGGCGACCTGGCAGTGTGGATGTACGAATACCTGGCCGGCATCCGCCCGGACCCCGACCATCCCGGCTTCCGTCACATTCTGATTCATCCCTATCCCGCCGGCGACCTCACCTTCGTCGACAGCACGCACCAATCGCCCTACGGGAAGATTTCGAGCGCCTGGAAACGCGATGGCGGCCAGTTCGAGTTGAACGTCGGCATCCCGCCGAATACCACCGCGACCGTATGGATGCCGGCAGCGGACCCGGCCGACGTAACCGAATCGGGCCGCCCCGCGCTGCAAGCTCAAGGAGTGAAGCTCGTGCGCGCCGAAGGGAGCACAGCAGTCTTCGAAGTGGAAGCCGGGAATTACAGCTTTCGCGCGCCGGTGAAAAACTGACTGAGCCACGGATGAACACAGATAAACACGGATAGAACAAACTGCTTCGTTTCTGCGATTCCTTTATCAGTGTGCATCTTGGCATCAGGATCGAATGTTCGGGTCAGAGCCGCGACCGTCAGGGAGCGGTTGACGGGCCTAAATTGCAAAATGCCCAGATGGGTTAAGCACCCAACGCGCTCGCCCTAACCCGAAGGCGTCTCGTGAATCCTATACTAGAGGCGAGACACGTGAAGGACATCAGAGCTCAAGTCGAGGCCAGCGCCGTCCGACCGATATTCGACAGCATCCGTCAAAACGGGCGACGGGATCAATCGCTTCCCGACGTCGTTTTCAATAACCGGAGGAACAGGGCATACGGCCGAGTCCTGGATGCCCTGGTTTCGCGCGGCGCGCCGGCTATCCCTACCGATCTACGCCGAAGCCTCGAATCCATGATCGAGGCCTGGAGCAACCAGGCGTTCGACGATGCGTTTCAGCCGATCCAGCAATTTGAGATTCAGTGCGCCCGCGAGCGGGACCTCGTCGTTGCGGAGCAGTCGGGAGATCCTCGAAAGGTACTTGAGGTTCGAGAGAAGGAATACAGGCGGAGGGTGGTCGACCGTTTTGGCTCCATCGAGCTGCGAGGCATCCAACTCAACCATCGCGTGATCCTTGACCTCAACGAAGTCTACGTTCCGCTGCACCTCGAAGAGCTAGCGCCCACCGCCAAAGATGGCAGACGCCGAATTGTCCGCTCCGGTACGCAAAGCCGAAGGCTGATCGCCGAAGTCCTAGGCAAGAGCGGCAGGATCTTTTTGATAGGTGCCCCGGGAAGCGGAAAGTCGACGTTGGTGTCTTTTCTCGCCAGCCACTGTGCGCTTGGAATGCATCGGCTGAGCTGGCCGGAGCGCGCCCTTCCCTTCGTGATCACGGTCCGCGAGTTGAAGGACGCCGCGCTCAGGCCGGAATGGCTTGCCTCGCAGTTGGGGATCGCGTCCGAGCTTGTCAAGGCCGCCCTCAGCGAAAAGCGCGCAGTCCTCTTGATTGACGGGTTGGACGAAGCCCCCGAAGAGCTACGCGGCCAACTGACGGTGGCCCTGAGCCAGTTCGCCAGAGATTACCCGGAGATACCGGTGGTGGTGACCAGCCGGCCCGCGGGCGCCCCCGGAGAGGTCGAGTCTTGCTTGCCCGGCTTCCGCGCCTTTCGTTTAGCAGACCTGACGAACGACGAGGTAGGCGACTTCATCGATAAGTGGTGCCTTGCGGCGGAGCGTTCGGCTCGCTCGGATTCTTCAGAGGCCCACAATCAAGCTACTGCGGCGGCCGCTGATCTGAAGTCCCGAATTGACAGGAGCCGGCCCGTGCAGCGGATCGCGGTAAATCCCCTCCTCGCCACCATTCTGTGCGTCGTGCACCGCTTTCTCGGCCGCACGATCCCCGAGCACCGCGTGACGCTGTATGAAAAGTGCACGGACGCGTTGTTATACGAATGGGACCGCGCCAAGTTTCCGAGGGACGCGGCGGTCGGCAACCTCGACGCCAACCAGAAACGCACCTTGCTGCGCGGTGTTGCCAGCGCCCTTCACCAAAAACACGAGGCCGAAATACCGGAGTCCGAAGTGGTCCGGCACTTTGCCGCCAAGCTTCCGCAAATGGGCCAGCCGCAAGAGCACGCTCTGCGAATCGTCCGCGAGATCCGGGACCGTAGCGGGCTTCTAGTCGAACGGCGACCGGGGGCGTTTGCATTCTCTCACCTTACGTTTCAGGAGTACTTGACGGCACTCGATTACGCTTCACGGACACAGGAACTGCTTGCGCATGTGGATGATCCCTGGTGGCACGAGGTCATCGCGCTCGCAGCCGGTACCGCCGGCTGTGATGCGGCGGCGATCATCGAGTGTTTCTTGCTGAGAGGGAAGCCTTACGACATTCTTATGGCTACAAAGTGCCTGGAGACCGCGGTAAGTGTTCCGCTAGATCTACGCGCGAAGGTGGAAAGTGCGTTGGAACGCGCTCTGCCTAAAATTGGCTTGGACTCAATAAGCTGGCTGCCAGAGATCGGGCTGACGGTAGCACCGATCCTCGCCCGCGATCTGGCGAACAAGGAGTCGTACGCGGGCGAAGTGTACTGGACCTTCTTCAGATCTTTTCCGTACGAGCCGGTGATCCCCGTATTGATGCAGCGGGCATCAGACAAAACGACGACCCGGGCACTCATCTCGTCCCGGGGGAATGAGAGATATGAACTCAACGCAGGAGAAATGGCGATTATCCTGCTGCATTCAATGGCAAAAACGTCTGACCGTGCCCGGGCCGGACTGGTCTCCACCCTATCAAAGGAACCTCTCTCGCCGGAGCTTCTCGACTGGTTAAAACCCTGGGAGCTCCTAGGAGATGACTTCAAACCTTTACGCCAGGGCAAGCGCGCTCCCAGGCGCGCCAAAAGCATTGGGTAAGGGCCACCGAGTACGCCCGCTCGGGCGTGTCAATAGTCTCCAGCAAGGTCCGCGCCAGGCGTCGAGCTTGCGTTTCGTGGCCGTCTAGAAAGATCCCTACCGCTTCGTTGAGCAGCCTCAGCATTTTCTCGATGTTTTGTCTCCTCTCATCCGACAGCCACTCCCGATACAAGTCGAAATCCTCAAGCATCCGTTCCGCGGAACTATGCGGCTTCGCGGCCTTCACAGTGCCATCTTCCGCAAAGACGAAGTGGCGGGACGGATCGCCCGTGTCCGGCCGAACGTATCCGCCCCGTTTCGGCCACTTGTCACTCTTCGCTCCGTTACATCCGGGACAGCCCAGGAAATAGTTCGTCCACTCGTACGCCAGCGACGGAAAAAGCGCCTTCGGCTTGAAATGCTCCACGTGGGCCGCCCGCGGTGCGTTGATGGCTCCCTCGCAATAGACGCACTTCCGGAACGATATCGCAGCAATGATTTCTTTCTGCTTGCCCCATATCGCAGGGAATTGCGCTTTGCCGGATCTGTTCACCAGTACATGCGGCGCAAACGCGGCGAAACCGCCACGCCGCGCGGTGGAGTTCAGCCCCAGCCTCTCGAATGCGGCAGCACGCTCCAGAAACTCCCGATAATCCGGCAGCGCCTTCTTCACGCTGCCGAGCCAGTTCCCCGGGCAGGCGCAGTCCCTCCGATGCACCCTTCTCACGCGCGCGCCTTCTCGAGCTCGTCGGTCAACGCTTTCACGAACTCCGCCTGCATTCGCACCATCTGCGCCATCGTCGAACCATCTGCGCGGCGCCGGTCCTCCTTCGCCACCAACTCTTCGAGTTTGTCGAGGCCGCTCTTTAGCTCGCGGTAATCGGCCTCTGTGGCGGCGCCACTCGAGACCAAAGCCTGGAGCTCCTCTACCCGCCGCTCGATTTGGGCGAATTCCACCGAGAACCGCGACTCGACG
>JBEKYD010000081.1:0-25980 GCA_049511335.1 Bryobacteraceae bacterium | reverse complement strand
GGACAGGTAAGACGGCAGCCATGTCACGTAGAAGTTGAATCCGTAGGTCTGCGTAAAGTACATCAGGCAGAGCGCCACGACGGTGGGGTTCGCGAGCAAAATCCTCCATGGCATTGTTTCCGGCCTCCCGCTGGGATTGAGCGTGGTGGCGGATTTGGCCGGCGGCATCGCCACCGATCGTCTTTCGCGCCGCTTCGGCCCTCGCATCGGTAGAGCCGGCGTGGGAGGAGCGTCGCTTGCCGCCGCTGGCATTTTCATGCTGGCAGGCGCTTTCGTTAGCGATCCGGCGCCGGCGGCCGTGCTGATCTCGCTGGCCGGAGCCTCGTCCAATTTCTTACTGGGCGCCGCGTGGGGCACCTGTATCGACGTCGGCGGCAACCACTCCGGCGTACTGAGCGCCGCCATGAACAGCTCGGGTCAGGTCGGCGGCATTCTGAGCCCCATCCTGGTGGGGTATGTCGCTGAGCATTTCTCTAATTGGAGCGCTCCCTTGTATCTCACCGGCGGGTTATATCTGCTGGGGGCCCTATGTTGGCTGTGGGTGGAACCCAGCCGCCTGCTGGTCAGCGATTGACAATTCGGCCGAACAAAGCCAATATAGGCAGCGGTGCTTGAGCCGCCGTATCTTTTTGTCTATGGCACGCTCCGCGCTAGCGCTGGCACGGAGTGGTCTAGATTCCTCACCGCCGCATCGCGCTTCGTGGGTTCGGGGCGCACTCGTGGCGAGTTATTCCACTTGGATGGCTATCCGGGGACGACAGTGCGCGCTGGCGACGATGCATGGGTCAGCGGGGAGGTGTATCTCCTGAACGATCCAGTCTCAGCTTTGTCCAGGCTGAATGAGTATGAAGGCTGCAGCCCAAGCGACCCGCCGCCGCATGAGTTTGAACGCCAGGTAGTGACGGTCCTGTTGGACGCGGGCGGGACGGTCCAGGCCTGGGCGTACATTTACTCTTTGGAGACCGCGGGGAAAGCACGCATAGTGCCTGGAGATTACCTTCGGCCGGGATCCGCGGCTCCTGTCTGGCGCGCCGAAACTCCGAACTCATGATGTCGCCCGGCTGTTTCCAGGTATTGAGGAAAATTGGCTGACCCGAGTAGCGCCGCAGCCGCAAGAAATATGCCGCAGGAAATCCTAGACGTAGAAAAGCCGAGAGGGCTCTCGGCTCTGCAGGCTGGACAGCTCGCGCCACGGGATCGGCTGTCACTGGGAGCGGGCCTGACAGACCACGAAAAACGATGGTCTGTCCCACCCCGGATCAGCGGAACTTGGCTCAGCCCAAACGCAACGACATCGGGAGTTCGGAGACTAGACTGACTCGTCTCCGTGCTCGGCACCGCTGCGGCTCGACTCTGGCGCGGGCCGGAAAGCTCGCGCCAACCCGCTACATGAGATAATCGAAAAGGAGACGCCACACTCCATGACCACAGACGAACGCCTCGCCAAGCTCGCCGAACGCCACGAAGCCCTAACCCAAACAGTCGAACTCCTCGCCGCCGAGAACCGCCAGGCCACCGCCGACAACCGCCAGCGCGACCGCCGCATGGGCGAAATCATGGAAGCCATCGCCAGCCTCGCCCACGTCGCGCAAATCCGCGAGCAACGCATCGAGCGCCTCGAAGACAACCCATAGACCGTTTGCTCCACCCCACCGTCCGTGGTAGACAGGAATTCTGAAACTCAAAGCTCTCTCGATCCTGGTTCCGCTCGCCGCTGTAGCGGTGTGGATGCACTCTCACCCCGCCGACCCCTTGCCAGGTTTCCCTAGCGTCTTTCTTTGGGCATGGGAAGAGCCGGAGAACCTGCAGTTCCTCGATCCTCACTCTACCGGGATCGCCTTTCTCGCGCGCACCGTGATCCTTCATGACGGTTCGGTCACCGTCCGGCCGCGGCTCGAACCCATGCGTTATCCGACCGGCGCGGTGCTCATGGCCGTGGTCCGCGTGGAGGCCGGCCGCGCCGAGCTGCCATCCACCGAATCCACCGCCGCCGCCGTTGCGGATGCCGCGGCCATCTTCAATCGCCAGCTCCCGCTGGCCCTTCTGAAGCAAGCTGCCGCGAGTCCGCAGCTTCCGCCGAACGTGCGCGGCGAGCTTGCCACGGTGGTCTACGTGCGATCGGCCATGATGCAGCCGCAGCCCCGCTTCGAAGATATCTACAGAATCCTGAAATCGCCGGGCATGCGGGAACACGTGAACTCCGGTTTCCAGCGTTCCGAGGGGATGGCGCAGATCGACGATTACCGCGACAACTGGTGGTGCGCCATCAAAGAGCAGAGCCCCGCCGCGCCGGCGGACGGAGACGAACCTCCGACGATGCTGAAGGAAGTTTATCGCGGCTCCGCTCCCGAGGCCACGTTCCTTTCGCCGGCCGAACGCGAGCAAGCGCGCCAAGAGGCGACCGGGCTCAGCGCCGTGCCTACCGGCCCCAATTGGCTGGCCGCGCAGGCTGCCCAATGGGCGGAAAAGGCGCCCAGCGATCCGCGCGTTCCCGAAGCGCTGCACCTGGCCGTTCGCGCCACCCGCTTCGGCTGTACCGACAAGAACACCGGCGAGTTTTCCAAGCGCGCCTTCGATCTTTTGCGCCAGCGCTATCCCAAGAGCCCATGGACGGCGCAGACCAGACTGCAGGGGATCGATAATGCGCCCAGGGTACTCCCGATCTCGCCGGCCATTTGCCAGGAAGCGACGAGAATAAGCTGACCCTGGTGGGACAGACGATCGTTTCTTGTCGTCTGTCGAGGGGCTGGCCTGGCGAGGGCCCGACAGACTGCCAAAAACGATGGTCTGTCCCACCCACTTGCGGGCTAGAATCCCCGCCGCATCGCGCCTGCCGTCAGGCGGCCGGGCATATCGGCCAGAACATAGCTCATCACCGCCAGCGACGCCATGTTCTTGCGGAAGTCGTTCAGGTCGACTTTATCGAGCGTATCCGTCACCGTGTGATGCCAGTCGAAGTAATGGGTGCCGACGGTGCGTTCCGCCAGGCCGGGCACGCCGTCGCGCATGGTCGGGCCGATATCTTCGCCACCGCCGCCGCCGGTGATTTCGCCGGCGCCAATTCGCTCCAGCAGTTTGCCGACCTGGCGCAGCAGGGCCATGGAGGCTTCGTCCACGCTGGCGCCATAGCCGCGCGGAGCTTCGGCGCCGCCATCCATTTCAATCGCCGCCACTTGGTCCTTAATTTTGTCGCCGATCCACTCGCGGTAGGATTCGCCGCCGCGGCCGCCGTTCTCTTCGTTCACCCAGAAAGCCACCCGCAAGGTGCGTTTCGGCTGCAGGCCCAGTTTCTTGATCAGCGCCACGGCCTCGAGGCAAGCCATGATGGAAGCGCCATCGTCCTGCGCCCCCTGGCCCACGTCCCAGGAATCGATGTGGCCGCCGATGACGACCACCTGCTCCGGATGTTCGCTGCCGGGGATTTCGCCCACCACGTTGCCCGAATCCGCGTCCGCCTCCTGGTGCGCGCTCATTTCCAGATGCGCCTTCAGCGGCGCGCCTTCGCTATAGAACCGCGCCATCATCATGGCGTCTTCGGGCGATACCGCGGCCGCGGCGATCTTGGGCTGCGCCGGGTCGTATTCGAGCGACCCGGTATGCGGAATCTGCATGGCCAGAGGCGTGATGGAGCGCACCAGCACGGCCACCGCTCCCAGCGCCGCCGCCCGCGAAGCGCCCGACCGCCGGTAGATCACGGTTGGCCCGTAGCCGCGGTACACCTCGTTGTAGAGCACGATCTTGCCCCGCACTTTTTCGCGGCCCAGCTTTTCCAGTTCCACGAAATCGGTCACCGCGACCACGTCGGCCGTGATGCCGCCCGGCGGCGTGCCCACGCTCATTCCCAACCCGAGCATGTGCAGCGGCCTTTCCACCGGCGCCAGCAGCCTTGCCGATTCGGCCCCCCGCACCCAATGCGGCACCTTGGTGGGAATGATCCGCACGTTGCTCAAACCGGCGGCCTTCATTTCGTCCGCTCCCCAACGAATGGCGCGCTCGAGCGAAGCCGAACCGCTCAAACGGTTGCCGATCCGGTAGCAGAGAAATGCGAGCCGGTTGTAGCCCTCGCTGTCGGCAAGCGCGGCGTCGATCAGTTTATCCGCCGTGTGCCGGTACTGCTCCGTCAAATCCTGCCCGAACGAGAACGGGGATGCGGCCAGAGTGAGAGCGGCCAAAGCGAGGGCGCAGCGCGTCATAGAAAACACTATCGCACAAGCGGGATATAAGCCGAGACGCGCGCGCGGTAAGCGGCGAATCCCTCCGGGAAGCGCGCCGCCAGCAACCGCTCCTCGGCGTGGACGCGAATCTCGGTGCCCGCCACAAATAGGGCCACTGAAACCAGGACCCACGGCCAGCGCGTGAACAGCAGCAGCGTGGCCGCAAGCATCGCTAACAGCGAAGCATAAATAGGATGCCGCACCACGCCGTAAGCTCCCGCGCACACCAGCTCATGGTCTTCCCACACCCCGGCGGTAATGCGGAACTGCCGCCCGAGATTCGCCACCGCGCTCCACGCCAGCGCCACCGCCACCGGCCCAGGCAACATCGCGCAGATCAATCGCGCCATTCCTGGGCCTTTCCCTGCCGGCGGCCGAAAGTAGAACGCAACAAAGAAAGCCGCACACTCCAATAACAGCCCGATCCGCGTAGGCCAAACCGCCGTGACTGAGGCGCGCTTCTGCCAATGCGGCGCGCGGAAGAGGAACGGGTACCACCACAAAACCCAACAGGCGAGAACTTCCAGTGTGGCGGCCGCGCGCATAGGGTCGAATATAGCAGAAGCCGCGCCCAACCGTGCCCAAGCTGGCGACGACTGGCTCCGGGCGGTTTGCCTTGCGGATGGTCTTTTGATAACGTTTGCCACTATGCGACCATTTCGCGTTCTTTCCTTTGCCGCGGCGGCCGTGGCTGCGTTTCTGTGCTGGCGCGCGGCCCTTTTGGGCCAGACACAGCCGCCAGGCCAAACCAAACCCGCCGCGCACGAACGCTTCCACCTGATGGAGGCCACCATCCCGCAAATGCGCGCGGCCATGGAGCAGAAGCGCATCACCTCGCGCGAACTGGCGATGCTGTATCTCGCGCGCATCGGCATGTATGAGGACAAGCTGCACTGCATCGTCACGGTGAATCCTCACGTGCTCGATGAAGCCGACGAGCGCGACCGCGAACGGGCCGAAGGGCGCATTCGCGGTCCGCTGCACGGCATCCCGATCGCTCTCAAGGACAATATTCTGACGCATGACATTGTCACCACCGGGGGCGCGCTCGCCTTCGATGGCTACCTGCCGCCCTACGACGCCACCCTGGTGAAGAACCTGCGCGACGCGGGCGCGGTGATCATCGCCAAAACCGGGCTTTCGGAGCTGGCTAACTGGGTGGCCGGCGCGCCCACCCCGATGCCGGGCAATTACAACGCCATCCGCGGCTTCGGGTTCAACCCATACGATCCGCGGCGCGACCCGCGCGAGGGCTCTTTCGACGGCCGGCCGGCGATGCAGACCGGCGGTTCGAGCTCGGGCGTGGGCACGGCGGCGAATTTCTGGGCCGGCAATGTGGGCAGCGAAACATCCGGCTCGATTCTGAGCCCATCGAACCAGAACATGCTGGCGGCAGTGAAGCCGACCTTGGGCCGCATCAGCCGCTACGGCGTGATTCCCATCACCGCCGATCAGGATACCGCGGGCCCGATGGCGCGCACGGTGACCGATGCCGCCATCATGCTGGGGGCGCTCGAAAGCCCCGCGCCCGATCCGCAAGATGCCGCCACCAAGACCTGCACGCCGCCGCCGGGCCGTGACTACACGCAATTCCTCAAACCCGACGGTCTGAAGGGCGCGCGCATCGGCATTCCGCGGGCGTTCTTCTACGATCGCGTCAACCTGCCCGGCCGGCCTAATGGCGGCGGGCGTGGAGGGCGGGGCGGCGGCGGTTTCGGCAACGGCCTCAATCCGGAACAGGCGCGGGTGATGACCGAGGCCATCGCCATTCTCAGGCAGCAGGGCGCCGAGATCGTGGAGCCCGCTAACATTCCCAGCATCATGATCGAAGATCCGTCGCGGAATTTCGCGGTGTGGGGCCAGTGCTCGGGAGTGAACAACGCGAAGGGTAAGGACGCCGATTGTTCGGTGGTGTTGAAATACGGCATGAAGCGCGATTTCAATGCGTGGCTGGCGACGCTGGGCCCGTCGGCGCCGGTGAAGTCGCTCACTGAGCTGCGCGAATGGAACATCACCCACACCACCGCCGGCGCCATCCGCTACGGTCAATCGCAGCTCGATATTTCCGATGAAATGAATGTCGAGGGCGACCGCGCACGCTATGAAGCCGACCGCGCCAAGGACATTTTGCTGGCCGGAACCGAGGGCATCGACCAAGTCATGAGAGCCGACCATTTGGACGCTCTGCTATTCCCGGGCGCGGGCGGTGCGGCGATTGCCGCCAAGCCCGGCTACCCGACGGTGATCGTGCCCTTCGGCATGGTGCCCAACGCGCCCACACCGCCATTCCCCGACGGTTTCGACGCCAAGCCGCAACCGTTCGGAGTCGCATTCACCGGCATGGCATGCAGCGAACCGAAGCTGCTCGGAATGGCGTACGCGTTTGAACAGGCGACCAAACGCCGAGTGCCGCCGCCGGCCGTGCCTTAGCCTGCACCTCTCAAGGCCTTTCTGGCTGGGTGGCGCGGGCGCTCGTGCCTAATGCCGCCTAGTTTTCTCCGCACTGAGTGCCAGCCCCACAAGGTCGACCCGCGACTGCCTTTAGAAGCTGAGTACACCAATTCGGGAGTTCAGTGACGTATTCGCGGGCAACCGCTCCTTGACAGTCGCGGCTCTGACCCGCGGCACTTTCGCAAACTCGAGCACGTTGGCATCAGGGTTGAATGTTCGGGTCAGAGCCGCGACTGTCAAGGAGCGGTTGCCGAATACGTCACTGCAATTCCGAAACCGAATACTAAGCGACATTGGGCGCTCGTGCCCGCATCCTGACTCATCCCGGCGTTCCGATACCTCGGGTTACCGGTACAGCGCCAACAGCGGCGGCTTGGCGTCGGGCTCGCAGAGCCAGACGGTGCGGTTGGGGTAATAGGCGCGCAGCGCTCGATCCGCCTCGGGGCCGAAGTCGTTGGCCCAGACTACGTCGGCGGCGTCGATATCGGCGGCGTTGTGAATCCATTCGTGGAACTGGTGCTGCTTGCTGTAGCGGACGAAGACCAATTGCTTGCCGGGCTGGCCGGCCAATTCCGATGCGATGCGAAGGCGGCCTTCGGGGTCGCCATAGTCGATGAAATCGTCGGTGTCGTACCGTCCCGCGACCATGAGCAGCGGCTGGCTGCCGCAGTGTATGCCATACCAGAAGAGGAAATGCGCGGCCGAGAGGAACGCCACCAGGCGCGCCGCTTCGGCCCCCACCGCTTGGCCGCGAATGGTCCAGCGGCTGAGGCGCTCGAGCGCGGTCACCGCGATCAGCACAAACAGGCAAGTGAGTGCGGCGATGTAGTGCGGATAAAAATAAGGATAGAAGCCGGTGCCGATCGCGAAGACGACGACACACCCCGCCGCCCAGGCGAAGCGGAATTCCCGCAGCGCAAACAAGAAAGCCGGCAACGCGAGAACCAGCACCGGGTAAAGGAAGAAGCGATAGAAATGCGCGCGCTCGGCCAGCCGTTCCGCCAGTGGCGTGGCCGCGGCTTCGTCGTGAACCAGAGACTGCGCGCGGTAATCGAGCGCCTGCTCGGCGGTGAGTGCGCGCTCCGGCGTGGGATTGGGTTGAAATGTGAATGTGGCCGGGACGCCGTATTGATACCGGCTGAGCTGATAGGGCATGGTGGCGAAGCTCCCGGTGACGGCGTAATTCTGGGCCAGCATCAGCAGTACCGCGGGAGCGAAGGCGCCGGCGGACCAAGGAACCCAGCGCCTCCGCTCGCGGCGCAAATACCACACTGCATAAAACAACACGCAAGCAGCCAGCAGCAGAAATTCGAACGGCCGCGTGAGCAGAGCGAGTCCGAGCCCCGCGCCCAGAACAGCCGCATCCCGCTTGCGGCCGGCCCCTCGAATTCGTGGCAGCGCGCCGAATACCAGGCAGCCCGCAACGGCGCCTACCGCTCCGCCCCAATACAGGTTCATCCATTGGTTCAGCGGACCGAATTCGGCTGCCGCCAACAACCCGCCCACCAGCGCCCAGCCCGGCGTGGTCCAGGCGCGCAGCATCCAGTAGCACAGCGCGCAGAACGCCGCGACCGATAACACCACCCCGGCCCACGGATGGCCCAGAATCGCCCAGCCCACGGCCAACGCCAAGCCCTGACCCGGCGGAAAAATCGCGCTGTAGCTCGGCTCCTGCAACACGAATACCGCTTCGAAGAACAGATGCAGCGGATGCACCGGGTTGGCCAGGCGCAGATGGCGCAGCGTATCGGCCAGCAGCAGATAGGCGAAATCGTCGGCGCCGGCCGGCGACGGGGCAGGGAAGCGCGGCAACAGAGCCAGCCGCAGCAGCACCGGAAGCGCCGCCGCCACCAGCATGCTCCAGCGCGTGTGCGACGCCAGCCGCAGCGCCAGCGGCTGGAGCCGCGCGAATCCAATGGCGCAAACCGCCAGCAGCATCGCGAGCGCCAACAGCAGAAAATCGCTCACTCCGAAACCCAGCGGATTGTGCAACGGCAGAAACGACCGGAACAGATCGAACAGGAACATCGAATGTCCAGATTATCGCAAGGGGGCCAGCCTCAATTGTGGGCAGGCCCCTTGGTGGTACTCGTGCCTGCCGTGCCCCGACTCATCGAGGCGCATTCTGCGCGGTTTCGCGGGTCTGGGGCAAACTGTTCGTGACGCGCGAGCGTGCCGGGATGAGTCCCGGCACGGCAGGCAGGAGTGCAGGCAGGAGTGTCGGCAGGAGTGCCCGCGCCACTTGCCAGGGAGTCCTGGTAGCTACTTGCCATCTGTCTGACGCTCACGCGTCATTCGTTCCCGGAGAATCTCGTTGATCCGGCTCAGATGCCCTTCGCCTTTCGATTTCAGCCAGTCCAGGACTTCGTTGTCTATCCGGAGCGAGATCTGCGTCTTGAGTGGCCGATAGTACTTGCCAATCGTGGCTTTGTTCCAGTAATCGGGGGACAACTGGGGCGCGTCCGGATCGCCGTCAAGCCGGCGGTCTCGCTTCCCGTACGCCAGCCTGGTTTGCGCGCTAATCTTGAGCCGCTTAGCGGAATTGATCTTCATAGCTGCTTTTTTCGTAATGAATCCGCTGGTTCCTCTCGGCCTTCGCCGGATCCCATGTGAATCTCACTTCCGTATAACGTTATTGTATATCCACCCGCGATAGGCAGAGGGTCGCGCATTGGGGGCCGCGCGCGCCAGGCGTCCAGCGCCTAATCGTGAAAGGTGCCTACCCGGTTCGGAGCCTCCCCGGGGGTTGGATATGGCGGAGAAAGCCGGATACTCCCGGCGATCGTATCCGCGTGTTTCTCATCCGCCGCAATGGAACGGTCCGCGGCGTTCGGCCATCCCGGTGCGTGTTCGAAGTTGACGCGCTCGCGCTCCACCACTAGCGGGCGCCGTTGCACCTGGGTGTGGATGGCGCCGATGTATTCCCCCAAAATCCCCACCGAAATCAACTGCACCGATCCGAAGAAAAATAAGCCGATCACCAGCGGCGCGACGCCGGCCGAGAATCGCTGCCAGTACAGCAGCTTGTAGACCAGGTAGCCGAATCCGGCCAGGGTGCAAAGCGCAGCCGTCGCCAGCCCCGAAAAGGTGACGATGCGCAGCGGCACTTTGGACAGGTTGGTGATGCCCAGCATGGCGTTGTCATAGAGCGTGTACAAATTGTTGCTGGTGATGCCGCGCTTGCGCACCGGCTGATCGAAATAGAGCAGCTTGTGCGGAAGGCCGATTTCGGCGATCATGCCCCGGAAATACGGATAGGGATCGTCGAACGCCTTCACCAGGTCCACCGCGCGCCGGTCGTACAGGCCGTAGCCGATGAAGTTTTCGAAGGTCTCGATCGACGAAAGCCGGTTCACCAGCCGGTAATAGCGCTTGCGGATCCAGAACATCAGCGGGTTCTCTTCGCTCGACCGCTTGACGGCGAGCACCATGGAAAACCCGTTTTCCCATTCGCGGACCATGTCCGCAATCATCTCCGGAGGGTCCTGAAGGTCCGCGGCCATCACCACTACGGCGTCGCCCGCGGCTTGATGGAACCCGTGCATGGGTGAGCGGATGTGCCCGAAGTTGCGGGCGTTGACGATGATCTTGACATTCGAATCCACGGCCGCGATCCGTTTCAGCACCGCAACCGTGCCATCGGTGGAGGCATTGTCGATGAAGATGTGCTCGTAGCGGTAGCGTTCGAGTCCCACCATCGCGGCGCGGACGCGGACATACAATTCCTCTACGTTCGACTCTTCGTTGAAACAGGGCGTAACGATGCTGACGGTCTTCATGGGCGTCTTTCTAAGCCTCCTCCTCCAACGGCGGCACGATCATGTTCGACAGAAACTCGTCGCGGCCGAGGAACGGCCACATGTCTTCCATGGGTTTCGAGACGATCGTCCCGTCGGGCCGGATCGACGAGGTCACGCGCGGCGCCGTGGGCTGATCGGCCGGAGTATCCACCGCGCAAACCACGGGGCCATCGAGCGCCAGCACTTCGCGCACGCCCTGCCGCAGCTCGCCGTGGTCGTGGATGTGGGCGGTTGGCAGACCGTAGGCCGCGGCCACCCGTTCGATATCCGGCAAGGTCAGGTGGCTCGACGCCTCGCTGCCCACGAACCGGCCGCCGAAGTAATTCCGCTGCGTGGCCATGATGGAAGCGTAGCCGCCGTTGGCGAGGACGAAGAACTTGATGGGCAGATTCAGCCGGCGGACGGTTTCGAGTTCCTGCACGTTGAGCTGGAAGCCGCCGTCGCCGTTGATGTTGACGGTGCGGCGACGGCCGCTGGCCAGGCACGCGCCGATAGCTCCCGGCAGCCCGGTTCCCATGGCGCCGAGGCCCGGAGCGTTGACGATGCGTTGCCCCGCCTTCACGCGAAAGGCCTGCATGAAGATATCGCTGCAAGGCCCGGAGCTGCCCGGAACGATCACGTCTGTCGCGGCGAGCTCGTCCGAAAGCACATCCATCAACACGTACGTGTTTACCGCGCCGGCGTCGGCCCAATACTCGGGCAGCACCACCGGGTAGCGTTCGCTCCACTCCTTGGCGCGCTTCACCCAGCAGGAGCGGTCTTTCGGCTTCAGGCGGTTCGCTTGGCGTAGAAACTCGCGAGTGAACACCCCGGCATCGGCACACACCGGCACGTGGACCTCGGGTTGAATTTTGGCCAGCTCCGCCGCATCCACGTCCACCATGATCTTGGTGGCGGCGCGCGCGAAATTTCGATGGCTGAAAGCGGTCTGGGGGCGATCCAGCCGCGCTCCCACGATGATGAGGCAATCCGCATTCTGCTCGGTAAAGTTGGCGCCGCGCTGCCCGATGGCGCCCGGCCGTCCGGCGTAATAGGGGTTCGCTTCCGGCAGAAAATCGGCCATCTTCCAGGTGACCAGCACCGGAATCTTCAGCAGATCGACCAACTGGCCGAGTTCGCCGCCAGCCAGAGCGGCGCGGCTGCCATTACCCAGAAACAGAACAGGGCGCTGGGAATCGTCGATCAGGTCGATGGCTTCCGAGACCTGCCGCTCCAGGCTCGCGGCACGCGCCACCGGAGGCGGCACAAACCCCCGCAGGCCGGTCTCGTCGATCGTGGCGGCCTGCACGTCCAGGGGAATATCGATCCACACCGGGCCGCGGCGCCCGTGCGTGGCCAGATATACGGCCTTTTCCAAGTGATACCGGATGGTGGCCGGGTCGAGCACCGTCACCGCATATTTGGTGAGGGGCTTGACCACCGCCACGATATCGACCTCCTGCTGGCCCATGGACCGCACCCCGGTCGCGCCGATCAGGTCGCCGCGTTTGGCCTGGCCGGAAAGAAACAGGCAACTGGCCGATTCGAGCCAGGCCGCGGCCAAGCCGGTCACCGCATTGGTTCCGCCCGGGCCGGTGGTCACCAGGGCCACGCCCAGTCCGTTGGTGAATTCCGCGTAGTGTTCGGCCGCGAAAGCGCAGGCCTGCTCATGCAGGCAGCAAACGTATTCCAACTCACGATGGCGGCCCACCGAGTCCACCAGGTGCATCGAGCCCCCGCCAGCCAGCATGAAGATATGCTTCACGCCGGCACCGGCCACGAATTCGATGACGTAATCGGACAGCTTTTTCAATTCGCCACCGCCGCTTCCGTAAGCGTCCGCAACACGTCGCCAACGGTGTGCACGGCGCGATTCCAGGGCTGGGGGTAGAGGAGCGTCCTCAGGCGCGGCTTCAGCGCCGCGCCCAAGGTCTCCGCGTTGTCGTCGATGAAGAAATCGGCGCTACCCAGCCAGCCCAGGAAATCGCCCTTGTCGCGGTCGTAGAGCGTCGTCCCGGGGCTGGGCCGCGAAGGCACTACACCGAAACACCGGAAGTACTCGCCAAAATTTCGGAAGACCCACTCCGCGGCGGCGGGCGCGGCGTCGAGAGGCCGCGCCGTCAGCGCCACGTGCCGGTATTTGCCGCCGTACCCGCGCAGCCATTCGACCACGGCCGCGTTCGGCGCCATTCTCCGCGCCGTCTCCGACAAGCGGAAGGCATCGAGCGACGCCAGGTACTCGGCTTTCGCAATTCCCAGGCTCCGGTACGGCGGGTTGTCGGCGATATCCTCGTAGCCCAGGCGCGATTCCGGATGCGCCGGTTTCCACACCGACTCGAACCACGCGCGCATGAGGTCATTCAGGACGTCGTCCACGTCCCACACAATCGTCCGCATCACTCCATCCAGTAGGCCACGTAGGTTTTCCGGTTGGGATTCTCTTCAATGGTGGAATCGGCATAGAAGGAATCGCCCGACACGTAGCTGGACGAGACTTCTTCGATTACCGTGCCCGTCTCGGTGCTGAATCCGTGCCGGACGCCGCGCGGGATCACCACCACGTCGTTGGCTTTCTTCACCGCGCGGACGCCATCGAGCGTGAGCGCGATCTCTCCGTGCAGGATGTGATAGGTTTCATCCTTCTGCTTGTGATACTGCTCGGGATGGGTCTGCCCGGCGAGCAGCACGATGACGCGCTTGCAATATTCGCGATTGACCACCGTGATCACCGTGGAACCGTATTGGGCGAACCGATCCAGGCCGTAGTGGTGCGAAATTTCCAGCTCCAGTTGGCCCGGCACGATGACCTTGCTGCGCTTCAACAGCTTCTTTACGTCACAAATTATGCGGGTGACCTGATCGCGGCTGTTGCAGGAGCGCATTCGGTCGAACCGGGCCGCCTCGCCCGGCGCCATGGGTTTCAAGGCGTAGAAGCTGGCATACTTGGAAAAATCGTTGGCGACGATCTGCCCTTCCACGTTCGGAATGGCGTAGAACAAGTCTGCCTCGCGGAGTTTTTCGCCCACCCCCACCGGGCGGTTGACGAAGACGCCGCGCTGCAGCGCCCGCAAGGTGCCGGTTTCGGTTTCGGTGAACGGATAGCGCCGGTCTTTGACGCCGCACATGGCCAGGGCGCGGGCGGCCGCTTGGAGCCACTCCCGTGCCTGCTCCGGCGTGGCGGAATAGGCGTTGAGCTCGACGGTATCCGTGGGCACGCCCACGTGCTTTTCGAACAAGGTGGCGCCCAGGCCGATGGCGATCTCGACGCCGTCATAGTTGTCCGGGCGCTCGTGCGTCGAATAGCCGATTTCGACGTCCGGATAGCGCTGCTTCATGAGCGCGATCTGGTTGAGCTGGAGGTTCTCGTCGCGGGTGGGGTATTCGCCCACGCAGTGCATCAGCGAAAGCGGCCGGTTGCGGTGGCGGAAGAAGCTGACTACCTTGTCGATCTCGGTGAGCGGCATGCCCGCCACCGAACCGATGACCGGGAGGGACGATTGCGCGATGCGTTCCACCAGCGGCCAGTCGTTCAGATAGCAGCTTGGAATCTTGATGTAGTCATAACCGTGCTCTTCGATCTTGCTCACGGAGATCTCGTCCCAGGGAGTGCAAATGGCGAGCATGCCGGCCTCGTCGATGGCGTCCTTGATGCGTTTGTACTCGTCCCAGTCGAGGCGCGTCTGGGAGAAACGCTTGACGAATTTGAGGTCCGTACGGCGCTTGTAAGCGGGATGAATGAAGGTATCGATGTTCCGGTACTGCAGCTTCACGGCGAACTGGAAAGGGAAACCCTTGGCCGCTTCCTGCATGGCCTTGACGATCCGCAGCCCGTGCTCCACACTGCCCGAGTGGTTGTTCGCCATTTCGAAGATGAACAGCGGTCTGCGCGACAGGTCTTTCACGGTTGCGCTCCTTTTTCGACAGGCGTAGGGACTGCGGCTGCCGTGCGCCGGATGGCGTCTTCGAGGAAGATGTGCTGGCGCAATCCCAGCTCGGCGCGGGCGCGCCGGGTTTCGGGGACGTAGCGTTCCACCGGCGCTCCGGGCTGCGCCGGGCGCGCCACCCGGATCCGCGTGCCTGGACGAATCGCCGACGCGGTGGTGGCGGCCAGCTCGGCGATGGTCACGGCCCGTTCCGATCCGATGTTGTAGGGCCGGCCCGGCGCCCCGCGCGCCAGGATCGTCCACAGCCATATCGCCAGATCGGCGGCATAGAGGTACGAGCGGTGCGCTGTCCCGTCACCGCGAATTTGGATATCGCGTCCGTTCACCGAATCGCCGATGAAGTTCCCGATGGCAAAGTGCCCATCGAGCGGCAGATACGGCCCCACGAACGCGAAACAGCGTGCGATCAGGCACTCGAGGCCATGGGTTTGCCGGTAAACCGTGCAGAGCATCTCCGCAATGCGCTTGCCCTCGGCGTAGACCGAAGCAGGTTCGGCGGGATCGGGCGCTCCGCTCCAGGTTTCCGGAAGGTGGGTGACAGTGGGCGGCTGCGGGCCGTAGACGGCGCCGGAACTGGTCAGCAGAAAGCGCCGCGCGCCGGCGGTGACGGCGAAATCCAAAACGCGCCGCGTGCCATCGACCAGGGTGTCCATCACCGCCAGCGGCCGCTCGCGGCACAGTTCCGGCGTGGCGTTGCTGGCGGCGTGGATCACGTGCGAGAACCGGCCCGTAGGATACTCGAAGCTGCGCACGTCTCCACCCAGCAGGCGGACGGCCCGGTGTCCGGCCAGGTGCGGCGCTTTGGCGCGGAACGCTTCGGGCGAACGCGTCAGCACCGTCATGGTGGCATCGAGCGCGAGCGCATCGGCGGCCCATAGAAAGCTTTCCACCAGCCAGCAGCCGAAGAATCCCGTGCCGCCGGTGACGAACAGGCGCGCTCCGCGCAATTCGTCCCATACGCCTTCGGTATGGGCGAGCACGTGATCCAGGTCGCTGGCGAGTGGGTTCGGCATATCAGCAGCGCGCGGCCGTCAACCGGCGGCTGGCGCAGACCGTGTGAAAAGTCTCGACCGCGTATTCGAGCATCGCCGCCGTGATTCCGGGGTAGAGCCCGATCCAGAAGACCCGGTCCATGACGAAATCCGTGTTCTCCAGGCCGCCCACGGTGCGAAACGTCTGCCCCCGGTAGGCCGGCTGGCGGGTGAGGTTGCCGCCAAACAACAGGCGGGTCGCGATCTTACGGTCTTCGAGGTATCGCGTCACCTGGTTGCGTGAGAACGGAGCGTCCTGCCGCACCGCGATCGGAAACCCGAACCAGCTCGGGTCGGCCCCGGCGGTGGCTGCGGGCAGGATGAAAAATTCTGCGAGCGGCGCCAGCCCTTCGCTGAGCGCGCGGAAATTTCGCCGCCGCGCCGCGATGAATCCGTCCAGCTTCTCCAGTTGCGCCACGCCCACGGCCGCCTGCATGTCGGTCAGCTTCAAGTTGTAGCCGATGTGCGAATACGTGAATTTATGGTCGTACCCGTGCGGAAGGGCGCCGAGTTGCCAGTCGAACCGTTTGCCGCAGGTGTTGTCGCAGCCGGGTTCGCACCAACAGTCGCGGCCCCAATCGCGGAAGGACTCGCAAATCGTCCCCAGCATGGGCGTCTGGGTTAACACCGCGCCGCCCTCGCCCATGGTGATGTGGTGGGCCGGATAGAAGCTCACCGTCGCCAGATCGCCGAAAGTGCCGGTTTTCCGTCCCCAATAGGTGGACCCGACGGCGTCGCAGCAATCTTCGATCAGCCACAAGTCGTGCTTCCGGGCGAAGGCCGAGACCGCGTTCAGATCGAATGGATTTCCCAACGTGTGGGCGAAAATCATGGCGCGGGTGCGGGGCGAAAGGGCGGCCTCAAGCTGCGACGCGTCGACGTTATAAGTGGGCAGCGCTACATCCACGAAGACCGGAACCAGGCCGTTCTGCAGAATCGGGTTTACGGTGGTGGGGAAGCCGGCTGCCACCGTGATCACCTCGTCTCCGGGCCTCAGGCGCCGTTCCCCCAGCCGCGGCGAGGTGAGCGCCGAGACCGCCACCAAGTTGGCCGACGAGCCGGAATTGACCAACAGGCACTGCCGCGCTCCCATCCAGCGCGCGAACTCCCGCTCAAACTCCCGCGCGAAGCGTCCGGCGGTGAGCCAGAAATCGAGCGAGGCGTCGACCAGGTTGCCGATTTCACGGTCGTCGAAGACACGGCCCGCATAGGGGACGGGCGATTCGCCGGGGACGAAAGGGCGTTCGGGGAAGGCGGCAGCGTGGTACTCGGCCACCAACCGGAGGATCTCGCGCCGGAGTTGGGCGGCTCTCGGATTCATCTCAGGCGACCTCCAGCGGTTCGGCGCAAACGGCGGGAGCCCACCTCATATCGGCGTCGACCAGCCCCCGCTCTTTGAGGGCCAGGAGAGACCGCAGGCGCACGAAACGCTCCGGTTCGAAATCGGCTCTTCGGGCGCCGGCGCGATCGAGGGTGGAGACCAGCTCCGCGATGGTGCTTTTTAGCGTGCCGGCCGGCTGATGACGCGGCGCGAGGCGGCGAAAAAGATCGAACGACACTTTGTACGACCGCTTGTCGGGTTGGGCGTCCGGGTCGATGCGGACCTCGGTGCCGGGCAGGGCGGCGGCCACGCCCGCGGCGAGGTCCTTCACTTGGTAATTCCACTCGTTCGAGCCGGCATTCACGGCCAGAAACTCGCCGCCGTTCGCCGCCGGCCGGGAAACGGCCCATTCCATCGCGCGAGCCATATCGGCGACGTCGATGAGCGGGCGCCAGGGCGTACCGTCGCTGAGAATGCGGATCTCTCCGGTTTGGATGGCGCTAGCGGCGAAATCGTTCAACACCAGATCGAGTCGCAACCGCGGGCTCGCGCCGCAGGCGGTGGCAAACCTCAGGCACGTGATGGGGAAGTCGTGGCTGGCCAGCCGCCGCAGCGCGCATTCGGCGGCGTACTTCGAGCGCGCGTACGCCGTGAGCGGATTCACGGCCGACGATTCGTCGCATGTGCCATCCTCGGCGAAGCCGTAGACGGAGCAGGACGAGGCGAAGACGAACGACGTGGCGCCGGCCCGGAGCGCGCTCTCCGCCAGCGCCACGGTAGCTTCGTAATTCACCTGCCGGGTGGCGTCTTCGAACCGGTTGCCGATGGGGTCGTTGGAGATGCCGGCCAGATGCACGACGCTCGAAATGCCATCCAGCCGCCACTCGGCGAAATCTCTGACGTCGTCCAGAATCTGTTCGTCGGGGACTTGGTCGGGCAAGCTAGCCGGATCGAGCAAGGCATCGGCAAAATAGCCCGCGTCGAGGCCGATCAGGCGCGCCGCGGGGAAGGCGGCACGCAGGCGGGCGACGACCGAGGGGCCGACATAGCCCAGGTTGCCGGTGACCAGAATCTTCATCGCGCCAGCACTCCGTGGTTCCAGACCATCCATGGCGCGCCGCCCGAGCTCCAGAGCTCGTTGAGGTACTGGTATTCGCGAAACGTGTCCATGGCATAGAAGAAGCCGTCGTGGCGGTATGCCATGAGCTCGCCGCTGGCGGAGAGCCGCTCCAGGGTGTCGCGCTCGAGCACGCAGTCGTCCCCGTCGATGTAGTCGAACACGCCGCGATTGAAAACCATGAAGCCCGCGCTGATCCAACTGTCGGATTGGGGCTTCTCTTGGAACCGCCGGACCTGCCCGTCCCAGCCCAGAGTTACATTGCCATAGCGGGAAATCGGCCGCACCGCCGTAACCGTCGCCAGCTTACCGTGGGATTTGTGAAACTCGACGATCTCGCCGATATTGGCGTCGGTCAGCCCGTCGCCATAAGTGATGAGAAAGGTGTCGTCCTCGATATACTTCCGGATTCGCTTGACGCGTCCGCCGGTCTGCGATTCCAGTCCCGTATCCGCCAGGGTTACCTGGAAATCCTGCTCCTCGTGACAACCGTTGTAGTGGATGTGAGATTTCTGGCCGAGGCATATGGTGAAATCGTTGTTCATGGCCTCGTAATTCAGAAAATAGTCTTTGATCATGTTGCCGCGGTAGCCGAGGCACAGCACGAAGTCCCGAAACCCGTAATGGGCATAGGTCTTCATGATGTGCCAGAGAATCGGCCGGCCGCCCACCTCTACCAGAGGCTTGGGCCTGAATTCGGTCTCTTCCCGCAGGCGCGTACCGAGACCGCCGCACAGCACGACCACTTTCATGGGACCGGTTCCTCGCAAATATTATCGGCCAGGGTTGCGGGCGAGACTATACCCCGGAGGGTTAACTACCTGAGTTATCTAAAGTATGCGAAGCGGATCGCCTTGATCTTCCGCGCTTTAGGATGGGGAACCGTGGGGTTTCGGTATACCATGGAATACCGGAAACGATTCTGGCACGGGTGTGCGTCCGCGTGATTGGGGAAACCGTATCTCATTACCGAATCCTGAATGCCCTAGGGAAGGGCGGTATGGGCGTGGTCTATCTGGCCGAGGATACGCACCTGGCGCGCCGGGTAGCGGTGAAATTTCCCGCTGCCGATAACGATTCGCTCTACCGTGAGCGCTTTCTCCGCGAGGCGCGGGCCGCTTCCGCGTTGAACCACCCGCACATCGCCGCCATCTACGATTACGGTGAGACCCCGGACGGCCATCCCTTCCTGGTGATGGAACTGGTGGAAGGCGAAGATCTCCGCCGCGCGCTGGAAAACGGTCCGATCGAGCCGGCGCGGGCGGTCGAAATCGGCATCGCCGTGGCCGAAGCGCTGGCCGAGGCGCACCGTCATGGCATTGTGCACCGCGACATCAAACCCTCCAACATTCTGCTGGGCGCGCGCGGCGAAGTGAAGGTTCTGGATTTTGGCTTGGCGAAGACGTTCGCCTGCCAACCGGCCGCCCTTGCCGCGGGAGCGCACACCGAGACGCTTTCTCACACTCAGGCCGGTGTGATCATGGGCACGCCAGCCTACATGGCGCCCGAACAGTTGCGCGGCGAGCCCGTTGGCCCTCAGAGCGACCTATTCGCGCTGGGCGCCGTGCTGTATGAGTGCTTGGGAGGAAGGCCGGCCTTTTCGGGTAACACCAGCGTGGAGATTCTGGCCGCGGTGCTGCACGTCAATCCGCCCGCGCCTTCGGAATCGAACCCGCGGGTGGCGCCGGAAATCAGCCGGGTGGTGCTGAAAGCGCTGGCCAAGAGCCAGGCCGAGCGGTACCAGACCGCGGAAGAAATGTTGGCCGATCTGCGCACGATCGGCCAAGCCACGCACAGCGTCGCGACCGGCGCCACCATTCCGCTGCCCGCTGACCCGTCCCAGGCGGTGAGCGAGGCAGCCTCGCCTCGAACCGGCGCCCGATCCCCGGCGTTGCTGGCGCTCGCCGCGGGGGTGGTTTTAGCCACCGGCTTCGGCGCCTGGTGGTTCCTTGCGGGCCGGCCCTACCAACCCCTTCCCCAAGCCGATCGCTTCTACCAGGACGGGCTGAGCGCCTTGCGCGACGGCACCTATTTCAAAGCCAGCCGGGAATTTTCCGAAGCGGCGCGCCTGGACCCCAAGCTCGGCATGGCGCACGCGCACCTGGCCGAAGCCGCGCTGGAGCTGGAAGACGCGCGCACCGCTGGCGTTGAGTTCGCCAAGGCGGGCACGCCCGAGCGCACCACCCGCTTGACCCGGGCCGATCGCGACGTCCGCGACGCCATCCGGCTGACGCTGGCGGCCCGTTTCGCAGATGCCGTCAACCTCTACCGCGATATGGTCGACCGCACCCCGGATCGGGCCCAAGCGGACGCCCTGGTGGACCTCGGCCGCGCCTACGAACGCGCGCAGCAACCCGAGGATGCCTTTGAGTGTTACCGGAAAGCCACCGGGCGCGACGCCCTCCAACCGGCGGCCTGGCTGCGCCTGGGCGTGCAATACGGCGCGCGCAAGTTGGATGCGGCGGATGCCACCCCCGCGTTCGACAAAGCCGAGGCCATCTACAGGAGCAAGTCCAACCTGGAGGGCATCGCGGAAGTGGAGTACCAGCGCGGCGTGGCGGCCAACAAGCTAGGGCAGATCGCCGAGGCCCGCGCCTTGCTCGAAAAGGCGCTCGATCTGACCCAAGCCGCCGAAAGCCCGTCGCAACAAATCCTGGTATTGATGCAATTGAGCTGGCTTGAAACCAACTCGAGCCACGCGGCTGAGGCGCAAGCCAGCGCGTCCAAGGCGCTCGAGTTGGCGCGCGCGAACGGCATGGAAAATCTCACTACCAACGGGCTGATCGATCTCGGCAACGCATTCTTGGGCAAAGGCGATGCGGCCCAGGCGCGGCCGTATTTCCAGCAAGCGCTCGAGCTCGCTCGTCACTATGGCTCCGAACGCAGCGAATTCCGCGCCCTGCTTTCCCTCGGCAGCCTGGAAACGCAACAAGGCGAGCTCGATCGCGGGCTGGCCGACGTTCGCCAGGCCTTGCAGTGGTACCAGCCGCGCGGTTACCGGAATGCAACCATGCTGGGCCTCACGCTGCTTGCACGCATCGAACGGGACAAAGGCGACTATCCGAGCGCCCTGGAATCGTTGCAACAGCAACTCAAACTCGCTGGCGCGCAGGGCAACCAGGCGCAGATCGCGCTTTCCCAGGAAGGAATCGGGTCCGTGCGGCTGGTGCAGGGACTGTGGAGCGACGCGCTGAAGGCCTACCGCGCCCAGTTGCAGGCCGCCACCGAATCCGGCGTGACGCTGTATGCACAGTTCGGGCTGGTGAATTGCGCCGACCTGCTTTGGCGGCTCGGGCGCTACCAGGAGGTAAGCCCTTTGCTCGACCAGGTGGGCGCCAACCGCTCAAAATCCGTGGATGCCCGCATCGCCCGGCTCCAGGCGGGTATGGCTTTGAGCCGCAGGGAATTTCCCAAAGCTGCCGAGGCGGCGCGCCGGCTGCTCTCCGTTAGTGGAGCGAGCGACGAGTTGCAAGCGGAATTGAATAGCGTGCTGGCGATGGCACTGGCCTCGTCCGGAAACCGCGCGGAGGCGGCACGAATCGTCGAAATCGCCGGCAACCTGGCCGCCCGCAGCGGAAATCCCCGGCGGGTGGCGGAAACCGAGTTGGCCCAAGCTGAACTGGCTTTGGCGCAGGGGCAATCCTCGGTTGCCCTCCAGTATGCGCAGGCCGCGCAAAAGTGGGCTGCCCTGGTGGGGAACACCGAGACGGAATGGCGCTCCTGGTGGCTGGCGGCACGGGCCGCGCAGGCGTCCGGCCGCAAGAGCGACGCCCGCGATTTCGCGCAAAAAGCCTCCGGCCTGCTTGCGGGTTTGGCGCAAAAGTGGGACCCTGAAGACTTTCGAACCTATTTGGCCCGGCCCGACGTGGAATTCGCCAAAGGTCAATTGGCCAGGCTCGGAGTGCAATAAAACTTGGTGCATTGTCTCGGAAGTGTGGTAACGTCTTCGCGTGAAAGAATATGGCCACGGATGAACACAGATAAACACAGATGAAGAAATCAAAGTCATCGGCGTTCATCGGTGGCCCGGATTTGAATTTTTCACGGCATCTCAGGGGGCGGTGGCCGGATACGCGACAGTAAGTGCGAAAGCGAATACTTAGGAAAGGTTATCGGAATTGCCATGAAGAAAAGCAGAATAGCCGCTCTCGCCGCGGTGCTCGGATTGAGTCTTCTGGCCGGCGTGGGCTTCACGTTGCGCGCGCAGGGCGATTCGCCCATCATCGTCAGCAACGGCTCGTTGCACATCGAGTCGGCTGCGGCCTGGAGCCAGTTCAAGACCCAGGGAAACACGAAAACCCATCCAGATCCCACCCGCTCTGTTCCCTCCATTGACCTCACCATGGACGGCAACGCCCGGACGCTCAGCATCGGTGGCCAAAGCTGCCAGCTTAGCGTGCAGTACGGCGGTACGACTTTGACCGTCGCCACCGGCGCCAACGGCAAGGGGCTCAGCGTTACCACCGATTTCTCCTCCTTCCGCGGAAGCGACGGCAATCACCTGGACCATATGAATCCCAGCCAGAAAATCTCCAGCATTGCGGTCACGAAATCCGGCGCGAACGTCTTTCAAGGCAGCCCGACCGGTGCGGTCAGGATTGTGGTCCACTATCGGTAGTCAGTTGTCAGTAGTCAGTTATCAGTTATCAGTAAAAGCAGCACCCCGACCGGCGGTTCGGTCTTAACTGACGACTGACAACTGAGAACTGACAACTTTTTTTACTGATAACTGACGACTGACAACTCGTTTCACTGCCGTTTACGGCTCAATCCGCCACCGCCGGTCGCGCGTACCAGTTTGCCCCATAAAGCCATGCCCAGCTCTTCGGCATCGGCGGCATCGACAGGCGCGACGGCGATGTGCAGACCCGCCATTTCGTCGGTGGACGAAGGGCCGTACACCACGCGCCGCGGCGGGTGGTTGGGGTTGCGCGGATTGGCGGCCGAATTGTCGTAGGTGTACTCCATCGCCACGCGGGTCTCGGCGGGCAGACGCAGCGGCTTGGGGTAGACATACTGCTGCTGCCAGTTGAAATCCCAATCCGGAATGTGGATCAGCGTGCGCCGCGTGCCATCGGGCAGCAGGGCGTACCCCAGCATGTCTTTGCAGATGTAATGGGCGTGCGGATTGACCGCGATCGCGTCGGCATCCACCGGAATGATGAATGAATCGGTGACTTTATGGGCGCCTTGACCGGCGGGGATATCGATACGCGTGGAACCGAGCGGGATATCGTAACCTGTCCGCGTAGGCTTCCGGCCGGTGAAATACAGCGCCACGCGGGTGCGGTCCGTGGGAATCTACGCTTTTACAAAGGTCGTCAGACCGCGCCGGGTGCGCTCGCGAAGCTGGCAACTTCGCAGTTCGTCCGCCAACGATTCCAGATTGGGAACGCCGTATATGCCGAACCTCTCGATCTCTGCGTCGGACGTGAAGATGTGGAGGTATGCCTGGCCCAATAGACGCATCCCCAGCGGCTTGCGCAGCTCAAAGTGGTCGATTCGAAAGAGTTCCAGACTTTCCTGGACCTTCGAGAGCAGACCGCGTTCCAGCTTGATGCGCTGCGTGGTGATTTCAAAATGTGTTGTCCGGCTCTTCAGGTAGAAGCGGAGGCAAATGATGCCGCACAAGACTATGAAGCCGAGGAGCACATACCCAATGCTAATTCCCAACTCCGGATGCATACCGCCAACCGCTACGACCGCAACAGCAACGGCCGCCACCAACAGGAACGGCGCGAGTTGGCCGATGCTGTAAATAATCGCCGGGTGCCCACAGAAGAGATCCTTTTCTGCTTCGAACTCTTTCGCGGCCGCAAATTCCGTTAGGTTAGTATTGCAGAAGCGGCATTTAAGGGCTGCGGCCTTAATGGTTTCTCCACAGGCCGGGCAGGGCTTGGTATCTTCGCTCATATCTGGCTCCGTCCCCGCCGCGGGACTTCCACTCGTGAAAGCCCTCGGCGGCAATGCTGACAGTATACATCCCCAGCCTGGTCGCGCGTTTCCGAGCCGCGACCGTAAGGGAGCGGTTCCGGCGCTACGCCTTCCCTATCAGCTTGTCCAGAATCTTAGTGGCGCGGTCCACTTCCTTTTCCGTGACGATATACGGCGGCAGGAAACGGAGCACGTTTTCGTGGGTGCAATTGAACAGCAGGCCGCGGCCGATGCCGTCGAGCACGAGCTGCTTGCCGGGCACATTGAGCTCCATCCCGAGCATGAGCCCGAAGCCGCGAACTTCTTTGATGACGGCGTGCTTGCCGGCCAGGTGCTGGAGTTGGTCCAGGAAGTATGCGCCCACGCGGCGAATAGAGGGCAGCAGCTCGTCCAAAATCTCGGCGAACTCGAGCCCCACCCGGCAGGTCAGCGGGCCGCCGCCAAACGTGGTGCCGTGCATGCCGGGCCGGATGGCGGCTGCGGCCTTCTCATTGGCCAGAATGAACCCCAGCGGCAATCCGCACGCTACCGGTTTGGCGGCCACTACAACGTCCGGCATGATCACCGGCTCGGAGCGCTGATACGCGAAATAAACGCCGGGCCGGCCGACGCCGCATTGCGTTTCGTCCGCCACCAGCAGCCCGTTGTGACGGTCGGCCAGCTCGCGCGCCTTGGCGGCGAATTCGGGCGTCAGCGGATAGATCCCACCCTCACCCTGGATCAGCTCCAGAATCACGCCGGCCGTGCGCGCGCTGAAAGCCGCTTCGAGCGCCGCAACATCGTTAGGCGGAACGAACTTTACGCCCGGAATGAGCGGCTCGAAATCGGTGCGGTACTTGGCCTGTCCGGTGACGGAAAGCGCCCCCATCGAGCGCCCGTGAAAGCTGTTGTCGAGCGAAACGATCTCGTATTTTTCCGCGTCGATCGCGCGGCCGTGCGCGTGAACCATTTTGAGCGCGCCTTCCACCGCCTCGGTGCCGCTATTGCAAAAAAACGCGCGGGCGAGGCCGCTCATCGCCGTCAGCCGTTTGGCCAGCTCGCCTTGATAACGGTGGTAGTAGAGGTTGGAGCTGTGCACCATCAACCCGGCCTGTTCCCGGATCGCCTTGACGATGCGCGGATGAGCGTGCCCCAGCGCATTCACGCCGATGCCGGTAATCAAATCCAGGTAACGGCGCCCCTCCAGGTCGTACACCCAGCACCCTTTTCCGCGCGCCAGGACGAGCGGATAGCGGGCATAGTTCTGCAGCAGGTGGGCGCGCTCCAAATCCATGATGGATTGAGCGGCGCTGACTTCGGGAGCGGTATCTACCTGGGCCTCTGAAGGCGGTGCGATGGTTTCCATCTATTCAGGATACCGTGGGCCAGGCGCTTTCGCCGGCAAGCTCGCGAAGGTTCTTATGAGTGCGAAACCACCTGCAGCCCCGGCACACCGAGAAAGTGCCCGCGGTTGTGCGTGATCAGCGGGGCCTGGTACAGGAGTGCCGTTGCGGCTATCCACGCGTCCGCACATTCGATCCGCCGCCCAGCGGCTTGGGCGTCGACCATCACTCTCGCCCACGCGCGGCAAAGATCCGGGCTGGAGGGCACTACGGTGAAGCGGCGCAAATAGACGTGAAGCCAGTGAATTCGCTGCGCGCCCCATCGATGTTGAAGGGTCCACCGCTCGAGCTCCGCGACGCTCATGAACGAGACTAACGCCGCCCGGCCTACTAATTCGATATCGTAACGGGTGGCGATAGGGTGGTTCTTGAAAACGAAGGAGACTACATCCGTATCGACGACGACTTCAATCATGCCGCCGGGTCGGACACTTCATGGCCGCGCCAGGCATAGAGCGTCTCCAGAAAGTCCTCAACGGACTCTTCCTCAGGCCAAAAATCGCCATGAAGGACCGCCGCGTCCTGGATTGGCGCGGTTCCCTGCTCCGCCATGAGCTCCTGAATGCTCGGGTGACCGGTCGCTGAGTATCGAGCCGGCTCAGCTTTCTCCCCCGGTGCGCTCGCGCGATGCCTGCGGTGCATTTCAGCCACGATCTGCCTCGTCATGTTCAGTATAACAGTCACACCCTAGCCTGAATTTTCGCCGTAATTAGTGAGCTAACGTTTTGGGGCACTGTCTACCGGAACCGCAAGGCCAGGGGGCGTCCGTCCCACCAGGGGATTGGCGTGGAGCCCTGAGCGAAGCCG
>JBEKYD010000080.1:0-25988 GCA_049511335.1 Bryobacteraceae bacterium | reverse complement strand
TAAATAGAGCAGAAGTCAGGAGTCAGAAGTCAGAAGACAGAAGCGGCGGGAATGTGCGCAGCCGCATTTTCATTCTGGCTTCTGACTTCTGGCTCCTGACTTCCATCCTGCTGATTCTTTCCGCCCTCCCACTCCTTGCCCAGGAAGACGCCGACGTATTGCGCGCGCGCATGGAGCTTCAGCGCGTCGAATCGCTCGTCAATTCCGGCATGGCGCCGCATATCGAGCTCGACAAAGCTCGTGACGCTCTGGCCGACGCCGAAGACACCGCCATCCTCCGCCAGAGCGTCTCCCGCTCCGATCTCACCGAGAAACAGGCCGACGAGTTGGTCGCCGCCGCCGGCCGTCTTTTCGAGCGCCGGCAGCGCGCCTTCGAGGAAGCCGAGAAACTGGTCAAGTCCGGCCTCGCGCCCAAACTCTCGCTCGACACGTACCTTCGCGATTTGCAATACGCCCACACGCAATACGATCTGGCCGAAGCCCGCGACCGCCTGGCCCGTGAGCTCGCGCGTATGGCCGAAGCCGAAGCCGCCCTCGCTACCCGCCTGGCCGAATCCCGCCCGCCATCCCCCGACGTGGTCGAGCGTTTCGACGGCAACGGCGTCTTCACCTCCGAAATCTTCGCGAGCGCCAATGCCGCCTTTGAGGCCGAGTTCGGCAAGCCGCTGCCGGTTTCCGCCATGGGCCAGACCGAGATCCACCGCGAGCTGGGTTTCGATCATCGCGGCCGCGTCGACGTGGCCCTCCAGCCCGATCAGCCCGAAGGCCAGTGGCTCGTCCGCTATCTAACCCTCCATCGCATCCCGTTTTTCGCCTTTCGCGAGGCCCTCCCCGGCAAAGCCACCGGCGCCCACATCCACCTCGGCACGGCCAGCCCCCGTTTGATAAACTAACCCCGGATGTCTCGGGCCATGCAAACAGCGCTCTTTGGACAAAGCGAACGAAACTGTGAAGTCCGCTGAATCTCCGCCGGTGCCTCATTGCGCTGGATGTGCCGAAAGCCAAGCGTTTCAAAATACCGCTCCGCGTCGGTCGTCAGCAGGTAGAGCGCCTCGACCCCGGCCATACGCGCGTGGCTGACCATCTTTGCAGACAAGTTGCGGCCTATCGAAAGACCTCGACAATCCGCCGCCACTGCCAAGGAGCGAAACAAGGCCAACCTACCGCACTGCTCCAAGGCGACCGTGCCGACAATCCTGGAGTCAACCGTAGCGACGATGCAATGATCGATGAGCATTTCGATCCCGTCGGTGAGAAGGTGGCAATCGGCCAGCAACGCCTGGATCGCCGGCAGATCGCCACTTGTCGCAACGCTATAGTTGGTGTTTTCCATTGGCGCTCCGCGGAAAACCCAGCCTACCAAGCCGTCGGGTGATCGGTGATCTCTAGTTCCCGGAATGCCGGCGCCTCGCGTTCCCACACTTTACTTCTTGGCCTCGCAGCACGGCACTCCGCTGTTTCCCTCCGACACCATGCAGCCGATCTCCATTACCTCCTGCAGCCTTCGGCGGGCGCGATGGAGCCGGATCTTGATGGTCGCGACGCTGACATCCAACAGCCCCGCAATCTCCGCGGCCGTGAGTCCGTGCGCTTCATAGAGCAGGATCGCGGCGCCGTAACTGTCCGGCAGATAATCGAGACACCGCTGCACACAGGCGCTGGTTTCCGCTCGCTCCGCTTGCTCCTGCGCCGAGGGCGTTTTCAGAGCGGCCGGGCGCCCGTGCGGCAGGTCGTCCTCGCAGTTGACGGCGGCCTGCCGCGTGCGTTTCCGCAAACGATCCAAACATACGTTTGTAGCGATGCGATACAGCCAACCCCGTGCCGCTTTGGGATCGCGAAGCGCTTCCTGCCGGCAGTGCGCGCGCAGAAACGTCTCCTGCGTGAGATCCTCCGCCTCCGCCGGGTCTCGAATCATGCCGGCAATGTAGCGGCGGATCCTGTCGTGATATGCGATGAAGAGTTCTCCCGTCTCGGCGGCATTGCTAGCCGGTGTCATAGCCCCGCCTCCATCACGATTCTAGCCCTCTGACAACGCCGTGGAAACCCTACTTCCCGCCACCCTGATCCATTGCTTGCTGGAGGGCCTTTCTGGCAGCCGCCAGCGGCTTCTCCAATCGAGCAGCCGCATCGGCGCCGAACTGCTGCTTGAAACAGTCGAGCCCTTGCATGGCGGCCACTGTGCGCAGCGCGCGCTCGATATCCCCGGTGGAGCTACCCTGCTGGAGGGCCCAGGCGACCGCCTCACCGGCACATTTCTCACAACCCAGAGCGGCAAGCACGCCGATAGGTATGAGATTCTCGATACGTCCTACCGGCATGGTTTCGTTCGTTCCTGGGACGGCCCGAGCGGAAACAGCTTCTGCCGCCGCTTTTTGCGCGCACGCTCCGCAGCCTCCCTGCGTCCCCATGCCGGCCGCCGTGGTCCCATTCTGAGCGGAAGCGCCCTGCACGAATGAGAGCGCGCCCGCGGCTACTACGATTACCAAAAGAGTCTTCATGTTTTACCTCCTCCGGCCGCCCTCAGCGGCCGGTTTCGGAACTAGGACGAAGACGGCTGCGGAAAAGATACGCCCATTTTTCGAGCCGGTTGCCTGGGTCTTGACTTTCTCTATATTTCTACTATTATGGAAATATGGCGAAGGGAGACCGGCCATGGGCAAACGGGGCGACGCTGAACTGACTGCCCGCTACGCGGACATGCTTTCCGCCATGGGCGCGGAGCCGCGGCTGCGGATCGTGCGGCTTCTTCTCAGCGCGCACCCCGATGGAATGGTCGTCGGCGAAATCGGGACCGAGCTGGACATACCCTCCAGCACGCTTTCCCATCATTTGGAAAAACTGAAAAATGAGGACCTGGTGCGCGTTCGGCGCGACGGCACCTACCTCTGGTATTCAGCCAATACGGACGCCTTGCAGGAGCTTCTCGGCTTCCTGTATGCCGAGTGCTGCACACGCAACCAGGCGATTGCGCCGGAAAAGATCGTCTGCTGCAAGTAAGGCAGACACATTATAGAGGTCATCATGAGCACGGACATCAAAGAAGTCGTCAAGGAAAAATACGGCGCAGCGGCGCTTCGCGTCACGAGCGGCGGAAGCTCCTGCTGTGGATCGGCTCCCAAGGCAGGCGGTTGCACCGATCCGATCACGTCCAATCTCTACAACGAAAGCCAGGCCGGCGAGATACCGGCTGAGGCCCTGCTTGCATCTCTTGGCTGCGGCAACCCGACCGCACTGGCCCAGCTCAGCCCTGGTGAGATCGTCCTCGATCTTGGCTCCGGAGGCGGCATCGACGTCCTGCTTTCCGCCAAGCGCGTGGCGCCGAACGGCAAAGCCTATGGCCTGGATATGACCGACGAAATGTTGGCACTGGCTCGCGAAAACCAGCGCAAAGCCGGAGTCCAGAATGTCGAGTTCCTCAAAGGCGAGATCGAGAATATCCCCTTGCCCGACAATTCCGTGGATGTCGTCATCTCGAATTGCGTCATCAACCTGTCCGCCGACAAGGATCGCGTGCTGCGCGAGGCATTTCGGGTCCTCAAGCCGGGAGGCCGTTTCGCCGTGGCCGATGTGGTTGTACGCGGCGAGGTTCCGGTTGAAATACGGCGCAACATGGAGCTGTGGGCAGGGTGCGTAGCCGGTGCGCTAAACGACTACGATTATGTCGCCAAGCTCGCCCGCGCGGGTTTTGATTCGATCGGCATCGAGCCGACCCGCGTTTCCAACCTGGAAGACGCCCGCCAGTTTCTCGCCGGGACAGGCATTGACGTCGATGCCGTGGCACCGCAGGTTGCCGGTAAGTTCATCAGCGCGTTCATCCGCGCGGTGAAACCGGCCCCGAAGGGCGACCGTGACCCGGCGTGTTGCAACTGAGCATCGGACCGGCGCTTTGCCCGCCATGACTACCCCATAAACCCGACGGCGCACTCCATGTTTTCCTGATACTACGGCAAAATTGGTACTAAACGGCGCCTGGGTATACCTGATACTATATTGGGCATGTTCAAACCGGCTCTCATCTGCTGCCCTGTGGCAGCTTTGATGACTGTCCTGGCGTGGTCGGCCAATCCGGCGCCGCAACCCCAGAAGCAAGCGGCGGCGACCAAGGTGCCCACGTCTCAGGTAAAAACCCCGGTTTTGGCCCACAAAACCCCCACCCAGCCAGCCGCAAAGACCGGTGCTACCCGGCAGACCGCCCGCCGCACCGGCGCGAGGCAGTATCGCCGCGTCGCCTGGCGTCCCCGCCAGTTAGCGCCATCCGCGGATCGCTATAAGGAAATTCAGGGCGCTTTGGCCTTCCGTGGCTACCTTCAGCCGGAGCAGGCTAATGGCGTCTGGGACCAAAATTCGGTCGATGCCCTCAAACGCTTCCAGACCGACCAGAAACTGGAGTCCTCCGGAAGAATCAATTCCCTCTCGTTGATCGCCCTCGGCCTCGGTCCCAGACACGACGCCGCCCCAAGACCCGTGGCGGATGTCGGTACGCCGCAAATCCAGTAGGTTCTCTCGGCTTTCTTCTTTGGACATTCCGCAAGAAGCCGGGATGACTCTCGGCTCAGCAAGCTTGACAGCCGGCTTGACAGCCCGCGCCACGTCTTTCTGTCCTACCCGACGGTAAGCTCCACCGGCGCGCCTGTCTCGCATCCCACCATCTTCGCGGCCGACGCCTGATTCACCGAAACTTCCAGGTACCCCGAGCTGCCGGCGATGGCAAACAACTCGCTGGGTCCGCATTCGGCATAACTGTGCGCCAGCACGGTAACCTCGCACGGGCCCATGTGCAAAGCGAAGTCACGCATTTCGAGATCCGGAAAAGCCGCCGCTTCGAAGTTGGTCACGATGTTGCCAAACCGGTCGATGTGCAGCACCTGCCCCGTCCAGGTGCGCTTGCCGGTGCGCTGCGGCTTCCAGGACGAAGACTTCAAATGGTCGTGGATGAGCTTGCCCACACGCGCGGCAGGCACCCCGGCGGCAATATGGGCCGCCACCGGCGCGAAAATATCGCGGCCATGGAAGGTGCGGCTCACCGGTTGGCGAAAATAGCGCTCGGCCGAGATCAGCCGCGCCCTGTGCTTCTCGCCGGTATACACCATCGACAGCACGCCGTTATCGGGCGCGATGAAGTACTGTTTCGCCGCTTCGATCAGGATGGGCCGGCGCGCCGAACCCACTCCGGGATCGACCACCACAACGTGCACCGTCTTCGCCGGGAAATAGCGGTACGCCTGCGCCACCAGGTACGCGCCTTCGGCGATCTGATACGGCTTCACCTCGTGACTGATGTCGACGATGCGCGCCCGTGGGCAAATGCCCAGGATGACGCCTTTCATCGTGCCCACGTAGTGATCGGCCGCGCCGAAATCGGTGGTCAAAGTAAGAATCGGTTGAGCCATTGCTAAAATGAAGAGTAGTGCAGCGTTTCTATTTCGACCACAATGCCACCACACCGGTCGCTCCCGAGGTTTTCGACACCATGGCGGAGTGTCTCGGTCAAGTGTATGGTAACGCGTCTAGCATTCACTATTTCGGTCAGATGGCCAAGCGGCGCCTGGAAGCCGCGCGGCGGCAAGTCGCCCGGCTGATCCACGCCCATCCCTCCGAAATCGTTTTCACCGGCGGCGGCACCGAAGCGGATAATCTGGCAATTCTGGGCACGGCACGCCTCGCCGGAACGCCGGGCCACATCATCACTACGGCCATCGAGCACCCGGCCGTGCTTTCGGCCTGCCAGGCGCTGGAGCGGGAAGGTTTCGAAGTGACATGCGTGCCCGTGAATTCCGGCGGGATCGTGGACCCGGAAGACGTGCGACGCGCGCTTCGGCCGTCCACGAAGCTGATCTCTGTGATGCACGCCAATAACGAATTGGGGACGCTGCAGCCGGTGGCCGAGATCTCCGCCATGGCACGCGAGGCCGGTGTACCGCTGCATCTGGATGGCGTGCAGGCTGTGGGCCGCGTACCGGTAGACGTGAACGAGCTGGGCGTGGATCTATACAGCATGAGCGGCCATAAGATTTATGCGCCCAAGGGTGTGGGCGCCCTGTACGTACGCAAAGGAAGGCGCCTGGCGCCCATCGTTTTCGGCGGCCACCATGAGCGCGACCGCCGGCCGGGCACGGAAAATGTCCCGGCCATCGCCGCGTTCGGCCGCGCGGCGGAGCTGGCGGGCGACCGGCTGGCGACGGAAGGCGAGCGTCTCGCGGCGTTGCGCAATCGGCTGGAAGCGGCTGTGCTGGCTCGTCTGGAAGGCGCCGGCGTGAATGGCGCGCGGGATCGCCGCGTGCCCAATACCAGCAACGTGTATTTCGATTTTGTGGATGGCGAAGCCATGGTCATTGCGCTCGATCTGCGCGGGTTTGCGGTTTCGACGGGATCGGCCTGTTCCTCCGGCGCTCTGACGCCTTCGCACGTGCTTACCGCCATCGGCCTCAGCGCCGATCGCGCCCGTTCCAGCCTGCGCTTTTCGCTCGGCCACGATAATACCGAAGAGCAGGTGGATGCGCTGGTCGATGCCTTGGAGGCCTCCGTAGCGCACCTGCGGCGGATTTCCGTGCATGCCTAAGGGGATGGGTGCAGTGGGACAGGCCTCCCGGCCTGTCTGGCAAGGGCAGGCGGAAGCGCCTGCCCCACCCGCAGCTCCCATCGCCGTGGCCATGAGCGGCGGTGTCGACAGCTCCACCGCGGCCGCCATGCTGGTCCGCCAAGGGCGCAGCGTCATCGGCCTCACCATGCAGCTCTGGAACCAGCGCCGCCTGCCGGAGCTGGCCACTGAGGGCGCCACCGGGCGCTGTTGCTCGCTGGACGATGTCTACGACGCGCGCCGTGTGGCCGAGCAGATCGGCATCCCGTATTACGTGGTGAATTTCGAGCGCCAGTTCGAAGAGCAGGTGGTCAAGCCGTTCGTCAACGAATATCTGGCGGGCCGCACGCCCATCCCGTGCACGCTGTGCAATAACTACATCAAGTTCGACCGCTTTCTGGAGATGGCCGATTCGGTGGGCGCGGAACAAATTGCCACCGGACATTATGCCCGCATTCAGTACGACGACGCAACCGGCCGCTACCAACTGCTGCGCGGCGTGGATGCGTCCAAGGACCAGACATATTTCCTGTTCGGTCTCACCCAGCCGCAACTGGCGCGTACCTTGTTTCCCTTGGGCGGCCTGAACAAGCCGCAAGTGCGGGAGATCGCGAATTCGCTCGGGCTGGCCGTAGCCGAAAAGCCCGACAGCCAGGAAATCTGCTTCGTGCCCAACGGCGACTACGCCGCGTTCCTGAGCGCCTACTTGAAGGAAACCGGCGTCGAGCCGGTGCGCACGGAGGGCGAAATTGTCACTACAGACGGCCGCAGCCTGGGCCGCCACGCCGGCGTGCACCATTTCACCGTGGGACAGCGCCGCGGGCTGGGCGTGGCCACCGGCGAACCGCTCTACGTGCTTGCCACCGATCCCCAATCGCAGCGCGTTGTGGTGGGCGGGAATGACGCCCTGTTGCGCGGCTCGTTTTTCGCCCGCGACGTGAACTGGGTTTCGATCGCCGCCCCGATAGAGCCAATTGCCGCGCAGGTCAAGATCCGCAATAAGCACGCTGCCGCGCCCGCGCTTCTGTTGCCCACCGGCGTCGGGGCGCGCATGGAAGTGGTCTTCGACGAGCCGCAGCGCGCCGTGACTCCGGGCCAAGGCGCAGTGTTTTATTCCGGCGATCTGGTGCTGGGCGGCGGCTGGATCGAGTGACGGTTGCTCTGGAATACGTCGCTGAAGTTCCGAAACTGGATACTGAGCTTGCCAGCCGCGTCCAAGCTTGATGTCGCGCGCGTGCAGGTTTGTCGAATCGGTTTCGTGGGCACCATACTAATAGCGGATACAGCATGCCATCCAATCTGAACCGCCGCGATTTCTTGGCGGCCCTGGCTGCCACCGGCGGACGCACGCTCCTCGGCCAGCCTACCCCGCGGCCCGATTTCACCCTGCGCATCGGCGCCGTGGAAGTCGAAATTGCGCCCAAGCGCTTCATCAAGACCACCGGATACAACGGCTCGTTTCCCGGACCGGCGTTGCGCGTTACCGAAGGCCGGCCCGTTACCGTCGCCGTTTACAATGACACTTCCATCCCCGAGCTGGTGCATTGGCACGGCACGTTTGCCGCCCCCGAAGTGGATGGCGCCATGGAAGAGGGTACGCCGTTCGTGCCGGCGCATGGCAATCGGACCATCACCTTCACCCCGGAGCCGGCCGGCACGCGTTGGTATCATTCCCACATTCATGCCGGCCGCGATCTGCATCGGGCCACTTATACCGGCCAATTCGGGTTTCTGCAGATCGTGCCGGCGTCGGAACCGGGCCGCTACGACCGCGAGGTTTTGCTCGCGTTGCATGGCTGGGATCCGTACCTGAGCCCCATGGGCGGTCTCGGCGAAGGCAGTGAAGGCACGCTCGAAGTGGCTTACGACGCCTTCACCATCAACAGCCATGCCCTGGGCGGCGGCGAGCCGGTTCGCGTAAAGCCTGGCGAGCGCGTGCTGTTCCGCATCCTCAACGCCAACGCCACCATGCTTCATCGGCTGGCGCTTCCCGGCCATCGCTTCCAGGTGATCGCGCTCGATGGCAACCCGGTACCCACTCCGCGCGAGGTCGACGTGCTCGAACTAGCGGCGGCGGAGCGCATCGATGCCATCGTGGAAATGAATCAGCCGGGCGTGTGGATTCTGGGCGACGTGGATGAGAAGATGCGCAAGGCGGGCCTTGGTGTGACGGTGGAATACGCCGGCCGTTCCGGTGAGCCGCAGTGGACCGCGCCCGCCGCCGAGACGTGGGACTACACGCAGTTCGGCTCAAGCGGCAGCGCACCCGAGCCGGACGAGCGCATTCCTTTGGTTTTTAAGAACAAGTGGATGGGCAACCGCTGGGTGGATCACTGGACCATCAACGGCAAGGAGTACCCCAAAACCGATCCCATCCGCGTCCGAACCAACGGCACGTACCGCCTCATCTTCGACAATCGAAGCGAGGACGCGCACCCCATCCACTTGCACCGGCACTCCTTCGAGTTAATCCGCGTAGCAGGCAAGCCGACCCGCGGGGTTTTGAAAGACGTGGTGAACGTGCAGCCGCATACCCAAGTCGAGGTGCATCTGGTGGCCAATCATCCCGGTCCGTCGCTGTTCCATTGCCACATGCAGCTTCATATGGATTATGGCTTCATGACCCTGCTGGAGTATGTGGATGCACCGGGCGCTTCCGTACGGCGTCCCATGCAGCCATGATCCCGCCGGGCACCCAGCCGATGCCTATCCCAGGTCGTTCTTCAGCACGATGCGGTAGCGGGCCTTGCCGCTTTCGAGGTGGGCGAACGCTTCGTTGGCCTTCGTCATCGGGAATTCTTCGGTCACCGGCGCGACCCCGTGGCGGGCGGCGAAATCGAGCATCTTCGCCACCGTGGCGGGAGCGCCGGAAGGAGAACCGCTGACAGAATGCTGGCCTCCGATCAAGGCGAAGGCCTGCACGGGAATCGGATTCGGCGGCACACCAACTACATGCAGGCGTCCCTTGGGCGCCAGCGCGGCGAGATACGCATCCCAGGGCAAATCAGCGGTAACCGTAGACAGGATGAAGTCGAAAGAGCCGGCTACCTTAGCGAGAGCGTCCTGGGAATGGGTATCCACAACGTGGTGCGCGCCCATCTTTTTCGCTTCGTCCGCCTTACCGGCCGAAGAAGTGAAAGCCGTAACGTCGCAGCCCCAGCGGTTCATGAACTGCAGCGCCATGTGTCCCAGGCCGCCGATGCCGATCACCCCGACGCGGTCGGTAGGCAGCACCTGAAACTGGAGCAGCGGGTTGAAGACGGTGATGCCGCCGCACAGCAGCGGACCGGCCTTGGCCAAATCCAGACCCTCCGGAATCGGCGTGGCCCATACCCAGTGGCAGCGGACGCGCATGCCGAATGCGCCGCGGCGGCCGACAATCGTCATTTCCAGGGTGCGGCACATATTGTGATTGCCGCTCAGGCACTGCGGGCAATGCAGGCAACTGCCCGAATTCCAACCGAGGCCCACCGTCTGGCCGGCGGTTACAGATTTGGCGTCGCGTCCCGTCGCGACCACTTTTCCTATGGCTTCATGGCCGGGCACGAACGGATACTGCGTCAGGTGCCACTCGTTGTGCGCCATGGCGAGATCGGAATGACAAATGCCGCAATAGAGCACTTCGATTTCGACTTGTTGGTCTCCCAATTCGCCGGGATCGTAAGAAAAAGGCTTGAGCTTGCCGCCGGCCTGTTGTATCGCCAGAGCGTGAAAAGTTGGCATGCATAAATAGTAGCGCGCGCTTGTGCCGAACCCATTACACGCGCTTGTAACAGATGTTACGATCCGACTTCGGTCTTCCGGTGGAGTATGGACTGGGCTGGTTCCCGGGCGAAGCTACTTGAGGCTTCAAACGGGAAAGCCCGGAGCTGAGTCCGGGCCTTCCACACGAAGCTGGAAAGCAGGATCCAGCTTATGATCCTCTTGCTGGTAAAGATCCGGTCCATTGCTGGCCGGCTTACGGCGTTGCTCGTCTGGACTCGTAAGAGCCGGCGATAGGCAGCGTGCGGGGACCGGGACTAGCCTCCCGGTTCCCGCTACCAGCATCATACCGCGGAGTGGCCCTGTTTTCTACGGGGCTTTGGCCGCCTCCGGCTGCTGGAAATAGGCCGGCTCGTTGCCCGCGCGCCATTTGATGTTGCATCCGAGCGACGGCCTTTGTTCCGCCGGCGCCGGTAAGCCGGCCAATACCGCGTCGATCGCCCGGCGCAGGTCCGTACCGGTCAGCGGCACGCCGTTATTGGGGCGGCTGCCGTCGAGCTGGCCACGGTAAACCAGTCTGCGGTCCGCGTCGAAAAGAAAGAAATCCGGAGTGCACGCGGCGGCGTAAGCCTTGGCAACGGCCTGTGTCTCGTCGAACAAGATCGGGTAGTTGAGCCCCAGTTCGGCGGACATTTCCCGCAGCCGTTCCGGAGCGTCGTCCGGGAACAGCGCCACATCGTTGGAACCAATGGCCACGATGCCCAGCGGGCGGCCGGCATAATCCTTGCCCAAGCGCGCCAGCTCCTGCTTGACGTGCTGCACATACGGGCAGTGGCGCGAAATGAACATCACCAGCACCGCCCGCGCGCGCACGAAATCGTTCAGGCTGACGGACTGGCCCGTGGTGACGTCGGGCAGTAGAAAATCGGGCGCCGAGGTTCCCAGCGCGGTCATTGTCGATTCAGTTCTTGCCATGCGTTTGCTCTTTCGATTCGAGCATAGCAGAGCTGGAACGGTCGTCAGACCGTGATGCGGGGGCGCTTAACTTAACCGATGTGGGGAAATCCGTCCCCGTCGTGAATAAACCAAATTCGAGCCCCCGACTAACGCCGATTAACGCCGATAACTTCATCGTTGTTCTTATCGGCGTTAATCGGCGTTCATCGGCGGCTCTATTTCTTCACACCTTGTAAGTTCAACCTCTGCCGGCTTTGAGCACCAGGTCGGGGCTGGTTCCCACACCCGGCACCTTGGCCTGCGGCGCCCAGGTCGTACCGTTAAAGCTGGAATACCAGATCGATTGGTCGCCGCCCTCGCCCTTCCACGCCGCATAGAGCACGTTGCCAAACAGCGCCAGGCCGGGGCCGGAGCTGCTTCCGACCCCGGTAATCTGCTTCTGGGCCGCCCAAGCCGTGCCGTTGAAGCTCGAATACCAGAGCCGTTGGTCCATCAGCTCACCTTTCCAAACCGCGTAGAGAGTGCCGCCGAGGGCAGCTATCGACGGTCCTTCGCTGGTGCCCACGCCGGACATTTGCTTTTGCGCCGCCCAACTGGTCCCGTTAAAGCTGGAGTACCAAATGGAAGGATCGCCGTAGACGCCCTTCCATGAGGCATACAGGACGTTATTGCAGACCGCCAGCGCCGGTCCGACGCTGGTGGCGGTTCCCGGAATCTGCGCCTGCGGTGTCCAGCTTGTGCCGTTGAACTTGCTCCAGAACATGCGCTGATCGCCTTCCAGGCCTTTCCAGGCCATGTACAAAGCGTTTCCAAAAACAGCCAGGCGCGGACCGGTGCTGGTGCCGACGCCCGCAACTTGCTGTTGCGCCGCCCAGCTTGTGCCATTGAAGCTGCTGTAGTAAATGCCCTGGTCGTCTCCCATGCCCTTCCAGGCCATGTACAGCTTTCCTCCCATAACGGCCAGTGCCACCCCGGAACTGGTCCCCACGCCGGGGACCTGCTGCTGGGACCCCCAGGTCGAACCGTTAAAGCTGCTATAGAAGATGCGGTCGTCGCGCTCCTCTCCTTTCCAAGCCATGAAGAGCTCGCCATTGAATTCGGCGAGCGCCACCGGCAGACCGACGCCTTCGAGGGCATACATCAGCGCCGTCCCCTCCACGCTGCCGAATCCGGTGCAGCAGTCCCAACCCGGCCCCGACTTGTATCCCGGCGCGCCGTTGGTGGCGTTGCTTTGGCCATCGGCGACGTCGCGGTATACGTTGGTGCCGGCAAAAGCGTAGAGATTGTAGTTCAGATACCCGACCGGTTCTCCCAGGTTGGCATTGAGCAGGGCCACCAGGCCGGCGTACAGCGGACCGACCGCGCTGGTTCCTCCCACCGGCCCGTAAGGGGAGCCGTACAGCACCAACTCGTAGCCGCTGTCCGGATCCGCGTTTCCAGCCACATCCGGAATGCCGCGGCCGACGTGGGCGCCGGCGTTCACCGAAGCTGGCACCCCCGCCCAGTTCTGCCAATAGGGCTTCGCGAAGATGTCGCTGATGCCGCCGCCGGTGGCGCCGTTGTCGTTCCAAGTATCTTCCGTGTATGTGGTCCCGGATACGTTCGAGATGGTGGTTCCGCCGCAGGAAGTAACCCAGGGGTCGGAGCCGGGATAGATCACGTGGGCTTTCCCGTCGCCAATCTGGCAATTCGAGCCGTCGTCGCCGCTGGCGGCAAGAACCGTAACGCCCAACAACGAGGCTTCCTGGAAGGTCGCGCTCACCGCGTCGATGGCCGCCTGGGTCCAGGTGAGTCCGTCGATGCCCTCGTTTTCCGCCCAACCCCAACTGATGGAAATTACGGAGGGTTGGTTGGTCGTATCGTGAACCGCCGTGGTAACGGCGTCTACCCAGCCTTGCTCCGTCCAAGGCGCGAAGTATACGGCGATCTTGGCGCCCTGGGCGACCGCCCCCGCCACGCTGATATCCAACGCTACCTCGGGGTCCGCGCCGTTCGGACTGGTTGCGCTGCCCGGAGAATTCTTGGCGCCGTCGATCCCGACTACGGCGATGGTGGGGGTGGTGAGTTTCAGCCCCTTGAAATATGTCTGGATGTCGGTCGAAATGAAACCGCCGCCGAACTCCAGAAGGCCGATGGTCTGGCCGCTAGCGGTGGGCGGAGTCGCCGGAAAAGCGTAAAGCGCGGCGACTTCGGGCGGCGTCAGCGGCGTGGTGGCTTGCGCCGGCCCGAGCACCGTGAACGACCTTGCCATCCTTCGGTTGTCGAGGCCAAACACGCCTTCGACAATGTCGGTAACCTCGGACGGCATTTGCACGGCTCCTTCACGGCCGCGGTAGTTCCCGTTGGGAGATTCGTAATTGCCCAGATCGACCGCGAAGGCGCGGTTCATCTGCGCCACGGTGCCGGAGACGACGACTGTGCGGCGGGGAATGCTGCTTTCCACGATCTGAAGACCGTTCGTGCGGGCGAATTGGGCGATCTGCTCCAGATCGGCTGGATCGGCGCCGTAACGCGCGGCGAACTCCTGGCGGGACAGCGCAGGGCCGCGCCGCATCGTGGAAGGGCCGGTTTGCTGCGGGTCGGCCAGCGGCGGCGCATCGGTGCGCCGGCGCACCCGAATACTGACAGACAATATCTCCTCTGGATCCGCCGGTCCAACCCGGCGAGCGCCGCGCGCGGGTCGTCTTCCGGTTTTACTCAAAGGCTTAAGATTCGTCGAACTACCAGCCATGATGTAATCTCCGTTCTAAGTGGATTGGGAAGCAGATAGACAGTTCGGGCACACCAGCGGCTCGGCGAAATCTGTCGTGTGTCCGGCAGCCGTCGTTTAGCGCGCAGATAGTATGGAAGCTCGTTTGACGATTGCCGTGCCCCTCGCAATCGCGTGAGTGGAGTATGAAACAACTTTAATGGCGCGTCAAGGAAAATCTCTTAGGACTATTCGGTTTTTTCTTAGAGTGGGTAGCAACTGTATGACAAGCGAGTGACTGCAGTTATGCCTCACCAGGTAAGTACCTGATCGCATCCTTCCGATGTCTCGAAACGCCGAGGACCGGCGCTATCTCTCGGGGCGAAATTCCAGCGTGCTCGAGATCTCTTCGCTGTTCCACGGCATGGGATAGCTGCGCGCGTGATAATAGCTGTCCCACTGATCGCGGTAGTGGCTGGAGAGGACCTGTCCGCTCTGGCCGGTCACGATATTCAGCAGCGACCGGTCCCAATCGGCCAGGTCCGCGTTCATGCGCATGGAGGGGCCGAGCGCGCGCGTGAACTGCTTGACGGTGACGGGAGAACCGCTCATGGGCGCCGGACCGATATCGAAGTACCGGCCCACCCATGGCGCCTGGTGCAAGACCGGATTGCGGATTGTGATGGTGGAATAAGCGCCATATTTCCAGCGCTTGGGGTCGCGTCCCTGGATGCGCTGCGCTTCCTCGAAGGCATCTAAAAAAGCCGTCAGCAGCATGGTGTCGTAATCGCTGAACCACCCGGCCGGCCGCTCGCGCAGCAGGCGTTCGATGCTGGCGGTAGTGAATCTCGGAACCGTGTCGATGTTTGCTCCGGGCGCGGCCCTTTGCCAGACCGCCGTGCGCACGTGCTGGAAAACCAGCGATTCGAGAAATGCGGCGGCGGAATCGGTCTCCATCTGCCCGTTCCATCCGGCGAGCAGAGTGGCCGCGGCATCGAGCGCGGTGTTTCCGCTCCGATGGCGTTGGTAAGCGCCGACAACCTCGCCGGCCAGAAACTTGTCGAACTCCGAATAAACGTCCTTCTCCACGCCGAGGAGATCGGCCGCGCGCCAGCCGCCATGCGCGGCCAGCCGGGCGCGGATCTGGCGCGCACGGTTGGGAGGCGCGAAAAACCCGTGAGGCGGGTAGGAATATTCCTTAGGCAAGGGATCTTCATTCGGGAATGGGTCTTGGTTGGCGGTGGCAATGATTCCCGAGGGAGGGTTGAATGCGGATGGCAGCTTGTCGAACGGAATGAACCCATCCCAATCGAAGCGCGAAGTCGATCCATCCACCGGCAAGTCGCCCTGGTAGCCTCGCCGCAGCGGAACCCGTCCGGCCGCGTGATAGCCGATGTTCCCGGCGCGATCGGCGTAGACGTAATTCGCCGCGGGGCCCGGAAACCGAGCCAGCGCGGTCGTAAACTGGGCCCAGTCTTGCGCGCGATCGATGTCCAAAATCGGGTATTGGAGCAAGCCTGGCTCGGCGGCCGTCCAGCGCAGCGACATGGCCTGGTTTCCTTCCGCCACAAGTAAGGGCCCGTGCCGCGTCACCCAGACATTCAGCTCCACGCTCGGTTTGCCCTTAACCGGAATGATTTCGCGTTCCAGCCGGGCCTGCTCCACGCGCCCATCGAACAGGTATTGCCCATTCTGCGGATCGATCTTCTCCACGAACAAGTTTTGAACGTCGGTCTCCAAATTGGTGATGCCCCAGGCAATGTTCTGGTTATGCCCCACGATCACTCCCGGCAGGCCGGGCACCGTGACGCCGGACACATCCATTCCGGGAGCCGTGATGCGCGTCATGTACCAGATGCTCGGAATCGAATACGCCAGATGCATGTCGTTGGAGAGCAGCGGTTTGCCGGAAGCCGTGCGGCTGCCCGCCAAAACCCAGGCGTTCGACCCGGGGAGCGGCGCGGCCAGGGCGCGCTCATCGTACAGGTAGCGGATTTTGCCGGCTTCGCCCGAACCCAGCAGCCGCTGGAGCGTCAGCTCATTGCGCCACGAGGTGGTCAGATCCCGGAACATGTACAGGCTCAGCAGCACCGAGTCCACCACGCTCCAGGGACGTGGCTGATAACCCAGCAGCGTGAATTCCAGCGGAAGTTGGCTGAGGTGAGTGGAAATGAAAGCGTTGACGCCGCGGGCGTAAGCCGCAAGGATGGCGCGGTCGGCCGCCGGCATGGTGACATAAGCCTGTTCGGCGATGCGGCGCATGCGCAGCCGGCGCGAATCGCGATCCGATTCGAGCGCCGCGGGGCCCACGATCTCCGCCAAGTCTCCGGCCGAAAGCCGCCGCAGCGAATCCATTTGAAATAGACGGTCCTGGGCCGTAACATAACCCTGCACGAAGAGCGCGTCTTCGAGGCTCGAAGCGCGAATGTGGGGCATGCCACGCGGGTCGAAACTGACGCTCGCCGCAGCGCCTACCCCGGTTTCGATCGTGCCGGAACGGCGCGGCAATGGGCGCCAAACGAACCAGAACAGCCCGGCCGCTACCGCCAGCAGCGCAAGCGCGATAAGAGCATTGACGAATCGTAGGATTCGCTCACCTGTAGACCCAGTCATGTAAGGTTACAGTTTCATCATAACCGCTGGGCGGGAGTGGAGTAGGCCTTTGGCCTGCATTAGCGAGGCTGCGTACCCGGGAGGCCCGCCCTCCGGGGATACGGGGGAAGCGGGCCCGTTTTACGTAACAGAGTGAGTGGTTAACTACCTAGACGCGCCGGCTGCGCATTCGTTAGGCCACCTCCGCTAGAATGAGGGGCGGAAACTTTGTGACGTATACGCCGCTTCGCATTCTACTGGTGATTTTTTTGATCGTCGTGAATGGGCTGTTCGCCGGCGCGGAAGTGGCGCTGCTTTCGGTGCGGCACTCGCGGTTGCGGCAGATGGCGGAAGATGGCCAGGCAGGCGCACAGGCGGCGCTGAACCTTCTGGCCAATCCCGGCCGGTTGCTTTCCGTCACCCAGGTCGGCGTCACCCTGGCGAGTCTCGGATTGGGTTGGGCGGGCGAGGGCACGGTGTACGGTCTGCTGGTGTCCGCCATTCATCCCGCCACGCCCCTCCTGTCCAAACTGCTCCATGGCGCGTCGCTCGCGTTGTCCTTCCTCGTCATCAGCTATTTTCACGTGGTGCTCGGCGAAGTGGTGCCGAAGAACCTGGCCATTGCCAAGGCCGACCGGCTGGCGGCGCTGGTGGCGCCCGGCCTTCTCGTGTTCGACCGGTTATCGCGCGCATTCGTGGTCGTGATCGAACGTTCGGCGGGCGCCATCACCCGCGCCCTTGGCCTCGGCCCCGGCCCCGGCAGCCCCGGCGGCGGCCATTCCGCCGAAGAGTTGAAGCTCATCGTCAGCTCCAGCCGCGGCCTGGGTTTCCTTCCCGAAGCCCAGGAAGATATGATCCACCGCGTGCTCGATCTCGATTCCGTCTCGGTGCGCGAGGTCATGGTGCCGCGCAACGACATCGTCTCCATCGACATTTCGGCCTCGCTCGACGACGTGCTCCGCACCATGATTGAAACCAAGCATTCGCGCCTGCCCGTCTACCAGGATTCGCCGGAAAAAATCGTCGGCATCCTGCACTACAAAGACTTGCTGCCGGTTTGGGAGGAACGGCGCAGCGCCATTCGCACCGGCCGCCCCAGCCGCTCGTTTCGCATCAGCCGCCACTTGCGCCAGCCGGTGGTGGCGCCCGAGACCAAGCCGCTCTCGCAGATGATCGAGCAGTTCCGCCAGGGCGCCTCGCACATGGCCATGGTGGTCGACGAATTCGGCACCATTACCGGCATGCTCACCGTGGAAGACGTGCTGGAGCAACTGGTAGGGCGCATCGAAGACGAGCACGACGAACGCCTGCCGCGCCAACTTCCCGAAGCCGAAGAACTCGAGATCGAAGGCGCCACCCGCATCCGGGATCTCGAAAGCGAGTTCGGCATCGAGATTCCCACCGATGCCGGATTCGAAACCCTGGCCGGCTTCCTGATGTTCAAGCTGGGCGAAATCCCCCGCCCCGGCCAGAGCATCGTCTTCGAAGGCCGCCGCTACACCGTGCTCGAAATGGAGCGTAACCGCGTCCTGCGCGTGCGCATCGAAAAACTGCCGGAAGAAGCAGCGCCCGCCAGCGCGTAGGGGGACCGGGGGCAGGCGTCTGCCGGCCCACGTCGTACGCACCACAGGCTGTGAATTTCTCTCAGAGTACGTCGGAAAAGGCGATCCGGTACTAGGTTTCCTTCTGCTCGCCGCCGGTTCCTGACGCGGCTGGGGCCTCGCGCATATCGTCGGGCACGGGAGCCAGTTCACGATCCCGAAATACAGGCCCTCCGACGACTGCTTCTAATAGGGCCTGTTGCTTTGGATAGTCCAGCAGCGTTGCTTCTACGATCCATAGGAGCCGCAGAAATTCGGTGGTAAAGCTAGCCGTCCAGGCGGTTGCGTGTATGTGGTCCAGCGGTGAGGACTGTTTACCGCGATGCTTTTTCATGCGGTAGCCCAGCCACGATGGAACGATTTGCAATCCAGATACTTCAAAGTTCCAGACTTCGGGCTTAATCGGCGCGAATGCGCCCGTACCGACAGTCAGGGTGCCTGAGCGGCTGGCGCGCGATTGCCACACTTCGTCGTAGGTGGAGTGGGCGATGTTCAGATTCCAGAAGGGCTGCTTGTCCTTGAAGTACTTCTCATTGGCGTTCGAGAGCGGACCCATGTCGAGGTAGAACTGGTAGGCATCGGGCGTGCCGTAGGGAAAAGGGCAGCTCTGTGCTCCACGGACTGGTTGGGGCCGGCAAGGCCCATCCAGCAGCGAGGCCGGCAACGCCGCACTAAGCCCTCATGCCGGCCGCAGCCGCGCGCTGAAATGCCTCAGGAACGGCGGCTGCTCCACGATTTCGAGGCCGCGAATCCCGTCCTTCGCCGCGTTCACCTCCAAAATCGCCTCCACCACGAAGTCGATGTGGCTCTGTGTGTAGACGCGGCGCGGGATCGCCAGGCGCAGCAGCTCGTGGCGCGCGGCCGCGCCGAACATCAGCGACCCGATCTCCACCGAACGAATCCCGGCGTGCCGGTACAGCTCCACCGCCAGCGCCTGCGCCGGAAATTGCTCCTTCGGAATGTGCGGCAGCATGCGCGCTGCGTCGATGTAGATAGCGTGCCCGCCCGGAGGCTCCACAATGGGCACGCCCCGGTCTGCAATGTGGCGCCCCAGATATCCCGTCGAAACGATGCGGTAGCGAAGGTAGTCGGGGTCGAGCACTTCCTCCAGCCCCACCGCAATCGCTTCCAGGTCGCGCCCGGCCAGGCCGCCATAGGTCGGAAAGCCTTCGGTCAGGATCAGTAGGTTGGTTTGCTCGTGGGCGATTCGGTCGTCGTTGGTCGATAGGAACCCGCCGATGTTGGCGAACGCGTCTTTCTTGGCTGAAAACGTGCACCCGTCGGCGAGGGAAAACATCTTTTGCGCAATTCGTTTGGGTGTCCAATCGGCATACCCGGCTTCGCGCTCGTGGATGAACCACGCGTTTTCGGCGAAACGGCAGGCGTCCAGGTACAACGGAATCCCGTGGCGCGCGCAGACGCTTTTCACCGCTTCGATGTTGGCCATCGAGACCGGCTGCCCGCCGCCGGAGTTATTGGTCACCGTCAGCATCGCGAGCGGCACATTGCCGGCGCCTTCACGCTCGATCAGGGCTTCCAGCGCCGCCGTGTCCATGTTGCCCTTGAAATCGAGCCGCGCCTGCGTGTCGGCCGCTTCCGGAATGGGCAGGTCCACCGCGCGCGCGCCGGTGAATTCGATATTGGCGCGGGTAGTGTCGAAATGCGTGTTCGACGGCACCACGTTGCCCGGCTTGCACATCACCGCGAACAGGATCCGTTCGGCGGCGCGCCCCTGGTGGGTGGGGATCATATGGCGAAAGCCGGTCAACTCGTCGGCCGCGCGTTTCAGCCGGAAAAAGCTCTCGCCGCCGGCATACGATTCGTCGCCGCGCATGATCCCGGCCCACTGCTCGGTCGACATCGCACTGGTGCCGGAATCGGTGAGCAGGTCGATCAGAATGTGGCGGGCTTCGATCCCAAACAGGTTGTAACCGGCCTGGTCCAGATAGCGTTCGCGCTCTTCCGCCGTCGTGTGGTGCAACGGTTCCACACTCTTGATGCGAAACGGCTCGATGATGGTGCGCACGGCTTCATGGTAACGTCATTTCCGAAACCGATCTCGAAGAAATTCCCTCGGCGGGGGCCGTCATTTCGTGTGCCACCGTCCGCAGATCGAGTTCCGCCTTCGAGTCACGGGGAGTCTGCACGGGAAACCAAGTGGGACAGACGATCGTTTCTTGTCGTCTGTCGAGCTTTGCGGCCCGGCGAGAGCTTGACAGACCACGAAAAACGATGGTCTGTCCCACCTATGGGTCACCCAAGCATGTCTCAACCGCTCGCCCTTCATAGCGCGCTGGGCACGATGGTCAGCTCCGGAATCACCGCTCGTGGCGGCAGCTTCAGGCACGCCAGAACCGCTTCGGCCACGTGTTCCGGCAGCAGCGCCACCGCCAGTTGCTCGGCGCTGGTCTTGAACGGCCGCTTTTCCAGAAGTTCGGTATCCACCAGCCCCGGGCACACCACCGTGGTGCGAATGCCATTCTCTTTCTCTTCCAGACGGATGGCGTGGGCGAGGCCGATCATTCCGCGCTTGGACGCCTGATAGGCCGCTCCCGAAACGTCCGGCGCCTGTCCCGAAATCGACGAGATGAACACCAGGTGGCCCCGTCCCCGCTCGCGCATCGCCGGGAGCACCGCGTATGCGGCGTAGTAAGCGCCGTCCAGGTTGGTGCGGATCAGCTCGTCCCAGATGGGCGGCCGGAGGCGCCGGAAAGCCCGGTCCGGGGTGTTGGTGCCGGTCGCATACACCAGAATGTCGATGGGGCCGAGGGTTCGGCGGGTAGCTTCGGCAAGCTCCTCCATGGCGGCCGCATCGCGCGCGTCCGCCGCGTGCACCTCCACGCGAAACCCTTCCGCGGCCAATGCGTCCTGCAGCTCCCGCAATCGTTCGATGCGCCGCGCCGAAGCCATCACCAGGGCGCCGTCGCGCGCAAGCTGGATCGCCGTCGCGCGTCCAATCCCGCTCGAGGCGCCAATCACCAGGGCTACTTGATTCTTCAAGGAAACAGGCATGAGTCGTAGCCATTATGCGTCCCTTCTCCACCGCCAATCAAGTAGCGCCAATCGCCGCCGGCTCTTACATGGGCTTCGTCACCCCCGATATCCCGGCGGAAGCAGCTTCAATAAGCCCGGAACATAGGGTGGTCCTCGTCCGTCACCACCGGTGCGCCGGTCTTATCGGGGCCGGTACCGCGCTACAACACTTTGGTCCCATACTGTTGGAGCGCTTTCTGGTTGAACTCGACGCCGAAGCCAGGCGTGTTGTCGAGATACAGGATGCTCTTTTCGACGCGCGGCTTGCGATCGTAGAGCTCAAACCAAAACGGGTCGCGATCGGGATTGGCGAACGATTCCAAAATGTAGCCGTTGGGAATGGACGCCAGCAGATGTCCATGCAGGACCGGCTCGTGATGCGGCGCCATCCGGATGAACGACATGCTTGCCATGGCGGCGATTTTCCGCCATTCGGTAATTCCGGCGTGCGCGTTGCAATCGAACTGCATCACGTCGATCGCGCCCGTTTCCATCAGCCGCCGCGCGCCCCAGCGCGTCAGTTCGTGCTCGCCGGACGCCAGCGGGATACGCGTGTTGAGCTTTACCTGCTTTAGGGGCTCGACATCGTCATACCAGTGCAGCGGCTCTTCCAACCAGGTGATGTCCAGATCGTACATTTTGTTCGAGGCGCGGATGGCTGTGGGGACGTCCCATCCCTGATTGGCATCGAGCATCAGCTTGACGTTTGGCCCCACCGCCTGGCGGACGGCCTTGACCCGCTCGTAGTCGTCTTCCACCGTATAGCCGCCGCTAATGCCGCCCACCTTGAGCTTGATCGCGTTGAAGCCTTTGTCGATATAGCCGCGAACCTCCTCGATCAGCTCCGGGATGCCTTTTCCCTCGCGGTAGTAGCCGCCGGTCACGTAAACGGGAACGGTATCGCGGTAGCCTCCCAGAAATTTATAGACTGGCAGCCCGGCCGACTTGGCCATGATGTCGTAGATAGCGGCATCGATCGGCGCCATGGCGGCGATCACGTCGCTCTGCGCCCATCCGCGCGAGGAGGGCTCCCGGCCATATGTGACGGCGAACATTTTCTCCCAGATCTTGCCCACCATGAACGGGTCCTCGCCGACGATGAGATCGGCAAAGCCCTTGCGCAGAATGTTGGCGCCGCCTCCGCTGCCTTCGCCATAGCCGGAGATCCCGGCGTCGGTGTGAAGCGTGACGATCAGGCGCGAGGCCTTCGGCTGATAGCCGCCGATGGGAGAGTTGGCCATCCAGAAGCGTTCCTTGAGCGGCTTCTCCAGGTGGATCGCTTCTACCCCGGTGATCTTCATCGGTTGGCTGGCGCCGCAGGGGCGATCGGTGGCGGGCGTGTCGGCCACGAGCGCGGCAGGCGCCCCGGCGAGAGCGGTTTGCAACACATTTCGGCGAGTCATGGCGGCCAGTGTATCACCGCGAGGTGTAGGCGGGCGTGGGGCTCGCCGAATACCTTGACAAGCCAGCGTCTGCCGGTTAACATCGGCGTGCTTTTTGAGGATGGAGAGAAATGATCTCAAAGCCTGAGATGCCCCTCCCTGAGCGTCGGCCGAGATCGGCCACGCCCATCGTTCCCACGGCCATCGCTGTTGTGGTTGCTTCCGCCATGCTGTTTTGGGGCACGGGACTGCACCCATTGTGGTGGCTGACCTGGTTCGCTCCGCTGCCCGTTCTGCTCATCGGTTCGCGTCTCGGACGCTGGAGTGCTTTCTCGGTAGCCGCGCTCTCCTGGTTTTTTGGAAGCGTCAACATGTGGTACTACTTGCTGACAAATTTTGCGACGCCTCCGCTTGTGTTGATCTTCTCGGCTGTTCCGGCGTGCTTATTCGGTCTTGACGTTCTACTCTATCGAGGCTTCCTCCTTCGTGGCGCCCTGTGGAAGGCGGCTCTGGTATTCCCGGCATTCTGGGTCGCATTCGAATACCTGAACAACCTAGCTTCGCCCAATGGCACTTTCCCGAACATGGGTTACAGCCAGATGGATTTCTTGCCTGTGTTGCAAGTGACTTCCCTGGTTGGCATCTGGGGAATCGGCTTCTGTCTTTTGCTGTTTCCGGCCGTAATCGCAGCCTTGCTGAGCCGGAAAGGCCGCGGACTGGAGAGACAACGGCTCGCCATCGCGGCAGGCGTTTTTTTCGCGGCAGTCATCGGGTACGGTGTTTGGCGGCTGGTCTCCACTCCCGCGCCGGAGCATTCGGTGACGGTCGGCCTGATGGCTACGGGTGTCGATACTCCCTTTCCGCGGGACGACAGTACGGCCCTGCAGTTGCTCCGTAATTATTCCGAAAAGGCGCAAAGCCTGGCGTCTCAGGGCGCCCAAATCGTCGTGCTGCCGGAGAAAATCGCCCTCGTATCCAACCAAGCGGTCGAGCAACTGGACACTCTATTCGAATCGGCTTCCGCTAGCGCGAGTGCGGCCTTCCTGGTTGGCCTGGATCTCGGCACGGCGAAAAAACGGTTGAACCAAGCTCGCCTGTACGCTCCCGGCGGCGCGCCCCCGGCGATCTATGACAAACATCACATGGTCCCGGTTTTGGAAGACGTGGATCAGCCGGGAACAACCATCACGGTGCTCGACCGGCCCTCTGGTGTTTGGGGTATCGAGATTTGCAAAGACATGGATTTTCCCGGCTTGAGCCGTCAATATGGCGCCAAAGGCGTCGGTTTACTCCTGGCGCCGGCCTGGGACTTTACTCTGGATGGCTGGCTCCACGGCCGGATGGCCGTCATGCGAGGAGTGGAGAGCGGCTTTACGATCGTGCGTGCCGCCAAGCAAGGCTTGCTCACAGTCAGTGACGACCGCGGACGAATTCTCGCCCAGCGGGATGACGCCGCCGTACATTTTGCATCTCTGCTGGCGGCAGCGCCCGTCCACCATGACGATACGCTCTACCAACGATGGGGCGATTGGTTCGCGTGGTTGAATCTCGGCGGGCTGATTGTGATTCTGCTCAGCCGCGCGAGGCTGTGGAAGCTGAAGATCGGTTGAGCAGGCCATAGCCGCGAATCGCTTTCTCGTGCCCCTTAGAATATAAAGGATGGGCGTCACCTGGAATGCCGGTCTCTATCAGCGGAACTGCGGGTTTGTCTGGGAGTACGGGCGCGATCTGGTGGGGTTGCTATCGCCGCAACCGGGCGAGCGCATCCTCGACGTGGGATGCGGAACCGGTCAACTGACCGCGGAGATTGCCGCGTCGGGCGCGGAGGTTTGCGGGATCGATCGTTCCGAAACCATGGTGGCGCAGGCGACCGTCAATTATCCTACCCTGAGGTTCCAAGTTGGGGACGTTTGCGAGCTTGCCTATCGGGAAGAATTCGATGGGATCTTTTCAAATGCCGTCCTCCACTGGGTGAAGCGTGCCGACGATGCGGCTGCGGCAATGGCGCGCGCGCTCAAGCCCGGCGGCCGTCTGGTGGCCGAGTTCGGCGCCCGCGGGAATGTGGCGGCGATCATCGAGGCAGCCGGGCGAGCGTGGCAGTCGCTAGGTGTAGGTCCCGAACCGGCGCTGCCATGGTTCTATCCCAGCCTCGCGGCATATGCCGCGCTTCTCGACCGCCACGGGCTGGACGTCACGTTCGCCGCGACCTTCGACCGGCCCACTGCGCTCGATCATGGCGCGGCAGGCTTGAACCGCTGGTACGAGATGTTCGGCCGTCACTGGCTCGACGCGCTGGACCAAGCCGGGCGCGAGGAGTTTTGCCTTCGCGTCTCCAGGCTGGCGGCGCCCAGTCTGTTTCGCGATGGGCAGTGGCACGCCGATTACCGCCGGCTGCGGATTGCGGGGACTAAGGCGTGAAGAAATTAGCCACAGATGGACGCAGATGAACACCGATAAAGAGAGCGATGAGGTTATCGGCGTTCATCGGCGGCTCAGGTGGTAAACATTGGCGAGGGTTGGAAATAGCGAGCCGGATGAGCGGGCCGTAGGCTCGACCGGCATTTCGTGCTCGCCTACCACGCTTCCCAGCACTTCAGGCGTTTCACTCTTTGGAACGTGGGACGACTGCGCCGGAATCTTTGTTTTCCGTTACCCTAAGCAGGTGAATCGGAACTTGTTTCCTAATGCCGCCCCGCTTACCCGGCGGGCGCTGTTGGGCGCCGCGGCGCTGGCGTCGTTCCCGCCTTTGCGTGGGCAGAACCAGGTGTTCGACGCGCAGAAATTCGGAGCAGCCGGAGATGCCAAGACCCTCGACACGGGCGCCATCCAGCGCGCCATCGATGCTGCCGCGGCGGCAGGCGGCGGCCAGGTGCTCATCCGCGGCGGCAAGAAATACCTGGTGAGCACCCTCGTGCTGCGGAGCGGTATCGACTTTCACCTGGCCGACGATGCCGAGCTGGTGGTGAGCACGGACCGGAAACATTATCCGGAAGGCGCCGACGGAATCCTCACCGCGAACGGCGCCAAGAACCTGAAGTTCACCGGAACCGGCCGTATCGACGGGCGCGCTCTGGAATTCATGACCGGCTTCGATCGCGAGGGCGAAATCTGGCGGTTCGGTCCGTTTCGTCCCAAGATCTTCGTGCTGACCGCGTGCCAGGGGCTGGAGATCCGCGACATCGGCTTCGGCCAGGCGCCGTTTTGGGGTCTGCACATGCTGGGCTGCGAGCACGTGCTGGTGGAGCGCGTCAAGATCCGTAATCACCTGGACGTGCCCAACTGCGACGGCATCGACCCCGATCATTGCCGCGACGTGGAGATTCGCAATTGCGACATCGTGTGCGGAGACGACGCGATCGTGGTGAAGACTACCCGCCAGGCCCAGAACTACGGTCCCTCGGCAGACATCAGGGTCACGGACTGCGTCATCGAGACGAAGGACTCGGCGCTGAAGA
>JBEKYD010000079.1:0-26106 GCA_049511335.1 Bryobacteraceae bacterium | reverse complement strand
AAAAGTCACTATGAGAAAATCCTATGGGTTCCGAACCTTCCGAGTCACCGAACTGGCGCTCTATCATTCACTTGGCAAACTGCCCGAGCCGGAACTCACCCACAGATTCTTCTGACGAATCCAAAAATGAAAGGCATCACAAAAATTGTTACGCGGCTAAGAGCAGTTCCTTCACTTCCCAAATGTGGTTCGTGATTCCGGCCGCCATTGCGGGCGTCATGCGCAAAGACTGATGACGGCGGCAGAAATTGTAGTACGTGAACCACAGCGCCACGGCACCCCAGTGGTTTTCCCACTTCTTGCTGAAAGCATTCGTTAGCCGGGTGAAGCGGCGGGTTCCCATCCGCACGCTGAGGCTTTGGCGTTCCACAATCGAGGTGCAAATGCGTTCGGGGTCGGGACGACCCATGACTGGGACTGCCTCCACAGAAGCCACTCCGGGAGGCGAGTACCGCGCTTCGCCGTCGCTGGCGGCCCGGTAGATTTTGGTGAGTTGGGCGAAGTCTACGCGGTCTTCAAGTGTATTAGGAATGGCGGTGCGGTGCGGAGCAATCCATCGGTTGTGATCTGAAAACTGTCGGCTGTGGTTGCGTGACGCAAGCCCTCGATAAAAACATCCGTAGTCGCCTGGTCGCGCTTGCCAAGGGCGAAGTTCAGAACTAGCTTGCTATGGCGTTCGATTGCGACGAAAGTGTAGGCATCGCCAAGGTTGGGATCGTCTTCGGGGCGGACGCGCTTCTGCTTCTTCCCAATAAACGACCACAACTCGTCGCACTCCACGTCGTGCACGTTACAGATTTAGCGCAGTACCCGCGCCCGCGCGCCAGCCTCGGATCAGCCACCCGGCCCCAAGGCCTCCATCCACCCTTCCAACTCCGGCGGCAGAGGCGAAACCAGGGTCATTTCGCGGCCGTCGGAGGGTCGATTAAACCGGATGCGGTGCGAATGCAGAAAATAGCGGCCCAGCGCCGGGGTTCCTTCTACCCGGGCAGGCGCTCCGTACAGCGTATCTCCGGCGACGGGATGGCCGATACTGGCCAGGTGCACGCGGATCTGGTGGGTGCGGCCGGTACCGATCCGAACTTCCAGCAGGGTGAAATCAGGAAAGCGGCGTAATACCTGGTACTCGCTCCAGGCCGCGCGGCCGGAGTCCAGCTTCGCCGTCATCCGCGTGCGACGAACGGGATCGCGCGCAATCGGCCGCTCGATGCGGCCGCGATCGGCTCGGACGCGGCCATGAACCAGCGCCAGGTACACTTTCTCCACGCGCCGCCCTGCAAACTGTTCGGCCAGGCGATGGTGCGCCGCATCGTTTTTGGCCACCAGCAGCACGCCGCTGGTAAAACGGTCCAGGCGGTGAACGATGCCGGGGCGCAGGGGACCGCCTACCCCGGAAAGGGATTGGTAACGCCCGAGCAAGGCATTCACCAGCGTCCCGGAGTGCGTGCCCGCGCCGGCATGTACCACCATGCCCGCCGGTTTATCGATGGCGACCAGATCGTCGTCCTCATAGAGAACGGCCAGTGAAATCTGTTCCGGAGCGGCGGATAACGGAGGTCGCTGGACGGGTTCGACGGCGATGGCTTCGCCGGCGCGAACCTGATGCGAGGCGCGAACCGGGCCGCCGTTGACCAGCACGCTCCCGGCTTTGATCCAATCCTGCACCAGCGCCCGGCTTTGGTCCGGGTAGCGATCCTGCACCACGCGATCCAAACGGCGGCCGGCATCGCGAGTTTCAGCAAGGAACTGCACGAATATGAGGGTACCGTTTTCCAGGCGTTGTGGAAAACGATGGACGGCAGGACCGTCCTATTTGGAACTCGGGGGTTCCGCTACCATGACTACGGGCTGGTCGGGCCCGGCCGCGGACTCCTCCGCCGGGTTTCGCGTTGCCGTCGCCAATCCGCGGCGATCGTAGAATTGGACGCGGCAGAAACAACAGTGATAGAGGCGCCCGCCAGACCTGCGCTCCAGCCAGTTCAGAAATCCGGATGCCATCGGATCGATCCTGTCCGGCCCTCTCAGCTTGGCGATCCGGTAAGTGCCACACCGCGGGCAACGCGCCGACGGCCCCAGATGAAAACGATAATGGCGCGGGAAATACTGCACGCGCTCGCAGCGCCGGCATTGGTAGATCCCAAGGAGGCTGAGGCGCTCGAAGAACGTGCGATGAATCCTTCGAAGTCTTCCTCCGCAATGGGCACAAGTCATCATCAGAACGGCGCGGCTGCGCTTTAATATTTATACCTGATTTGCGCAACCGGAACAATACGGGGGACAATAAAGAGTTTCCCACTTCGTCAAATAGTTCCCTATGCTCGACCGCATCACGGTTCATGGCGCGCGCCAGCATAACCTGAAGAATATCGACGTTGAAATACCGCGTAATACGCTGACGGTTATCACCGGGCTGAGCGGCTCCGGCAAGTCCTCGCTGGCGTTTGACACCATCTACGCGGAAGGCCAGCGCCGCTATGTGGAAACGCTCTCCACCTACGCCCGCCAGTTTCTGGACCAGATGGAGCGGCCGGACGTGGATTCGATCGACGGGTTGAGCCCGGCGATTTCGATCGAGCAGAAAACTACCAGCCGTAGCCCGCGTTCGACGGTTGGTACTATTACCGAGGTTTACGATTACCTCCGGCTCTTGTATTCTTCCGTGGGCACGCCGCACTGCCCGGTTTGCGGCAATGAGATCTCGCGCCAAACTACCGAGCAGATTCTGCAGCACGTGCTGGCGCTCAAGCCCGAAGATCGCATCATGGTGCTGGCGCCGGTGGTGCGCGGGCGCAAAGGGGAATACAAGAAAGATTTGGAGAAGCTGGCTCGGCAAGGTTTCGTGCGCGCCCGCATCGATGGAATCCTGCGCTCGCTGGACGATACTTCGATCGTGCTCGACAAGCGCCGCAATCATACCATCGAGGTGGTGGTGGACCGGCTGCTCGTCAAGGGCGGCATCGAGAAACGCCTGGAGGCATCCATCGAGACGGCCACCAAACTGGCCGGCGGGCTGGTGCTGATTGCGGTGGTAAATGGGGAAGAACGGCTGTACTCGAAGGAGCTGGCGTGCACGGTTTGCGGCGCCAGCATTCCCCAACTCGAACCGCGTTCCTTCTCGTTCAACAGCCCGTACGGCGCTTGTGCGGAATGCCATGGGCTGGGAAGCCAGTGGAGATTCGACCCGGTAAAAGCCATCGTCGATCCTTCCAAGCCATTGTTCGATGGAGGTCTGGGGCCGGGCGGCAGCTCTTGGGAAGTCGAGCAGCGGATGGAGGCGCTGGCCCGCAAAAACCGGATCGACTTGAAAACCCCATTCGAAGAGATCTCCCCGAAACAGCGCGAAATCCTGCTCGATGGCGCCGGCGACATGCCGGGGTTGCTGGCGACTCTGGACGAGGCGCTCGAAACGGCCTCGGACACCTACCGCGAATGGATCTCCGATTATCTCTCGCCGGTGGAATGCCCGGCCTGCCACGGCAAACGGCTGCGGCCCGAAAGCTTGGCGGTGCGGGTAAAGAATTTCTCCATCGCCGAATTTACTAGCCTGCCGCTGGCGCGCGCGCTGACCACCGTGAGAAATTGGGAATTCGCCGGCCGGGAGCTCGAAATCGTGGGCCGCGTGGTGGAAGAGATCCGGCGCCGGCTGGAGTTTCTCTCTGCCGTCGGATTGGACTACCTCAGCCTGGACCGCTCCGCCGCCACCCTCTCCGGAGGCGAGTCGCAGCGTATCCGGCTGGCCAGCCAGATCGGGTCGAAGCTGCGCGGCGTGCTCTACGTGCTCGACGAACCCTCGATCGGGCTGCACCCGCGGGACAACGGCCGCCTTCTCCAAACCCTGGGCCATCTCCGCGACATGGGAAATACCGTGTTGGTGGTGGAACACGACGCCGAAACCATCGAACGCGCCGATTACGTGATCGATCTGGGGCCGGGCGCCGGACGGCTGGGCGGGGAACTGGTAGCATCCGGCACGCCGGCGGCGATCGCGGCCAACCCCGATTCCCTCACCGGCCGCTACCTGTCCGGTGCGGCGGAAATCGCGGTGCCGGGCGTCCGCCGCCAGCCGGGCGTCCGCAAGCTCGCCATTCGCGGCGCCCGCGAGCACAATCTCAAGAACATCGACGTGGAAATCCCGCTGGGCCTGCTCACCGTGGTGACCGGAGTATCGGGCAGCGGCAAATCCACCCTGGTGAACGAGATTCTGTACCGCAGGCTGGCGCGCGAGATCTACGGGTCGCATGAGGAGCCCGGCCGCCACGAGGCCATCGAGGGGATTGAATTCATCGACAAGGTGATCCGAATCGACCAGGCGCCCATCGGCCGTACGCCGCGCTCGAACCCCGCCACGTACACCGGTTTGTTCACACCGATCCGCGACCTCTATGCCATGCTGCCGGAATCGCGCGAACGCGGCTACAAACCGGGCCGCTTCAGCTTCAACGTCAAAGGCGGGCGCTGCGAGGCCTGCCAGGGCGACGGATTGAAGCGCATCGAGATGAACTTCCTGCCCGACGTCTACGTGACTTGCGATGTGTGCCGCGGCCGGCGCTATAACCGCGAAACGCTGGAAGTGAAGTTCAAAGGCTATTCGATTGCCGACCTGCTGGACGCGACCGTGGAAGAAGCCCTGCCGCTGATGGAGAACTTGCCGCAAATCCGCGCCAAGCTGCAGACGCTCAGCGACGTGGGCCTGGGGTACGTCCACTTGGGCCAATCCGCTACTACGCTTTCCGGCGGAGAAGCACAACGGATCAAGTTGGGGCGGGAATTGAGCAAGCGCCAGACGGGACGCACTTTCTATCTGCTGGACGAGCCTACCACCGGCTTGCATTTCGACGACGTCCGCAAGTTGCTGGACGTGCTCGCGCGGCTGGTCGATCTGGGCAACACGGTGGTGGTGATCGAACACAATCTGGACGTGATCAAGACGGCGGACTGGATTCTCGACCTGGGGCCGGATGGCGGCGAATACGGAGGCCGCGTGGTAGCTTGCGGTACCCCGGAACAGGTCAGCCGGTCCAAGAAAAGCTATACGGCCGAGGCGCTGCGGAAAGCGCTCGGCAACGGGAAGGTGGCATGAGCCGTTACCGGCAACAGCCGATCGATTTCGCCAAGTTGAAGACCGTCGGCCTTCGCGAGCGCGGCGGCAAAGTGAAAGCCGCGGATTTCGCCACGCCATACACCCGGGGTGGGGGCTTGGGGACGTGGCTGGATTCCCTCCCCCGGATACTGGCGGCGAACGCATTTCGCGCCGTGGCGGACCGCATGTACGAAGCGCGGAACGCCGGGCGGGCCATCGTTTGGGGCCTGGGCGGACACGTCATCAAGTGCGGCCTGGCGCCGGTGCTTCTGGATCTTATGCGCCGCGGATACGCTACCGGCTTTGCGCTCAACGGCTCGGCCGCCATCCACGATTTCGAAATCGCTCTGGCGGGCCATACCAGCGAGGATGTGGAAGCGGTGCTGCCGGACGGACGTTTCGGCTCGGCCGAGGAGACGGGCCGCGAAATGAACCGCGCCATCGCCGGGGGAGTGAAGGAGGGTCTGGGGATGGGCGAAGCGTTGGGGCGATGGCTGGAACTGTGCGCCTCGCCCGAATACGCCGCTTCCAGCCTGCTGCTGGGCGCCTATCGAAACGCCACTCCGGTGACGGTGCACGTGGCCATTGGCGCCGATACGCCCCACACCCATCCGGCGGCTGACGGTGCGGCCATCGGCGCCGCCACCCATCTCGATTTTCGCCTGCTGTGCTCTCTAATCGTGGAGCTGAATGGCGGCGGCGTTTACCTGAATGTCGGTTCGGCGGTGGTGCTGCCGGAAGTGTTTCTCAAAGCCGTTTCCGCGGTCCGCAACCTGGGGCATCCTTTGGCCGGCTTTACCACTGCGAACTTCGATTTCCTGCAGCACTATCGTCCCCGGGTGAATGTGGTGGAGCGTCCGCACGCGGGCTCGGGCGGACAAGGCTATGCGATCACCGGCCACCATGAACTGATGATTCCGCTGCTGGCGGCGGCGCTAATCGAGCGCGACGTATGACGCCGCTCGGCCAGCAACCGGAGCTTCCGGACACATCGCTGCCGGGAGCCCCGCCTCCGAACCCATCGCTTCCGAATGCCGCGCAGGAAACCGAAAGCGATCCCTTCTGGAGCTACCTGGATGTGTTGGTGTTCGCTGGACTGGCGGTGCCCAGCCTGCTCGCGGGTGAGCTCATCGTCAGGCTCGCGATGGCGCTGTTCCACTGGCATGTCCGCTTCCGCGTGGCCGAAGGCGTACCCGCTCAATTCCTCGGTTATCTGGTCCTGTTCGGGTTGCTGGCTGTGCTGTTGCGCCTGGAATACGAGCGGCCGTTCTGGAAATCGCTCGGCTGGCGCCCGATGGGCTGGCCGCCGGTGGGAATCGTGCTGTGCGGCGTTTCGGCGGCCGTTGGCGTGGCGTGGCTCGGGTCGCACCTTCGGTTGCCGGGCGGCAGCACGCCCATGACCCAACTGATGGAGAATCGCACGGCGGTCCTGTTCATGGCGATCTTCGGTATTACCGCCGGTCCGTTGTGCGAGGAGCTGGGTTTTCGCGGGCTGCTGCAACCCCTGCTGGTACGCAGCTTGGGCGCATTTCCCGGCATCGTGGTGACCGCCATTCCGTTCGGCTTCCTGCACTTTTATCAGTATGGCAACTCGATCGGCTATGCGGCCCTGGTCAGCCTGGCCGGCGTGAGTTTTGGCTGGATGCGCCACGCCACCGGCTCGACCAAAGCGGCAGCCCTGATGCATGCATCGTACAATGCGTTTGTCATGCTGATGTTGCTTGCTCACGGGGAGGACTTACCCAAATCGTGGTAGAGACGAAGCCATGGTAGAGACAATTCAATGGCTGGACGGCGCCGTGGTGATGATCGACCAGACGCGCCTGCCGCTCGAACAACACATGGTGACCTGCCGCACCTACCGGGAGGTCGCGGCGGCCATCAAGGACATGATCGTTCGCGGAGCGCCGGCCATCGGCGTAGCTGCCGCCATGGGCTTCGCGCTGGGGGTCGCGCACGCGGACGAAAACGGGCTGGATGCCCAGGTGGAGACGATTTCCGAGACGCTGGCGCGCACCCGGCCGACCGCCGTGAATCTGTTCTGGGCCATCGACCGCATGAAGGCGCTGTACGGCTCCCTGCGCGGGCGGCCCATCGCGGAAATCCGGCGGGCGTTGATCGAGGAAGCCCTGCGCATCCGTGAGGAAGATATCGCCATCTGCCGCGCCATCGGCCGCAACGGCGCCCCGCTGCTGGCTGATGGCAAGACCGTGCTGACACACTGCAATGCCGGCGCCTTGGCCACGGCCGGATACGGCACCGCGCTCGGTGTGATTCGCGCTGCCGTGGAGGCCGGCAAGCGCATCGACGTCTTTGCCGGCGAGACCAGGCCATTCTTGCAAGGCGCCCGGCTCACAGCCTGGGAACTGGAGCAGGACGGAATCCCCACTACCCTCATCACCGATAGCATGGCCGGGCATTTTATGAAGTCCGGACGCATCGGTTCGGTGGTGGTGGGCGCCGACCGTATCGCCGCCAACGGCGACGTGGCCAACAAGATCGGCACCTATTCGGTGGCCGTCCTGGCCAAGGAGAACAACCTGCCGTTTTACGTCGCGGCGCCCATTTCCACTCTGGATCTGAAACTGGCATCGGGCGACCTGATTCCCATCGAAGAACGCCCCGCGGCCGAAGTAACGCAAATGTTCGGCAGGCAAATAGCGCCGGTGGGAATCCGCGTGGCCAACCCGGCCTTCGACGTCACCCCGGCGCGCTACGTCACCGCCATCGTTACCGAAAATGGAGTGGCGCGCGCACCGTACCCGGAATCTTTGCGAAAATTGATTTTATAAACCCTGAAATGCGAAAACTGACAATCTTCCTTCTTTGCGCAGCCGCCGCGCTGGCTCAGGCGCCGCGGCGCGCCCCCGGATTCGCTCTGTTCGATTCCAAGATGCAGGTCTACGATCTGTACGATTACCGCGGCAAGACCGTGATCCTCGAATTGATGCAGACCACCTGCCCGCATTGCGCCGCCTTCGCGGATGTCTTAGACCAAGTGGAGAAGAAATACGGCGGCAAGGTCCAGATTTTGGCGGTGGTTCACGCACCGGACGACAACTCCAATACGGTTGCCCAATTCGTCGCCGGCCATGGCGTCCACTACCCGATTCTCTTCGACCAGGGCCAGATGGCGTATTCCTACATCCGCAGCATGACCATGCAGTTCCCGCACGTTTACCTGATCGATGCCAACGGCATGATTCAGGGCGATTATCTTTACGGCTTGACCACGCGCGACATTTTCGAAGGCAAAGCCCTGTTCACGGAAATCGACCGGCTACTTGCGGGCAAGAAATAGCCAGCCGATTCCGAGCCCCTGCTAAAATAGGGAATATGGCGCTGGCAACAGATCCAGTTACGACAGCGGAGCGCGCCCGGCGCACACGAATCTACGAAGAGGCGCTTGCGTCCGTGCGCCTGGAGGGGTTCGATCTCGACGAGCAAGCGAAAGCGCTATACCATCGATACATCGATGGCGAGCTGACGCTAGCCGCGGTTGGCGCCGCCATCGATGAGCTCGATGCCAGAGAATTCGGATCCGTATCTCTATCCCGGCACTCACGTCCTAAGAAATCTGCGCGGTCTCGCTGATCCGGAGCTGCTGGCTCGATTCGAAGCGCGTCGAACGCATCGCCGCATCGCGGAGTTGATCGATGCTCCCGTGGAAGGCGCATTCGATGTCGCGCACCTCAAGGCGATCCATCGGCACATCTTCCAGGATGTGTATGAATGGGCGGGGGAGTTCCGGACCGTGAACATATCTAAGGGCGGCCATCTCTTCGGACTCGCTCCGTTTCTCGAACCGGCGCTGCGGCAGATACTGGGAGGACTCCTGACTGAAAACCGTCTTGCTGGACTAGATGGTCAGAGCTTCGCCCGCCGCGCCGCTTATTACCTTGGCGAGCTGAATGCCGCTCATCCCTTTCGTGAAGGCAACGGCAGGACCCAGCGCGAATTCATTCGGGAGCTTGGACTGAAGGCCGGTCATTACATCGATTGGAGATCGGCGACGGTCGAGGAGATGACGGAGGCATCGCGGTTGAGCCATACCGGCGCCGATTCGTCGCTGTTTGCCGGCCTGATCCGGCGATGCATACGCGCTGGCGCCTGAGCGGGACCCGTTGCGGCGCCCAAGAGGGCGAACTCTTTTACTTATGCCCCGGCAGGGTGACGATCACCGTGCTGCCGTCTTCGGCGCTGGCGATTTTGGTCATCGGCTTCACCACGGGTTCCGGAACCGGAGGCACAGACGCAGGCGCCGCTTCCATTTTTGCGGCCGTCGCCTGAATCGCTGGGGGCTTGGGAGTTACCAGCCTCATAGTCGAAGGCGGCAGCCCCGGGCCGTGAATCTGCGCCAGCACCGCTCTGGTCACCTGGTCGCGCTGACCGGCAAGCGCCTGCTTCCATTCCTCTTTAGGAATCGCAATGCCGATCCGAATCGTGGTTCCTTCGGTTTTCAGGTCGAGCTTGGCGGACTTGGTTGCCGGCTGCGCCTTGAGCATCGTCTCGACAAGTTGTATCGCCATGGTCAGGTTGGCCATATCTTTGGCCGAGTGAACGTCCAGCCGGACGGAGGCTTCGAGGCCGTCGCCCAGCGATGCTCCAAACTGGACGGCGTCCAAGGGTTTGATCGCTTCGGCCGCGGACTCCGGCAGTCCAGCCGTCTCTGGCTTGGTCCCAAAGCCCCACACGTCATATTTGGCCCGCAACTCCGCCGCTCGTTCGATCAGGTCTTCCGGGAGGGGACCGGGATTCGCAATTCGATCGAGAGCGGCCCGGACCTCCGCTTCATCGCCGGCCAACGCGGTGTTCACATCCGGGAACGCGATCACCTCCCTATCGGGACCGGCCCGAATCATCGGCACGCCGCGATCAGTCATGATGGCGATCTCGGCCAAGTCTGAAACCGGAAAATGGCCTCGCAGCCATATCAATGCCGGCGGCGTGGCGCCCTCGCCCGTCGAAGAGATTACGACTTCCTCCAAATCGCGGAAGGGATCGAAACCGGCCAGAGGCATCGAACTCAACATCGCGGCGGCGTGCGTCCGCCAGTCCGGCGGCAGCAAATCCGAAATGCCGTTCAGCACGCCGTTGACCCGCAGACCGAGCACCAGTTTGGCGTTCGGGAGGATTGCCGGTGCGGGCAGGGTCTCGGCCGGAGCCAAGGCCGCGAAGGTCAAAAACAAGAAAGCTGCCCAGCGCGCATTCGAGCGTTTGAGGTCCATCATGAAGCCAGCATGGTATACTTTTCGCGGCCAAGACAGACTAGCGTCGGTTAGCAGGGCGCCGCTAACCTTGGGGAGGTGAGCGGGACGCCCCAAAAATGGAAAACCGCATCGGCGGAGCCCCCAGACCTACGGGACCCTTACCGATGCGGCTCGCCCTGGGACGGGCTGGAATCCGGCGTCGGGCTGCCTGGCTCAAGAAACTCAATTCGGTCCATCCCTGGTTAGGTCCGCGTCCATTTTTCCTCACCAGAAACGCCAGACAACGACCGATACCCGTGATCCCCTGGAGAGATCGAAAAATCCGTTTAAAAAAAATCCCCTCTGCAGCAACCGCCAGGCGAAAACGAATGAGCTAAAACCACTGCAAACATCGGCTCCCGCAAGCGCGCTGTCTCTTTCGGCTCAATCTTCATCCGCCTGCCTGTTGCAGCAGAGGGCAGGTTTGAAAGTTTACTTCACCAATTCACCCATTACCAATAGCAACCGTACACCCACCTGTCAATGGGCATTACCCCTTTTAATTCAGTTTCTTGGTGGGCCGGCACGAACCCCGGCCGGGGCGCGGTTGGGCAGGTGCTGTGTCGCTATGACACAATCGGAACAGAATGCGAGCACCCCGCGCCTGCGCGCTAGCCTGGCTGCTTACGATGACCCCTTGGACTTGGTGCCAAACTCAGGCAGAATCCTCCGACCCGTTGGTGGTGGGCGCCGGGCACCCTCGCCTCTTCCTTCGGCCCGCGCGGCTTCGGCTGTTGCGCCGGGAACGCGAGCGCCAGTCCGCGCGCTGGCAGCAATTCTCGACCCTGGTCGCCGGCGTGGCAAAGCTTCCCGAGCCCGGTTTCGCGCTGGCGCTGGATTACGCCGTCTCGGGCGACCTGGAAGCGGGACGCAAAGCCACGGCTTTTGCTTTGACCGCTACCGACCTGCGCCAGATGGCGCTGGTTTACGATTGGTGCGAAGGCGCCATGAGCGATGCGGACCGAACCCGCCTGGCGGCGCGAATCGCCCGCCGTATCACCGAAACCGCCGCCGACCAATCCGTGGCGGCGGTGCGCTCCCGGCTGCTGGGCGCCATCACCCTGTTCGACGACGTGCCCGATGTGCCGGGCCGGGAACTGGAGCGCGACGTGCGCGGATGGTGGCGCACCCAGGTAGCCCGACCCCTGACCGGCGGCCGCGTCCCTTTCCACCGCGAAGATGCCTATCCCCTGCTCGAACTCCTCCACGCGGTGCAGGATAACCTCAGCCTCGACCTGCGGGAATCGAACGTGGACTACTTCAAGGACTTCCCCATTGACCACCTGATGAGTTACTATCCAACGCCGTATCGCGGCGCGGAGAACGATTTCTACATCGGCGCGACCGCCAAAGGCGGCAGCCCGGACCTGGAAGCCGCGGCTCTGTCCCGCGCGGCGGATTTGGCCATGGTGGCCTACGACGCCAACGCACCCCAAACGCAGGTGTTGCAAGGCTGGCTCATGCACGACCGTTTTCTGCTGCGCGGGACTTTCGGCGCACCTTACGAATTCCTTTGGGCCAATCCCTATCAGCCCGGGCTGAGCTACTATCACGTCCCCACGGTCTACTACAACCCCGGCTACGGGCGTCTATTCGCCCGCTCCAGTTGGGACGACGATGCCGCCTGGTTCGGCCTGTTCGATGGAGGCGCCCAGTTGTTTGCCGACGGCCACGTCACCCTGGTCAACCCGCAGTTGGAAGCGCCGCCGCTCGCTCTGGACGATGCCACCGTGTGCTTCGGCCGGACGGTGCGCGATTTTGAGCTCACGCTCGAAGATCGGCAGACGGTTTTCGTGGTGGGTCTGGAGCCGAAGCGGTCCTATGACGTGGAGGTCGACGACGAGCAGATGTACCAGACCGATTCCGACCGGGGCGGCATTGTGGAGTTGGACGACGTTCCCGCGGGTAAGCCGATAGCCGTACGCCTGCGGGAAAACCGGGCCACAGATAAGCACCGATGAACACGGATGAAGAAACTAAAAGACTTATCTGCGTTCATCGGTGTTCATCGGTGGCTGGAATTTGATTTTTCAATACGCCCAGCGCCACAGGCTGGCGCCAACCGTGTAGCCGGCGCCGACGGCGACGAACAGCGCCACGTCGCCCTTGCCAAGCTTGCCTTCCGCCAGGGCGTCGCGGGTGCCCAACGGAATCGTAGCGGCGGTGGTATTGCCGAAGCGCTCGATGTTCACGATCACCCGCGACGGGTCGATGCCCAGACGCTCGGTGGCGGCGGTGATGATGCGCAGGTTGGCCTGGTGCGGAATCATCACGGCGACGTCGGAAAGAGCCAGGCCGTTGCGTTCCAGCAGTTCGCGGCTTACTTCGTACATCTTGCGGACGGCATACTTAAAGACCTGCTGCCCTTGCTGGTGGACGTAGTGCAGGCGCTTGTCCACGGTCTCATGGGAGGCCGGCAAGCGGCTGCCGCCGGCGGGCATCTTGAGGAAATCGCCGCCGGAGCCATCCACTTCGCCCAGGAAATCGATGAATCCTTCGCCATCCTCGGCCGGCTCCACCAGCATCGCCCCGGCGGCGTCTCCGAATAGCACGCAAGTGGCGCGATCCTGGTAATCGATGATGCGGCTCATGGTGTCGGCGCCGATCACCAGCACCTTGCGGTACATCCCTCCCGACACCAGGTGAGCCGCGGTGGTCAAACCGTACACGAATCCGGAGCAGGCAGCCACCAGATCGAACCCCCAGGCGCCGCGCGCGCCCAAGGCGTTCTGCACCAGGCACGCGGTGGAGGGAAACATATGGTCCGGGGTAACCGTGCAGACGATGATGGCCTGCACTTCGGAAGCGCCTATGCCGCGTTCCTCCAGCGCGCACCGGGCCGCGCGGATGGCCAGGTCGGAAGTGGCCATATCGGCGTCCGCAATGTGGCGTTCCCGAATACCGACCCGTTCGAGGATCCACTGGTCGGTAGTCTCGACCATCTTTTCCAGATCCTGGTTGGTAAGGACACGGGGCGGGACGTAGCAACCCAGCGCCGTGATTTTAGCTTTGGGCAATATTTCGGTTCCTCGAATCGAAAGAAGTAAGCAACAGGTTAACCCATGGACGCCCGCCGCGGTACCCTGGGAGAATGGGGCATGACGAGGGCCTGCTGCAACCGGAAGGTCTTCAGGCATCGCTTTTCTTCGAAACTCCGGAAGAAATGTATGCGCGCGTTTTTCGCCAGTTGAAGCCACGCACGGCAGTGCCCGAAATCGGCGTGGAGTTCTGCCGCTTCGCCAACGTGGATAGCTTCATCCGTCTCGAAGAGGGCCGTCTGCGGGTGCGAATATCCGATCTTTTGGCTGGCGCGCCCGCGCCGGTGGCCGAATCGCTGGCATTCATTCTGCTTGGAAAACTGTACCGCAAAAAGGTTCCGCGCCTCTATTCCCACCGCTATAGGCTCTACCTGAATCGCCGGGATATCCGCCGGCAGGCTCACTTGGTGCGGCAGATTCGGGGACGCAAATTCATCTCCGGCCCGCAAGGTCGACACCATAATCTGGAGCAACTATTCGAGCGGCTGAACGGGCAGTTCTTCGATGGCCTCATGGGGCGGCCGCGGCTGGGATGGAGCCGCCAGGCGTCGCGGACCATGCTCGGCCATTTCGACCCGTCGCACCAGGCCATCGTTATCAGCCGAATCTTTGACGACCCGGCGGTGCCGGCGCTGGCGCTCGAATACGTAATGTTCCACGAAATGCTGCATCTGCGATATCCGGTGGAGCATCGCGGAGCCAGGCGGCGGGTGCATACGAGGGAATTCAGGGCAGCCGAAAAACAATTCCCCGAATTAATTCAGGCCAAAGAAATATTAAAGCGGCTGTGAAGCGATACAATCCGCCCCCAGCCGCTTGCAATGAACCGAAAAGTTCTTGGATTTTTATACGCCTGCCGCACTCGCGGCCGGCATGAGTTCGCGCAGCTCGCCCTGCATCCGGTTGAAAATCCCCACCAGGTTTGAGGCGCTGACGGTGCCGAGACCCAGCCGGTAGAACGCCAGACGGAATTGCACTACCAGCAGGCTGCACGCAAAGTTGACCTGTTGGCGCAGCAGCATGCCGGCCAAGTCCGGCCGATCCTCCCGCGATTGTAAAAGAAGCAGCTTCAAGGCGGCTGAAATTCGCCGGAAATCCATGCTCAGACTGCGCAGGTAACCGCGAAAAATGTGATAGCGCTGCATGCGCAACTTCCGCGCCATTCGCGGCGTGAAGCCCGGCTGCGAACGCAAGTACTCAAGGTCCTGTGGCTCCAACAAGCGGAGCATTGGCCGATATCTGTCGAGCGAAAGCTCTTCGATCCACTCGGCGGTAACCGGCAGATCGCCCCCAGACAGCATGAGCTTGCCCACGAAAATTGCGAGGGCTGCAAGAATACTCAAGACGATTAGCAGAGCAATTTCTATCACTCACTCCCCCTTTTGATGCTTTTGCTCATTCGCATCACCAATTTGAGGATACGGCACTCTGGGAAGAAATGCAATTAAAGTTTGGGGAATATTGGTACTCAGATAACTTTAGTTATCATTTAAGATTCGCGCGAAACGCGCAATAGGGTCGCATTAATGGCGTCCAATTGGCGCAGGATTTTTTCTTCGTGTTCCGGCCCGAAATGGGGAAGCTGAACGCGAACTTCTTCGCCGTGCGGGCTCAGAAACAGTAGCCACGCGTATACGCAAAGCACCGAAATGCCCAGGAGGAATGTACTCGCAGTCTCGTGAAAGCGGACTCCGAATAGCGCGCGCGCTAGAAGAACCAGAGTATTACTGATGAAATATACGGAAAATACCGCGGCATGCACGATTACATTCCGGCTCAGTGGCACGGGATATCGGGTCAGGAAGAGCAGGATCAGTAGAAGGAAAGTCGCGAGGCTAAGGTAAATCCCTCGTTCTGCGGCGATAACGTAGCCAAAAATGCGATCCTCGTAACCCGTTGACAGCCTGATTTTGGGAAGGAGACTCAATACGGATACCAGGATCGAGACAGCCAAGGCAAAATACATCGCCCAACGACCGAGTGTATAAAGCCCTCGGTGTCGTTCTAATACGAGGCGGTACAGCTCTAATAGGGTCAGGGCCAAAAGTACCCAGGAAATAGGCTCTTCTACCAAAAATACGCGAAGGTAAAACCTCGACCTATAGTCAATGATAAAGGGAACAGTATTGCCAACTATCCAGAGGAGTGCGCACGCAAAGAAGAAGCGGTACCGTCGAAAAAGCCCGGTCCACGCCAGCTTGGTCGCCAATGCGAGCGACCCTACCGCCGAAAGAGCAGTCAGGATGTTAACCAGCGCGGAGCCTGGCATCTGCCGACAGTCCTCAGCCGCATTCTAACACCAGGCCCGCACCGGTTCCCTAGCTTTTTGATGGATTTACCGAACCCAACTGCAATTAGGCACGCAGCCGGGTAGAGGCATACCGATCGTGCTGCCAACCGCAGCAAAAGCGAACACAGCCAGGGCTAGAACAAGGAGTCTCTTCATCAGGGTCCGTTCCTTTCTTAACGAGTGGCTTACCAAAGTAAGCTTAGTACTATACTAGTCAGCACCAGACCGATATAAGGATAGTACCCTACCAAAATTTCTACGAACAGAACACTTGAACCACTCGAAAACTGACGGAAATAAGGTGACCGAAGGTTAACAGTGAAACATTTTTGTGCCGTGGTGTAGAATTGAGAAGCGCCTTAGGGTGGCGTGCTGCGGTGATATACGGTACTTCCCTTACTCAGGACGCTAACCACACGCCGAAAGAGAGGAATTTTCTGGGAGACGCCGCCTTAAAGCTTCGGCCGGCTCTCGTTCCCGGTGCGGAATACTGGCGCCAGGTGCTGAGCCAGATCCCAACCTCTTTCGGGAAGCTCGTTTTCATGGCTTCGCTGTGGGATGCTCCGGCGGGTTCGTATTACCACGGCGATTTATGCCGGTTGATGGGGCGGGAAGACGCGGATCGAACCTTGTGCCTTAGCCATCATCAGATATTCTCGCAATGGCTCGGCTTCAACCTGTGGGAGCAAAAGGCCGACCTGGAACGCTATCTCAATTCCTCGGGCGGCCCGCGATTTGCCCTTGCCTACCGCAACCTGACGCCCCCGACGGCGCGCGACGTGGAGCGGCAACTGTATATCACAGATCTCGAGACTCTGCTGGAGTTGCTGCGCTTCGAATAGGCCTTCGCGCCTTCGATTCCAGCAGCATCGCCACGCCTACCACCTGCCCCAGGACGTCGATTTCGCTCCAGTCGAACAGCGCCACGTTCTTCTGCGAGGACGGGTGAAACTGGACCATCAGCCGGTCCTGCTGCAAGCTGCACCAACCGCACAGGTAGCCTTGCCGATGTTCCAGAAAGTGAATGGGACGGTCCACCTCGCTGGTCCACTTGCCGCCTCCAATCCGGCGCAGGGTGTCGTCAATCGCGACGAGCGAACCGGGATGCAGGATGGGATACATGGACCAATCCTCGGCGCCAATCACCCCATACCGAAACTCCTTTACCTCCCATCCGTTTAAAAAGCTTAGAGGGAGCTTGCCCCATTTCCGGATCGTCTCGCTCAGGAAAGTTGTTTTGGCCGGGTCCAAGGAAGCCTCCAGCGGCAACGGCACGGTCACTTCCCTCTGGTGGCCGAACGCGGCGGCATGGGTTGCACGGTGCTTGATCCGCAGACCCTCGGGTACCACCTCGTCGCTCGGGACGCCATACCAGCCCAATACTTCGCCAACGTCCAGGCAATACACCGCACAAAGGCTGTACATTCGAAAGATGGACGGGGTGGTGCCCTTATTTTCTATGTCCGCGAGACGGCTCAGAGCGATAATGAACTCATCGTTACCGCGGTGCTCGGCGATCTGCTGGCTGGCGCGCTCGACATCTCGATAGGTGAGTCCCAGCTTTTCCCGGACTCGCTTTAGTCTTTCTCCTGGGCGCTCCATTGAGACCGTTTCCCTCCTCCGCGGGGACGACTGGCGAACCCTCCGGACCAAGCGGAAATTATAAGGCATGGCAAAAACTACAGCAATCGAAATCGACCGGTTTTGTTCCAAATCCGGAACAAAGCATATTCCTGGCCGGAATAGAGAAGGTTTATGAAGTCCAAATCGGCTCGATCCATCGCCTTTCAGGGCGAGCGGGGAGCGTTTAGCGAGGTGGCCGTCCGGCAACTGGTTGCCGAGGATAGCCCGGTGCTGCCGTGCGCCAGTTTCGAGGATGTATTTCGCAGCTTGAGGGGAGGCAAAGCCGTGGGCGCGGTGGTGCCGATTGAGAACACACTGGCTGGATCGGTTCATGAGAACTACGACCACCTGCTCAGCCATGACCTACCCATCGTGGCGGAGACCGGCGTGCGCATTGTCCATAACTTAATTGCGCCGCCAAAAGTGCGTTTTTCGCAAATTAAGCGGGTATTTTCCCATCCGGTGGCTTTGAATCAATGTTTGGATTTCTTTCAGAAAAATCCCCGAATCGAAAGAATTCCATTTTACGATACGGCCGGAAGCGTGAAAATGGTGATGGAGGAGGGCCTCTCCGATGCCGCCGCCATCGCGAGTGCGGTGGCCTCGGAGATTTACGGCGCTCGCATCTTGCGGCGGTCCATCGAAAGCGATCGCCAGAATTTCACCCGCTTCTTTCTGCTGCGTACTCCCGCTTATGCGCGGCGTCACAAGGTTCCGGCCAAGCCGAACGCGCCGTGGAAAACTTCCCTCGTCTTCAGCACGCGGAACCAGGCTGGGGCGCTGTTTCGAGCTCTGAGCGCATTCGCGTTGCGCGACGTGAGCCTGGCGAAGATCGAATCCCGGCCGCTGCGCGGAAAACCGTGGGAATACCTGTTCTACGTGGATTTCCTGGGACACGTGGATTCTCCCCAAGTGCGCCATGCGCTGGGGCACCTGCGCGAGCTGGCGGATTTTCTGCGTGTGCTCGGTTGCTACCCGATAGGGGCGTAGGTCAAGAAGTTATCAGTTTTCAGTTATCAGTTTTCAGTTTTCAGCGACGCTGTCTCCGGGGTCTTCACTGACAACTGACAACTGTTAACTGATAACTTTTTTACCTTCCCAGGAATTTTTCCAGCTTTTCGATCTCTCGCTCGGCCTTTTCCATGTCATTACGAGCGGCCGGGAGGTCCGACCGGTTCAGCTCTTCGGTCGCGCTTTCGAGGTAGGCATCCATGAGCGACTGCGACTCGCGAATGTCCCCGCGCAGATTCATACCGTTCGCTCGCTGGGATCCCTCCAGAGTGCGGAGACTCGCCCGGACCGCGGAGGCTCTAGCGGCGAGCATCTGGTGGAATTCGCGCTGTTCGCGCAGGGCACGTTCGTCGACCGGAGCGGGCTGATCGCGAACCTCGCGATGTTGGCCGGCGTCCAACTGGCGAGCCGGTTCTTTCTCATGAAATTCGTTCGGCGTGTTGCGCGGCGGGCGGTCCGTGTCTTCGGCCGGAAGTTGCCGGACGGGAATGGGACGCATGGAATCCGGCACTCGGCGCGGCGCCGTTCCGGTCACACTCGGCCTATCCTGCCCTGGCGTGGAAGGTGCTGCTCCCGGCGGTGGCACTGCCTGCGGGACGGCCGGTGCAGCGCTCACGGCCGGCGGCGTTGTTTGGGGTGGCTGCGCCGGTGATGGATTCGCTGCGCTCGAGCTGTCAATCCCCGATGGCGCCACCGATTGAGGAGTCGCGACCTGCTGTTGAGACATGTTCTGCGGGGCGGCCTTCGTCGCGTGCCACGGGCCGAATTGGATGGCGGCGACCACGGCAGCCGCAGCCGCCAGGCCACCCAGCGCCATCCATACCCCTCGATGGCTGCGCCGCACCGGCGGCTGCGCGGGGGCAACCATGTAGGGAGCCGGCGGTATGGCCACTGGCGGCGGCACCGGCGGCGGACTGGCGGGAACGGTGGCTCCCAATCCGGCTGGAACTCCGCCCGTTGCGCCTACCGTTCCCAGAGCGTTGCGGAAAGCCGTCGCGGTCTGAAAACGCGCGCTCGGGTCCTTCATGACCGCCATCAGGATCACGTCGTTCAGCGCCTGCGGCATGGATGGATCGAGCGTGACCGGAGGCACGGGAACTTTCTCCAGATGCGCCGACATGATCGCGAACTGGCTGTCTCCGTCGAACGGCCGTTTACCGGTCGCCAGCTCGTAAAGCGATACCCCAACCGAGTAGAGATCGGCGCGGGCGTCCAGCGTGGTGGCCCCCTTGATCTGCTCCGGCGACATGTAATAGAGCGAGCCCATGGTGGTGCCGGTCATGGTCAGCTTGTGGTCGCCGGTTGCCTTGGCGATGCCGAAATCCATCAGCTTGACCACCCCGGAGGGCGTCAACATCATGTTGGCGGGCTTGATATCGCGGTGCACCACGCCCCGCGCGTGCGCGTATTCGAGCGCCGACAACACCTGGCGAATATTGTCGACCGAGAGCGCCACGGGGATAGGGCCGGCCTTGAGCTTTTGCTCGAGCGTTTCGCCTTCCACCAGTTCCATCAACATCAGGAGCTGGTTGTCCACTCTCAGAGCGGTGTGGAGCGCGGCGATATTGGGGTGTTCCAAGCTCGCCTGCACCTTGATTTCCCGCAAGAATCGGTCCGCCAACTCGGGTGCGCCACCAAGATCCGGCAGCAGCACCTTCATGGCTTCGACCCGGTCCGAAATCGTGTTCCGGACCTTGTACACTTTGCCCATGCCGCCGGCGCCCAGAATATCTATGATCCGGTAGTCGCCGATCGTCGAACCGACGCTTAACTCCATATTTCCTACTTGTTGGAAACGGTGTCTTTGACCTGCGGTTTACCCGTGCCCGAGAACTTTCCCACCGCCGAGGTTTCTTCGATTTCCGTAACGGTTACGGTTCCCACACTCTCTTCGATCCGGCGCAGCACTTTCCCGGTCGCGGGATCGCGAATCTCGCGCCCCGGGTGTTTCACCTGCAGCGTATCGCCCACCTTGAGACCGCTGCGCGAACCGACGTTCAGGATCAACGTGCCGTCGTCCGAGGCGTCCGCCACCATGCCATCGATGGAAACCGTTTCCACCGGAAGTTGCGTCGCGCGCGCGTCCAATTGGGTAGCCAGATCGGTGACCGCCTTGGTGGTGGCCTCACCCAGGATGGTGGCGCCGAAATTGGAAGACTTCATGTCCATCCCGCCGCCTCCTTCGGACCCGCCACCGCCACCCGCGCCGAGTATTCCGGTTCCGGAACGCGACGACGAGCCCTTCGCCGTGCAACTGGCCAGGATTTCAGCCGTGGTGGTATCGATCATGCGGCCCGTGATCTGCACCACCGCCGTGGCCTGCGATTTACGAAGACCGCCCACCCCGAAACGCCCGGTGACACCGCCCAGCGCGCCGCCTCCCACGTCGGTTTTTTTGTCGTCACGCCCGAACTGGGTAATGCTTCCAATGATGATGACGTTCACCCCAAGGACACGGGCAATCTTCGCCGCCGTGGTCGGGTCGGCCCGGTCGCTGTTGGAGAAATTCTGCTCCGCCAGCACCTTATCGAGCTCCTTGCGTTCGATCACCGCATACGCGCCGTCATTCACCAGCCGGTCCACCAAGAGATCGGCGATCCCTTTGCCGACATCCTGATCCGATCCGAATAGCTGGCGTATGCTGGACATCACCGTGGCGTAGTCGAAATTCATAACCGCCACGCGTTTTTTCGCTTGAGTTTGCGCGCCGCCTGTCAGCGCCAGTACCAGAACCAGGCCTCCCAGTCTTAATCGCATTCCTGGCCTCCATCAGGACAAACATAGAGGAGTCAAACGGCGGAGTCAACCATCCCGGTACCACCGGACCGGCTCGCCGATCAGTGAAAAAGCCGGCCGGGAAGGGAGTATAGGGTCTCGCGCGTCCCTTCGAAAGACGGCGCCAGCAGAACGTTCATGGCGAACCAGCCCGTGGTAAAGGTGATCAAAGAGCTCGTCAGGCGGTCGCGGCCGCGGATCAAACGCAGCAGCACGGCCGCCACGAAGGGCCCCGCGGCAATGCCGGCGCGGCTCAAAGCCCCGAAATGGGCCAATGCAATTCCCATCCTACAGTGGAGTGTAGTTCGGTACCGCTCCCGACAATCAAGATAACTTTGGGCAACTATCGTACCCCCGAGGTACGGTCCGCCGGCTTTTGTCTGCGGGATAATATCTGGAAAGGGCCCATGGAGTTCGCCGAGCAATTAAAAGCGGTGGTGCGTATCGAAAGCGTAGTGGGCGAATACGTACGGCTCCGCAAGTCCGGCCCCAGCCGCTACATGGGATTGTGCCCCTTTCACAACGAAAAAACGCCCTCGTTCACGGTTCATGTGGTTCATCAGTTTTACAAGTGTTTCTCCTGCGGGGCTGCCGGCGACGTCATCAAGTTCGTCATGGAAAAAGAGGGCTTGAGTTTCTTCGAGGCCCTGAAGTCTCTGGCCGAGCGCTACGGGGTTCCCATGCCGAAGCGTTCGCAGTACTCCGACGACGATTCGCGGATGCGGGCCGCCCTGTTCGAGATGCACGAGCTGGCGGTGCAGACGTTTCGCGCGAATTTGCAATCTTCGGCTGGGGATTCGGCACGTGCATACCTGGCGCGGCGCGGGGTAGCGCCCGAGACCGCCGAAAAGTTCGGCCTGGGCTATTCCGACCGCGGTGGCCGCGCGCTGGTACGGTTGTTCGCCGAGCGGCGCTTCGCCCCCGAACAGACCGAGCAATCCGGCCTGGTGGGCAAGCGGCAAGACGGCTCCTTCTACGATCGTTTTCGCAATCGGCTAATGTTCCCGATCCACAATGAGGCGGGCAAGATCATCGGCTTTGGCGGACGCGCGCTGGATTCGGGCGACGAACCGAAGTATTTGAATTCGCCCGAGACGCCGATTTATAAAAAGAGCTTCGTGCTTTACAATCTCCATCGCGCCAAAGAGGCCATTCGCAAAGAGGACCGCGTCATCCTGGTGGAAGGCTACATGGATGCGATCAGCGTAACCGCCGCCGGCTTTGCGCCGGTCGTAGCCAGTTGCGGCACCTCGCTGACCGCGCAGCAAGTGCAAGCCCTCAAGCGGCACTCCCAAAGGGTGCTGGTAAACTTCGATCCCGATACGGCGGGAGCCAATGCCACGCAAAAGTCGATCGACCTTTTATTGACCGAAGGGATGCACGTTCGGGTCGTGGAACTGGATGGCGGCCTCGATCCGGACGAGTATTGCAAGCAGAATGGCGCGGCGGCGTATGAGGCGCGCCTGGCGGCCGCCAAGGGTTATTTCTATTGGCTGGCGGACCGCGCGCGCGCGCAGCACGACGTGCACTCGAGCGAGGGCGCGGCGGCGATCCTCCAGGCCCTGTTGCCCGCCGTGGAGCGTATTTCCGATCCGATCGAGCGCAGCGCCGTGGCCAACGACCTGGCTGCCTACGTGGGCGCGGAAAGTAGCGCGATCCTCGATCGTTTTCGCAAGGCCGCCGCGGCGCGCCAGACCAAACCGCTCGAGGCGCCCAAGCCGTCGCTTCGGCCAAGCGAGCGCATTCTGCTGAACGCCGTATTGCAGCCGGAAATGCGCGGCGGGGTGCTGGAGGAACTTCGCGCGCTCGATGCCGTTTCGCGATTCGCCTCGCACCGCATCTTTCAGGCCATGTTTGCCCTCGAAGACGCCGGCGGCGGGTGGGGCTTCGAGGAACTGCACGCGCGGCTCGAGCCCGCCGACCAGAACCTGTTGGCGGAGACGGCTCTTCAGGAAGACGAGCAGAATGTGCCTGAAAAGGCGCGGGCGGCGATCGAAACCGTGGTCCGCGACGACCGGCTATGGCGCCGCGGCCAATGGAAGGTGCGCATTCGCGAGGCCGAACGCGCGGGAAATCTGGAGGAGGCGATTCGCCTCACACGCGAGTTGACGGCCATGGACTGATTCCACTCCGCGCCGTGGTGTACAATGATTGGGACTCGCTAAACGCCGGGGGGAGCGACGGGGCTTCAGTGGCGCTGGAAGACAAATTCGAAGGGCTGCAGCGGCTCGTGCAGTTGGGCAAGGAGAAGGGCTACGTCCTCTACGACGAAGTCAGCGAAGTGCTGCCCGGCGAGCTGCCCGGAGGCAGCGAGCTCGAAGACGTGCTGGCCGGCCTGGACGTGGCGGGCATCGAGATCCTGGAAGAGCCCAAGGATTTCGACAAGAAGCTGGACGAAAGCGAAGAGCCTTTCGACCTCGACCTTCCCGCTGGCGTCGGCGAAAAGGTCAACGACCCGGTTCGCATGTACCTCCGCGAAATGGGAACGGTGCCGCTGCTCACGCGCGAAGGCGAAGTGGAAATCGCGCGGCGCATCGAGCGCGGCCAGAATACGGTTCTGAAGTCGCTGTCGCGGGCGCCGCTGGTGTTGCAGGAAATCTGCGCCGTGGCCGAGGACATCGACCGCGACGTTCTTTCGGCCCGCGACGTGGTGCAGATCCCGGATCCGATCCTCACCGACGAGTTGGTGGAAGAGAAGCGGCGCGAGTTCCTGGCGGTCGCCGAAGAAATCGCCCGGCAGCACCGCCGCATTCTCCAGTGCCGCCAGAAGTTGCAGGCCATTCCCCGCGGCATGAAGCCGAAACAGCACCGCCGCCAGTTGTGGGAGTTGGGCCGGTTGGTGGTGCGCACTTCGCGCCTGATGCGAAGCGTCCACCTCCAATCGCCGGTCATCCGGCACCTGGTCGACCGGGTTCGCGCGGCGGTGGAGGAGATCAAGCCCGTCGAGCGCGAAACCGCGCGCTTGCAGCGGCGTCTGGAGACCTGGCCCGGCGTCCGCGCCGAGGGCGTCAAGGAATTGCGCCGGGAGCAGCGCTCCCTGACCCAGCGGCTGCAACAACTGGAGGAGCAGTTCGGCGCGCCGGCGGCCGACTTGCGGCGCACGCTCGAAATTATCTCGACCGCGCACCAGGAGGCCGAAGCCGCCAAGAAAGAGCTGATCGAAGCCAATCTGCGGTTGGTGGTCAGCATCGCCAAGCGCTATACCAACCGCGGCCTGCAATTTCTCGACCTAATTCAGGAAGGCAATATCGGCCTGATGAAGGCGGTGGACAAATTCGAATACCGCCGCGGCTACAAGTTCTCAACCTATGCGACCTGGTGGGTGCGGCAGGCCATCACGCGGGCCATCGCCGATCAGGCGCGCACCATCCGCATCCCGGTGCACATGATCGAGACCATCAACAAGCTGATCCGCACTTCCCGCCAGATGGTGCAGGAGTTGGGACGGGAGCCCACCAACGAGGAACTGGCCAAACGCATCCAGTTGCCGGTTTCGAAGGTCCGGAAAGTGCTCCGCGTGGCGCAGGAGCCGATTTCGCTGGAGACGCCGATCGGCGAGGAAGAGGAGTCGCACCTGGGCGATTTTATCGTCGATCAGAACGGCATCTCGCCTTCGGACGCGGTGATCAACCTCAATCTGCGCGAGCAGACCGCGCAAGTGTTGAAGACGCTGACTCCGCGGGAAGAAAAGATTATCAAGATGCGCTTCGGCCTGGAGGACGGAAGCGAGCACACGCTCGAAGAAGTCGGCCAGAACTTTGCCGTGACGCGGGAGCGGATCCGCCAGATCGAAGCCAAGGCCTTGCGCAAACTCCGCCATCCCAGCCGCAGCCACAGACTACGAGCGTTCCTCGAAAACGGCACGCACGGGCTGTAAAAGAACACTACCGGCTGAAGCCGGTGGCCACCCACAGCCCGCAAGCCATTGATTCCAGGTGGCACAGGTTTTAGCCTGTGGTCTTCTGGTCCCGGAAATCGGCTTATTCGGAAGTTCTTACCAGCGGGGCTCGCGCCCCCTGCCGCCGCCTCCTCCTCCCGGCCGCGGTCCACGGTCCGGTTTTGGCCTGGCTTCGTTGACGTTCAGCGGGCGCCCTTCCATGGTGTACCCGTTTAGAGCTGCGATGGCCTTGTCGGCTTCCTCGGAATTGGACATCTCCACAAAAGCGAATCCTCGGGAACGGCCGGTTTCACGATCGGTCATGATGCGGGCGCTGGTCACGGCGCCGTAGCGCTCGAAGAGTTCGCGAACGGATTCTTCCGTCGCCCGAAAGCTGAGATTGCCCACGAAAATGTTCTTCACTCAATATTCTCCATGCGGTTTGGAAAGCGGGCAAATCGGGAGGAACGTAAGCGGACACCCAACGCTCGGGACGGGCCTGACCGGACTCGCGGAAGCTATCAAACGCGCCCTTACTATATCATGGAAAAGGTTTCGTTGAAAACAGGGGGTGGAGCGGCCAAATGGGGGAAAACGAACAAAAAAGCCCGCGGCTGGCGCGGGCTTTGGATGAAACCGGGCGACTTCCTACTCTCCCACACAGTTACCTGTGCAGTACCATCGGGGCTGAGAGGCTTAACGGCCGTGTTCGGGATGGGAACGGGTGGGTCCCTCTCGCTATGGTCACCCAGAAATAGCGATCGGCTTTCAGCGATCAGCTTTCAGCCAAGGATTTCTAGGCTGATAGCTGACTGCTGAACGCTAACCGCTGATTGAATACTGACGGGACTCGCGAAAAAAGCAGCGCATTTTGTGTGCGCAGTAAATTTTATGGTCAAGCCGAACGGGCAATTAGTAACGGTAAGCTTAGAATGTCACCACTCTTACACATCCGTCCTATCAAACTGGTCGTCTTCCAGTGCCCTACAAAGCTTACGCTTGGGAGATCTCATCTTGGGGAAGGTTTCACGCTTATATGCATTCAGCGTTTATCCTGACCGAACTTCGCTACCCAGCGATGCGGCTGGCGCCACAACTGGATCACAAGAGGTTCGTCCACCCCGGTCCTCTCGTACTAAGGGCAGGCCCCCTCAAATCTCCTA
>JBEKYD010000078.1:0-26272 GCA_049511335.1 Bryobacteraceae bacterium | reverse complement strand
TGAACCTCCAAAAAACACAGTGCCCGGCAGGGGGGTCTTCTGCTTTCTCTAACCGATTCAGGTAACCAGATTATATACCGGGCCGCGTCCGCTAGTGCCATTTAGTGTGCTTAACCGATCTGCGACTGTCAGGGAGCGGTTGGTGGCCTAAATTAGGAAATCCCCAGTCGGTCGTCAGCGTGCCGCGATGATAGACTCACTCAATGAAGCACGACCACCCGACCCGCCGCGAAGCTCTCAGGGGATTGACTGCCGCGGTACTTTTCGCGGGCGCTCCCAGAGCTCAGGCCGCCGTTTCCTCCCTTTGCTTTACGAGCGCGGTCGAAATGGCCCGGCTCATCCGCGCCAAGAAACTGTCGGCGCGCGAAGCGCTCGCCGTACACCTGAAGCAGATCGAACGTGTGAACCCGAAGGTCAACGCAATCGTAACCCTGGCGCCGGAAATGGCGGCGGCTGCGGCCGCAAAAGCGGACGAAATGCAGGCGCGCGGCGAGAAGCTGGGGCCGCTCCATGGCCTGCCCGTCGCGCACAAGGACCTGATCGAAACCCGCGGCATACGCACCACCTTTGGATCGCCGCTCTATAAAGACTACATCCCCACCGAAGACGATCTGGTCGTCGAACGGATGCGGCGCGCGGGCGCGATCGTCATCGGCAAAACCAACACGCCGGAATTTGGCGCGGGCTCGCAGACATTCAATAAGGTCTTCGGCGCAACCCGCAATCCTTACGATCTGACTAAGACTTGCGGGGGTTCCTCCGGCGGCGCCGCCGTCGCGTTGGCTTGCGGAATGGCGCCCGTTGCCACCGGTTCCGACACCGGCGGTTCCCTCCGCAATCCGGCCGCATTCTGCAACGTAGTCGGCTTCCGGCCTTCCGTCGGCCGCGTACCGAACCCGAAAGCAGCGTTCGCGTGGTCAACGCTAAGCACTTCGGGATGCCTGGGGCGTTCGGTGGCCGACCTGGCCCTCGGGCTGAGCACCATCGCGGGGCCGGATTCCCGTGCTCCACTCTCCATCGGCGAACCGGGGGAACTCTTCGCACGCCCGCTCGACCGCAGCTTCAAAGGCGTGCGGGTGGCCTGGTTTAAGGATTTGGGCGGAGTGCCATTCGACGCCCGCGTACGCACCGTGGTGGATGGCCATCGAGCCACATTCGAATCGCTGGGCTGCGTCGTGGAGCAGGCGGAGCCGGACTTCGCTCCCGCCGAGGTAGCTTTTCGCGTGCTGCGCGCGTGGAACACGGCGAGTACGTATGGCGCTCGGCTCGCGGAACACCCGGAAGCCTTCAAAGACACGCTCACCGGTGAGATCGAGGAAGGGCTGCGATTGACAGGCGCGGATCTGGCGCGCGCCGAGACGGCCCACGGCCAGCTCTGGCGGCGCTTTCAGGCATTTCTCGAAAGGTACGAATACTTCGTCCTGCCCACCACGCAATTGCCGCCGTTCGACGTCAACAAGCCATACCCAACCGAGATTGCAGGCGTGAAGTTCGCCAGCTACATCGACTGGATGAAGTCTTGCTGGTATATCTCGGCGACAGGCAATCCGGCCGCCTCGGTGCCGGGAGGCTTCACGCCCGAAGGCCTTCCCGTGGGAGTGCAGATCGTGGGGCGTAACAAGGCAGACTTCGGCGTGCTTCAAATGGCGCACGCGTTCGAACAGGCAACCGGTTTCGGGAACAAGCACCCGGCCATCGCGTAGGGGGTGGGACAGACCATCGTTATTCGTGGTCTGTCAGCCGCTTGACAGACGACAAAGAACGATCGTCTGTCCAGTCCGCCCCACGGGCAAACTCGCTCACTCCCGCGCTTTTCTCTTCTTTTTCCTTACCGGCGCCGGTTCTTCGTAGATCGAAAACTGCAGTTTTCGTTCGCTGTCGTCCACGCGTTCCAGAATCACCCGCAGGGCGTCGCCGATCGCAAACTCGCGGCGCGTGCGCTTGCCCACGATTTTGCGCACATTTTCCTGGTAGGCGTATTCGTCGCCCGGCAGGCCGTCGATCGGCACCAGGCCTTCGATGAACAGATCGGCCAGCTCCACGAACAGGCCGTATTTGGAGGTTGAGATCACCAGGGCCGCGAAATCCTCGCCCACCCGCTCGGCCATGAACTTGACCTTCTTCCACTCCACCAACTCGCGCTCGGCCTCGGCGGCGCGGCGCTCCGATTGCGACGAGGATGTGGCAATCGCGTCCAGCGCGGCCTCGTCGTAGCCGCCGGCTTGGCCAGTGAGAACCGAGCGCAGCAAGCGATGCACAATCAGATCGGGATAGCGGCGGATGGGCGAAGTGAAATGCGTGTAGGTTTGAGCGGCGAGCGCGAAGTGCCCCACGTTTTCGATGCTGTAGCGCGCCTGCTTGAGCGAGCGCAGCATCAGGTAGCTCAAAATGCGCTCCTCCGGCTTGCCCTCGATTTTGGCCACCAGGCGCTGGTAATGCCTCGAAGCGATCTTCATCTCCGGCGCGGTCAGCTCGATTTCGCGATGGCGTTTGCTGCCGTCGCGATGGCGGTCGGTCATACCGAATCTCTTCACCGGGATCGCACCCACTCCCAGCGAATAACCGAAGTGCGCGGCCACTTGTTCGAACTCCAGCACGCGTTTGGGATCGGGCTTTTCGTGGATGCGGTAAATGGCCGCCGGCGCGGCCTGCTCCAAATGGGCGGCTACGGCCTCGTTGGCCGCCAGCATGAATTCTTCGATCAGCCGATGCGCCACGTTGCGCGGCGCCCGCGTGACGCCGGTCATGGCTCCAAACTCGTCGAATTCAATCAGCGGCTCGGGCAGATCGAAATCGATCGAACCGCGCCGCACCCGTTTGCGGTTCAACACTTCCGCCAGCTCGCGCATCAGCTCGAAGCGTTCCACCAGCGGCCGGTACCGGTCGCGCAGGGCCGCGTCGCCTTCAAGCAAGCCGTGTACCGCCGTGTAGGTCATCCGTTCCGCGCTCGCAATGACTCCGGCGGTGAACTCCTGGCCCACGGTCTCGCCTTGCCGATCGATTTCGAGCAGCGCCGAAAGCACCAGCCGATCCTGGTGCGGCACCAGCGAGCAAACGTCCGTCGAAAGCTCGAAGGGCAACATGGGAATGGCGCGATCGGGGAAATACACGCTCGTGCCGCGCAGCGACGCCTCCCGGTCGATGGGCGTCGCCGGACGCACGTAATGGCTCACGTCGGCAATATGCACCTGCAAGGCGTAATGGCCGTTCGCCAGCCGGTCCACCCAAACCGCATCGTCGAAATCGCGGGCGGTTTCGCCGTCGATGGTGACGATTTGGAGCGCCCGAAAATCGCGCCGTCCTGCCAGTTCCGCCGGGCCAACGCTTTTCGAGATGCCGCGCGCCTGGTCGACCACCTCCGGCGGGAACTCGTGGGGCAGATGGTGCTTGCGGACGATGATTTCCACGTCCACGCCGAAATCGTCGGGCGAGCCTAGAATCTCGACGATGCGGCCCACCGGGCTTTCGCCCTTCTCCGGATAGTCCAGCAATTCCACATTGACGATCAGCCCGTCCAGTTCTTCCACCGACTGGACCCGCCGCGGCGCAACTCCGATGCGGTCGGTATTGAGCCGGTCGGGCGGTATTTCGAAACCCTCCGGGATGGCGATCCACTGCTGGATGCGGGCATCTTGGGGCGCCACGAACAGCCCCTGGCGGCGCGCGCGCACTGTCCCCACCACTGTAGGGTGTGCGCGAGCCAGCACCTTGACGATTTCCCCTTCGGCCCTCCCGCCGGCGCCTATATGGCCTATGCGCACCACCACGCGGTCGCCGTGCATGGCTTTCAACGCGGATTCGGGAGGTAGAAACACGTCGCCCTGCACGCCCGCTACGGGGCGATCCGCGATCAGAAAGCCGTAGCCGTCGCGGTGCACGCTCAAGCGCCCGACCGCAAATTCGCGGCTGCGCGACGCGGCTACGAAATGGCCGGAGCGCAATTCGATCAGAGCGCCGCGCGCCGCCAGCCGCTCCAGCGCGGCTTCCAGATCGGCCCGGCCCTCGCCCTTGACGCTCAGCTCGCGGGCCAGTTGCTTGAAATTGGCCCGCGCGTGCGGCAAACGCTCAATATGCTGGAGAAGAACGGCGTCGGTCACATTCTCGATTTTACCGGCACGTCGGGTCCGGGGCCGGCGTCAGTTGTTCGAGACCGTCGTCTTGATGGCAATGAGTTGCCCCGTGGGCTGGACGCGCACCTCGACCGAGCCCGAGGTGGCGCCGTCGGCGGCGTGAATTGTCAGCACGGCATGTTCGCTTGCCTTGACCTGGGGCTGATCGATATGCACTTCGATGCCCGGCGTGGTAGAACGCGCCGCCAGGGTGATGGGCCCGGGGCTGGAATTCGAAATCGTCACCTCGGTGGAAGCGCCCGGAGCCAGTTTGATCTCGTTCTTATCGGCCTTCACCATGTTGTAAAACTGTTGGAGACTGCTGGCGATGGTGGGCAACTCGGCCGGCTTAGCCGTTTGATCCGGGTAGGGCCCGGGAGTCATGCGGCCAAACGGGGAATCGTAAATCTTTTCTTTGTTCACGTACCAGCACCACTCGCCGTTTTCCACCTTCCAAAAGCTGGGAATCGGAAAAATCATGGGTTTGCCATCGAATCCCGGTAACAGGACCCGCTGCTCAACCTTCATCAGCGCTTCGGCCTTCTGAAAATCGTCGGAATACTTGATGCTGACCAGCTCGAAGCTCAGGTAGTGCGGTTTGTTCCCGGCGTAAAAGTAGTCTTTGGTGTCTTCGGCGACCAGCGCTTCCGCCTTGCGAAACTCGCCTTTCACGTGGTCCTGATAGAATTCGTCGATGCGGGCGCGCAACGCCCGGTCGACATCGGCCGGCGGTTTATGAAACAGGTCCGCGGCCGTTTGCTGGGCCAGGGCCGCGCCGGCCAATACGGCAAATAAAGCCAGTGTCCGCATATTTTCCATTGTAAGACGCCGCACCGCGGCGAAAAGTCGGCGCGGGCACTCAGGGTGCTTAACCGATTTTGGGGAAAATCCGTTCCGGACAACCGCTCCCTCAGAACCCGTGAAGAAATTCGCATTCCTCGCGTCGCATGTTCCAATGAAGGATCCGATGGATTTTCGCTTCGAAGTGGTGGCCGAATGTTCGCACACCCGCGCCAGGGCTGGTGTTCTCCACACCCCGCACGGAGCCATTGAGACGCCGGTCTTTATGCCGGTGGGCACGCAGGCGACGGTGAAGGGACTCTCGCCCGGCGACCTGGCGGAGGATCTGGGCGTAAAGATTCTGCTGGCCAACACCTATCACCTGTATCTGCGGCCCGGTTTCGAGACGATCCGAAATCTGGGCGGGCTGCATCGGTTCATGTCGTGGCCCAACGCGATTCTGACGGATTCGGGAGGGTACCAGGTATTCAGTTTGAGCGGCCTCAGAAAAATCGGCGAAGAAGGCGTCACATTTCAGAGTCATTTGAACGGCGATACGCACACTTTCACGCCGCGGTCCACGGTGGATGCGCAACTGGCGTACGGAAGCGACGTTCTGATGGCGCTGGACGAATGTCCGGAGTATCCGATCGGCCACGAGGCGGCGAAACGGAGCATGCAGCGGACGCTCAAGTGGGCGCGGCAGGCGAACGATCATTATTCAGAGCGCATGGCCGGGATGGAGATTGCGCACGCTCTGTTCCCGATCGTGCAGGGCAGCATGTACCGGGACTTGCGGCGGGAGTGCGCCCGCGCCCTGCTGGATCTGGACGCGGCGGGTTACGCGGTGGGCGGGCTTTCGGTGGGCGAGCCGCGGCCCCTCAGCCTGGAAATGGTGGAAGCCACCGAAGACATTCTGCCGCGCCAGCGCCCGCGCTACGCCATGGGTGTCGGCATGCCGGAGGAATTGCCGGAATATGTAGCCCGCGGCGTGGACATGATGGATTGCGTCCTGCCCTCGCGCAATGCCCGCAATGGGTGCCTGTTCACCTCGCGGGGCCGGGTGATTATCAAGCACGCGCGCTACAAGGACGATCCCCGTCCGCTCGATGAGGGCTGCTCGTGCTATACGTGCCGGAACTTTTCGCGCGCTTATTTGCGGCATTTGTACCAGGCGGGGGAGATACTATTCGCCTCGCTTGCCACCCGCCATAACCTCCAGCGGTACCTTGACATCATGCGGAGGATCAGGCAGGCTATAATATCAGATTCATATCTGGAATACTTGAAGTGCGCATGCCCGGATTCCCTGGACGCCGGGTAGCAATTCACCACCAAGATCGGTCGCAAAGTGTACTGGAATGTGTTCGTTCAAACCGCGCCGTCGGGCGCCTCGTCGTTCGTCGGAATCGTTCCGATTCTGCTCATCTTTGGCATTTTCTATTTCCTCTTATTCCTTCCCATGCAGCGCCAGCGCAAGCAGCAGCAGAAACTGCTGGCGAATCTCGAAAACGGTCAGGCGGTGATTACCTCGGGCGGCATCGTCGGCACCATCGTGGCGATCGATAACGATACTCTGGTACTGCGGGTCAAACCGGACAACGTCAAGATTCAGGTAACGCGCAGCTCGGTTTCGAGCCTGGTGGCGGCCGAAGGGAAAAAGTAGGACATTAAGGCATCGACATGAAAACGAATTTGAGGGCACGAAGCATCGTGATTGTGGTCACCATCCTGATTTGCATTTACGGGATCGTCGGGGTGCCTAAATCCAAAGCGGAGCTGGTCCAGAACCTGAAAAACAATATCCGGCTTGGCCTCGATCTGAAAGGCGGCAGCCACCTGGTCATGGAGGTCGAGGTACAAGACGCCGTGAAGGCCGATGCCGACCAGACCATGGAACGGCTCAAAGAGGATCTGAAGAAGCAGAACATCACCTGGGCCAGCATGGACCGCAACGAACCGGAGACGGTGAAAGACGCGGATAACGTGATCATCACGATCAAGGGCATTCCGGCCACGCAATCGAGCGATTTCCGCAATCTCATCGGCGAGCGATACGGCACCTACGTGCTGACGGAGGCGAACGCCACCGATTACACCATGCGGCTGAGACCCTCGGACCTGATCGCCCTCAAGCGGGACACCGTGCAGCGCAGTATCGATACCATCGACAACCGCATCAACTCTTTGGGCGTTGCCGAGAGCTCGGTGCAGCAGTATGGGCAAGCCGGCGCGGATTACGAGCTGCTGATCCAACTGCCGGGCGTGGACGATCCCGCGCACGTGAGGGAACTGATCGGTACCGCCGCCGTGCTCGAAATCGATGCGGTGAAGGAAGGTCCGTTTACCGGCCGCGACGCGGCCATGGCCCAGCACGGCGGGGTATTGCCGCTCAATACCAAACTGGTCATCGAAAAACCGCGTGCCGGCCAGCAGGGCGCGGAGTGGTACCTGGTGGGCCGGCCCCCGGTGGTGAACGGCAGCGAAATGCGCAACGCGCGTCCCGGCCAGGACGATTTCAGGAAATGGCAAACCAGCTTTACCCTGTCGCCGGAAGCCGGCAAGCGCTTCGGCACATTCACCGAAGCCAATGTTGGCAATAAATTGGCCGTGGTGCTGGACAACCAGATTGTGAGCGTTGCTACAATCGAGTCGCGCATCGAGGATTCCGGCCGTATTACCGGGCTGGGCAGCGAGCAGGAGGCGGAAGATCTTTCCCGGTATTTGCGTTCCGGCTCCTTGCCCGCCGGTTTGAAGACCATGGCAGAGGATTCGGTCGGCCCGTCGCTCGGCGCGGATTCCATTCGGGAAGGCATTACCGCCGCCATCGCCGGCCTGATTGCCGTGGTGGCGGTCATGCTGGCGTACTACAAACGCAGCGGCGTCAACGCGGTACTGGCGCTGGCGCTGAACACCGTGATTTTGCTGGCGGCGATTTCCTATTTCAATGCCGCGCTGACGCTGCCCGGCATCGCCGGTGTGATTCTGACCATTGGTATGGCAGTAGATTCCAACGTGCTTATCTTCGAAAGAATCCGCGAAGAATTGCGAACCGGCAAGTCGGTGGTGGCGGCCGTGGATGCGGGATTCGGAAAAGCTTGGTGGACGATTGTGGATACGCACGTCACCACGGTGGTATCCTGCGCATTCCTGTTCCTGTTCGGTGAAGGGCCTGTCAAGGGCTTCGCGGTGACGTTGACCATCGGTTTAGCGGCCAACATGTTCACGGCGGTTTTCGTTTCGCGGACCATTTTCGGCTATGAGTTGGCCGGGCGCCGCGGCATGGCAACGTTGAGTATTTAAGCGGCTCGGGGGCCGGGGTTCGGCCCGTGTTTTTTCCCGGGTGGGAACGTTTGCGGGAACAATATCGGAAGGGCTGGTGTCAAATTGTTTTAAGCGATACCATGCACGGCAAGGTTCATGGAGTTATTTAAGAACACCAATTACGATTTTCTAGGCAAGAAGTGGCCGTTCATCATCGCTTCACTGATTTTGACGGTTGCGGGGCTGGGAAGTATCGCCGCTAAGGGCGGTCTCAAGTACGGAATCGATTTCAAGGAAGGCGTATTGATGACGGTGAAGTTCAGCTATCCGCCTCCGCTAGCTAAGATCCGTACGGCCATGTCCTCCAGCCCGAAGATCAAGGGCGAGGTAACGGTCCAGAATGTGACGAATTCGGCAAACACGGTGCAGATCGGCACCGAAGCGCAGGAAGAGGGCCAGGAAAACGTCAATCGCCAGGACATGATGGACGTGTTGTACGCTTCTTTCGGGCAGCCTGGCAACGGCAAGCTGGATCTCAATAACGCGGGGCGCGATGCGCTGGTGAACCGTCTGCGGCAGCCCCTGGCCGACCACGGTGTAGCGCTTAACGACCAGCAACTGAGCGACCTCGTCTCGGCTCTGCTCAGCGCGCGCGACAGCCAGCACTCCGGCCTGATCTCGAGTTTTGGGCAGTTGTCTTCAGTTCCGGGTGTGAGCGGGCAGGTGATTGCAACCTTGCAGCAGGAAACCTACCTGGCGCCGTTCCACATCAACGAAACCCAGATGGTGGGGCCTAAAGTGGGCGCCGAGCTGCGAAAGAAAGCGATTCTCGCCACGCTATACGCGTTGGGCGGCATGCTGGTATACATCGCTTTCCGGTTCGAGTGGATTTACGGTTTGGGCGCGGTGATCGCGGTTTTCCACGACACCATCATTACCATCGGATTGTTTTCGCTATTTAATAAAGAGATCACCATGACGGTCATCGCCGCCCTGCTTACGCTGGTGGGCTATTCGATGAACGATACCATCGTGATTTTCGACCGCATTCGCGAGAATCTGAAGTTTTCGCGCCGGGAGCCGCTGGAGACGGTGATGAACCGCGCGGTGAACCAAACGCTGAGCCGGACCGTGATGACGTCGGGATTGACGTTCCTGACTGTGATCGCCCTGTTTTTGTTCGGCGGACCGGTGCTGAACGGTTTTTCCTTCGCCCTGGTTTGTGGCATTATTGTCGGGACGTATTCTTCGGTGTTTATCGCCAGCCCGATCGTTCTGTTCTGGCATAATTACGCCGACCGGCATGGGAAGCCGCCTACGGCGCCGTCCACGGCGCCACGCACGGGCGCCGCGCCCAAGAGCACCGTTCGAGCGATGAAGTAAAGGGCAGAAGTTATTGAAAGGAAGCGCTTATGTTCGAGCAAACTTTCGTCCAAACGGGAAAGACCAATAAGGGATGGACGGTGATGGTTTCTCTCATCGTCCAGTGCCTCCTCCTCGTCGTCGCAGTGATCCTGCCGATGGTGTACTTCGACGTGCTGCCGGCGGCCCAGTTGAGCAGCTTCCTGGTGGCGCCGCCACCTCCGCCACCTCCACCACCTCCGCCCGCCGCGGCGCCCATCGTCAAGATCGTGAAAGTGATTCCGCGGCAGTTCGATGCCGGCAGGCTGGTCGCGCCGAAGGCGGTGCCAAAGAATATCGCGATGATTACGGAAGAAGAACTTCCGCCTTCGACCGGCGGCGGCGTGATCGGTGGCGTTCCGGGCGGTGTCGCCGGCGGCTCGCTGAGTGGCATACTGGGCGGCATCGTCGGTTCGGCCGCGTCGGCCGCTCCTCCGCCTCCGCCTCCTCCCAAGGCGGCCGTCCCGCAGCGCATCCGCGTCGGCGGCAACGTGCAGGCCGCCAACCTGATCAATCAGGTCCGGCCGATCTATCCCCCGCTCGCCAAGCAAGCGCGCATCTCGGGCGTGGTGGAATTGTCGGCGGTCATCGGCAAGGACGGCCGCGTGCAGGATTTGAAGGTCATCAAGGGGCACCCGTTGCTGGTGCAGGCGGCGCTCGATGCCGTGAAGAACTGGGTATACCGCCCAACCCTTCTGAACGGTGAGCCCGTCGAGGTATCCACCACCATCGATGTGAACTTTACATTGAGTCAGTAGGAACCCGGCCTTGCGCGCCGGACGTCGGTAAAAAGAAGTACAAATCAAACTCGCAGGAGAATAGAAGAAATGTTCGCGTCTTTACATGCATTGTCGCTTTTCCTTTTGCAGGAAGCCGAGGTAGGTTGGGATCCCGTACACCTCTGGCAACAGATGGGAACTCCCGCCAAACTCGTGGTGGTCCTCCTGTTCGTCATGTCGGCGTACTCGATCGGCGTGATGATCGATCGCGCTTTGGCTTATAGCGCGGCCAAGAAACAGTCGCGGCAATTCGCGCCGCTGGTGGCGGGCGCATTGCGGGAAGGCAAATTGGATGAAGCCGTCAAAATTGCCGACCGTTACAAGAAGAGCCACTTGGCTAAGGTGGTAGTGGCGGGCCTGCAGGAGTTTCAGGCGCACCAGGTATCCACGGAAATTCCGGGTGAAGAGATCGAAGCTTCGCGGCGCGCCTTGGAGCGTTCCGAAGCCATCGTGCACGCCGAATTGAAACGCGGCGTGAGCGGCCTGGCGACCATCGGTTCGACGGCTCCCTTCGTGGGACTGTTCGGAACGGTCGTGGGCATCATCAACGCGTTCAAAGGCATTTCGCAGAACAAGTCGACTGGTCTGGGCGCCGTGGCCGGCGGTATTTCGGAAGCCTTGGTGACTACCGCTATCGGTCTGTTCGTCGCTCTGCCAGCAGTGTGGGCGTTCAACTACTTTACCAACAAGATCGAAGCGTTCGACGTCGAGATGGGCAATTCCAGTTCGGAACTGATCGACTACTTCCTGAAGCGCTCACAGCGCACGGCCCGCAAGTAGACGGGCCCAGGCGGATCGATAGCTAGCGAACAGTTGGAATCCGGCGAGTGGGAATCATGGGGGGGCGAAAGGTCCTCCCCAGGCTTCCCTAAGGTTCCAGTGGAGATCGAACATGGCAAAAGAACGACGGAAGAAAAGCAACGAAGGGCTGAAACAGAAAGCCCCGCCTCCGGTAGCGGATATCAACGTTACGCCCATGGTGGACGTGATGCTTGTGCTGCTCATCATTTTCATGGTGATCACGCCCATGTTGTCCAAGGGCAAGGACGTCGACAAGGTGAAGGCGCGGAACCCGATTCCGATGCAGGCCGCCGACAAAAGCGACGCGGTGCTGATCGCGGTTACGCGCGATGGCGGAACGTACTTGGGCAACGACAAGGTGCCGCCCGACCAGTTGGCGCCCAAAGTGAAAGACATGCTGACCAACCGCGTGGACAAAGAGTGCTTTCTCAAGGCGGACCAGCGAGCCAAGTACGAGATCGTTCTGCAGGTTGTGCAGAATCTACAGGCCGCCGGTGTTGACCAGTTAGGGCTTCTGACCGATCAACTCATGGATGCCAGAGGGCGGGCTGTGACCGGCACTAAATCAGCCGCCCCATAATAGAAGCCGAGGAATAAAGGAGCAATTTTATGGCAATGGCAGTCGGCGGGCAGGGTGGCCCGAAATCGGATATCAATATGACACCCATGATCGACGTGTTGTTGGTGTTGATCATTATTTTCATGGTCATTACTCCACTGACGCCCAAGGGCCTGGAAGCGCTGGTGCCGCAACCACCGCCGCCCGGCCAAAAAGCCAATGAGTCCGACACGCGAACCGTGGTCATCACCATCAATGGCGATCACTCCATGATGATCAATCAAGAACCGACCACGGAAGGGGCTCTGGGCAACCGGCTGGAGGACATCTTCAAGACCCGCGCGGAGCGGGTGGTTTTTGTAAAGGGCGATCCCACGCTGGAATACAGGTATATCGCCGATGCGATCGACATCGCCCACGGCGCCGGTATCGACAAGGTCGGTCTGATGCCGTTTAAGGACCTGGGACAATAATAGGAGCTTCGATAGATGCGGATATTGACTTTGTTCCTCGCCGTCGGCTCGCTGGCCCTGGTGGGCTCGGGCTGTAAACAGTTGAAGTCTCGCGATCAAATCAACCAGGGCGTGACTGCCTTCAAGAGCGCTCAGTACCCGGAAGCGGTGGAGCACTTCAAGCAGGCCGTGGAGCTCGATCCCGGTTTCATTACGGCGCGCCTTTACCTGGGGACGGCGTACTACCAACAGTATGTTCCGGGCGCTGAATCGCCGGAAAATTCGCAATTCGCCAAGGCCGCCATGGACCAGTTCACCAAGGTTCTCGAGACGGACCCTAAGAACAGCGTCGCCATTGCTTCCATCGCGTCGCTTTACCTGAACCAGAAGAAGTTCGATGAAGCGCAGCAATGGTACGAAAAGCTCGCCGCCGTCGATCCCAACAACAAGGATGCCTACTATAGCCTGGGCTTTATCGCCTGGTCGAAATGGTATCCCGTGCTGAACGCCGCGCGGGCCAAGCTGAAGATGAACCCGGACGACCCCGGCCCGATCAAGGACAAGAAAGTCAAAGCGGAACTCAAAGAGCAGTATGGTCCTCTCATCGATGCCGGGCTGAGGAATTTGGACAAAGCGCTTGAGATCGATCCCGAGTACGATGACGCTATGGCTTACGAAAACCTGCTGATTCGTGAGCGGGCCGACCTGGCCGATTCCAAAGAACAGTACGAAAAAGAGACCAAAGTGGCCGACGATTGGATACAAAAAGTGCTGGCCACCAAGAAGCTGAAGGAAGAAAAGAAAGCCGCTAAGTCGCAGGGCGGCGGTATCGTCGCCGATCAGGCGAAGTAACGCTGGGCGGGAGCCTGGCGCGGAAGAACGGTTCGAAAGCGGAAGGGGCAGGCATTTCGCCGGCCCCTTTCGTGTCTCTAAGGGGGACAGGCCTCCCGACCTGTCACTGTGGGATGTCACGTCAAAATTCCATCGACAGGCCCGGATTCCTGTCCCACGGCCTCATCCGCGTAAACCCGCGCGATAACGTCGTGATCGTTGTGGAGCCCGATGGCGTTGCGCCCGGCGCACGGCTAGGCGGCGGTCCTGCTGGGGGGATTGTCGCGCGAGAGCGCATCCCGCAGGCGCATAAGATCGCCTTGCGGGCGCTTGCGGCGGGTGAGCCGATCCTGCGTTACGGCGAAATCATCGGCTACGCCAACCGCGATATCCCCGATGGCGCCTGGGTGCGGGAGGAACTGATCGACATGCCGGCGGCGCCTTCGCTCGACCAACTTCCTCTTGCCACCGCCGTTCCTGCCGCTCAGCCTCCGCTCGACGGCTACACCTTCGAAGGCTACCGAAATCCCGACGGCAGCGTGGGAACGCGCAACGTGCTGGGGATCGCCACCACGGTACAGTGCGTCGCGCCCACCGTCGACCATGCCGTGCGCCGCATTCGGACCGAGCTGTTGCCGCGGTTTCCAAACGTGGACGACGTGGTGGCCGTCACCCACACGTACGGCTGCGGCGTGGCCATCGATGCGCCCGGCGCGGCGATTCCCATCCGCACGCTGCGGAATATCGCGTTGCACGCCAATCTCGCGGCCGATCCGCTGATAGTGAGCTTGGGCTGCGAGAAGCTGCAGCCGGCCAGATTGTTTGCCTGCCCGGAACAACCGGCCACGCTTTCCCAGCCGCTGCCGATTCTAGAGGGATCGAACGTGATCCGCCTGCAGGATGCGCGCGGCTTTTCGGAAATGGTAGCGGCGATTTTGACCGCTGCCGAAAAGCGTCTGGAGCGGTTGAACCGCCGGAGCCGCACTACCGGCCCGGCTTCCGATCTGGTCGTCGGCCTGCAGTGCGGCGGCAGCGACGCCTTCTCCGGCGTCACCGCGAACCCGGCCGTCGGCTTCGCCGCCGATCTGCTGGTGCGCGCCGGCGCTACCGTGCTCTTCTCCGAGGTCACCGAGGTGCGCGATGCCGTGCACCTCCTCACTCCTCGCGCCGCTACTCCCAACGTGGGCCGCGCCCTGATTCGCGAAATGCGGTGGTACGACGAGTACCTCGCCCGCGGAGGGGCGGACCGCAGCGCCAATACCACCCCCGGCAACAAGCGCGGCGGCTTGGCCAATATCGTCGAAAAAGCTTTGGGCTCGGTGGCGAAGGCCGGCAGCACGGCCCTGCGCGCGGTCGCGTCGCATGGCGAGAAAGTCACGTCCAAGGGACTGGTTTTCGCCGCCACCCCGGCCAGCGATTTCATTTGCGGCGCCGCCCAACTGGCTTCCATGAACCTGCACGTCTTCACCACCGGCGAAGGCAGCCCCTATGGCCTGGCGCTGGTCCCGGTGGTCAAGGTTTCCTCGCGCACCGCCTTGGCCGAAAAGTGGCCCGACCTGATCGATCTCGACGCCGGCCGTATCGCCACCGGCCGGGCCACTATCGAAGAAGTAGGCTGGGAACTGTTCCGCTTCATCCTGGCCGTCGCCGGCGGTAAAAGGACCTGGGCCGAGCATTGGGGCTTGGGGAACGCCCTGGCGCTGTTCAATCCCGGCCCGGTGACGTAGGTAGTTCGAGCAGCCTCTCACGCGAGCGCCGGATTTAGCCGAGCGCAAAACTTCGATCTCAAAGAGCAATGGCGACAGGAGCGAGTCTCACGCCATGAACCATCACAGCTTGTTTGCCATCTCGATGCATAACGGCGTCACGAAGTCACGGTAACCGCCGACACCGGTGTCTCCGCCCTTGGCCGGATACGCCAGTTGCTTGTTTATGGCGTTTCTCACCCAGTCGGATTGTAACCGTGTCAACACAAAGCGGAAGTCAAGAGGGCAATCATGTCAAAGAGGACATCGCGATCCGCGAAAGATCCAATGAGATTTGTTCGAGGGGCGGCGGGGTGTAGAATTAAGGCGGCGGATGGACCTTGGACAGGTGGCAGGGGTCTTCTCCTGAAGAGACAAAATAATAAGGACCAGCACATGAAGATATCGCGAAGGCATTTCTTAGAAGGCACAGCCCTTTCGGGCGTGGTGGGTACGGCATTCGCTCAGGCAGTGGACACGCGGACCGGAATGCCGACGCGTATTCTGGGCCGCACCGGTTTTCGAGCCTCTATCCTTGCGTTCGGCGGCGGCTCCGGATTCTACGAAGACTACAAAACGGACGAGGAAGGCATCGCCGCGCTGAGCCATGCCCTGGATCTCGGAATCAATTATATCGATACGGCCGCGACCTATGGCGGCGGTTTGAGCGAGACCCGGATCGGTAAGACCATCAAAGGCCGCCGGCAAGGCCTTTTTATCGCTACCAAGCTCGACAACCGCAAAGGGGACGACGCGATGCGCGAGTTTGAGGGCAGCCTCAAGCGGCTACAACTCGATCAGGTCGACTTGGTCCACGTCCATGCCTTCAGTACGGATGCCGACCTAGCGGCGCTCGCGGCTAAGGATAGCGTGGTGAATGCCCTATACAAGCTGAGGGACCAAAAGGCGACGCGCTTCATCGGCATTACCAGCCATACGCGACCCTCGCTTCTAAAGACTGCCTTGGAACGCTATGACTTTGACTGCACCCAGATGGCCCTGAATGCCGCACGTGCCGGCTGGGGCAGGAACGTTCCGTCAGTGACCGCCGAGAGTTTTGAAGACGTGGTCATCCCGGTGGCGCTGCGCAAGAACATGGGCATCACGGCGATGAAGGTGTTGGCGCGCAACAACCTGCCAGGGAAGGCGCCGATGGAAAAGCTGCTCCATTACCCCATGTCTTTGAAGATCGCCGCGGCCGTGGTCGCCATGCCCAGCCTCAAGATCATCGAAGAGAACGTGAGTATCGCCAAGAACTTCCGGCCGATGTCTCGGGATGAGATGAACCGGCTATCCACCACTCTTTCGGCGCAGTACAAGGCGTCCTTGGATGCCATGTTCGAAAAGCACCTGGATTGCTGAACCACGCCAAATGAGCCCGCCACTCATCGGAAGCAGCGGCGCTCTGGTCAGTGCTCCAGTTTGGTCGCTTGGCGTGCAACGAGTTGTCAACCCTGGGGACTCTTGGTCCACACATGCAACACTTAGTGGTGTGCCGAGGTCTCTTTGCCGTTCGACTTACTCTTGAGATCCACGACACAGTTCACAAGTGCGATGTCGCCGTAGACGCGAACACTGATATCGGAGAACACAATCTCGCGCCGCCCTTAGGTCACTCCTTCGGAAGGAGCGCTCCTGCTCCGGCGGCGGTGATTTCGGGCCGGACTTCCACCGTCCACCGCCAATCGCGGCCGGCTTCGAGGCTAACGAAATCCTTTCTAAGATTGAGGGAATTCTGGATACCGAACCATGGCTCCGGACAGAGAAAGCCCCACCCCGGGCCGCCGTATACGTTGAATTGCACCAGCGGTTCCGGCAAGGCCGTGGCGGCGCGGTGGCTGATACGAACGGCAAGCCCCTGCGGATCGATGAGCCGCGCGAACGGGGCGCCTTGGTAGCCTGCCAGCGGAAGCGCCACGGTTGAGTCAAAATCGCCGAGGCGCGCCGGAGTGGCAAACGACCGGGCGCGCTCCTGCCCGTTTACGAACCCCCTTGCGTCTCGCAGTATTTGAAACGTGTTGGGCGTTTCAAACAGCATGGAGGCTGCGTCGGTCCCCTGTAGGAACGGAACCCGGAACGCAATGTGATTACCGATCGAAAAAGGCATCGGCCCTGGGTTCCCCGCAGCGGCAGATACGGTGTAAACGATGGTCAGGCGGCCGCCGGCAAGCGCGTACGACGCGCGGACCACAAAACCGAACGGGTAATCGGCGCGGGTCTGTTGCGAGTCCCGTAATTCCACCGTCACGCGCGCGCCGGTAGCGTCGGCCGCATGGCCCGCCTCTTTCCAGGGGAGGCCCTTGGCGAATCCGTGGCAAGGCATCGGATAAGTACGACCGCCGACCGGGTAAGTGCCGTCGCCGCAACTTTTCTCCGGAGGAGTGTCGACCGGGTACTGCGCTCCGACGGCTGGCCAGAGGAACATAGCCTTCCCGCGAAAGCCAGGCGCGGATTTGTAGTCCCGGGCGCGATACAGCAGCTCCACCCACGCGCCGTGAAACTTAACGCGCAGGCTGCTGAGCTCGCCGCCTTCGGAGGGCGCAACCGCCGCTTCCATTCCCGCACTGTCGTCTCGGATCACCACGACTGGCGGAGACCCGGGGCCGCTCGCCATTTCTTCGGAGACACTGTAGCGGCTCTGCTGCGCGCTCAGTGTGCCCAAGCCCAACAAGCCAAGCAAGAAAGACATCGCGAATCGCATTAGACTACCCTCAAAGATCCCATCTGCCGTTGGCTTCCCGAAGACCGTCGCGGTGGGACAATCAGGCGGACGCCGTTTCGATCACTACCACGTCATATGCACCCAGTTCGGGAACCGTGAACCGGGTCTGGCCGCCGCGGGTTTCAAAAGCCAAAGTCGCGCCCCGCCGCAGCATGCGTACGTTCTTTACTTTCCAACCGATTCTCAGGTGGAACTCCAGATCCCGGACTGTCACTACTTCACCCAGCGGCCGCCCGCCTATGGTGTTGATCAGATGCACAAAAGTGAATCCCGGCTTCTGGGAGATGGCCATGCCGACTTCGGCGGGAGCGTTGGTAGTGAGCGGCAAACCATCACCCAAAGCCCAAGCAACCGTCGAACCCAACAACCGCCGGGCATCGTCCAGCCGACTGAGGAAGTAAAAACGGTCGAGGTCGCACGGCAAATAGACCGCCTTGCCGGCCGAAAAGGTGTTGGCGATCAGCAATGGCACGTCGGTCCGGATAGGATTCTCTATTTCCTCCGGATTCACCAGGCTGGCCGTATATCCGTAAGTCAGTGGCGCCACCGAACCGCCTGCCAGGCGTACGGGGGCAATCCGGCCCGAGAATGGCAGCACGGATGTATCCCGCATCCAAGCCGTCATTGGGTGCGCCTGCCGGCGGCACAGGTATCCGCTCTTGGCTGCGGTTGTGGGCGAGGAGGGATCGTACTCGGCGCCCAGCACCTCCGCCAGCGCGAGTTTGGTCCGCTTATTCCCGGCGCCATCGTACAGCGACGTTTCGTGGGAAGCAACCAGTGCTCCGCCGCCACGGACGAATTCCGTGATCGCATGGGCCTGCGCGTCGCTCATCGAGGCCAGGTTCGGCAATACCACGGCCCGAAAGTCAGCCAGTCTGGCGGACGTGAGCGACTCATCGCTTACCATCACCGTGGGAATATGGTTCTCCATCAGCGCGCCATAAAAGCCGTATACGCAATCGGCGTAGCGGGCTTTGGCGTCGTTTTGGCCATACAGCTCCAGAGTGGGCTGCGACCATACCAGCGCGACAGGGGCGGCCGGGCGCGCCTCGTCGTATACCCAGGCGTATTTCTTCAGCACACCCATGGTTTCCGCGATCACCGCCATATTCCGCTCATCTTCGATATTGCCGGGGAGACCGAAGGTAGGCATTTTCAAGCCGCCGCCGTGAGCGATAGCCTGCCAGGCGCGTTGCGCGTACTCGGCCGGCGGCACAGAGGCGTGAGTCCAGCCGGCCTCGCGCATCGAGACTTTCAAATTGACGATAGGAGGCCGGTCACCCACCGAACGCACGTAGCTGGCGGTCATCCCCGTAACCCAGCGCAGATCCGGATAGGGATCCGAATTATCGATGGTGGACATCAACGAGGAGAAGGAGCGGGAGAGCCTGACGGTATCCAACGCCTTGTCACGCGCCCAGGTTGGGTTGTCGAGTCCGGCCAGTTCACCCGTCCAGAACACGTCCTTCCGGATGGCCTGAATCTCTTTTTGAATCCGCGATAAGCACTCGGCGCTCGAATTGTATCGCCAGGCGACGAGCTGCTTCGAAGCGGGATCCTTCCAGTCGACCCGGAGCGGCAGTTTGGCATCGAATTGCGCCTGATATTTCGCCTGGCAATTGGAGCAGTAGCAGTGTCCCGGAAAACCGACCGCGTTGAGGTGGAATCCGTCCACGTCGTAGCCCTTCAGAATTTCATGGATTACCGGAAACGCAAACCCTTCCGCGAGGTACGGGCTGTTGGGGCAGACATTGTAGTATTTGCCCGCCGGTCGCGGCGAGCCGTCCGGATTGCGCGCGAACCAATCGGGGCGATCGTGAAACAAATCCGCGCGCGCCTTGCTGAAATCGACGCGGGTGATCGACCTCATTCCGGCCGCATGCAACTGTGCGGTCACTTCCTTCAGCAGGTCGCGTCCGTTCAAGAGTGGGCTTACGGAGTGATAGGGCACCTTGGAAGGGTAGAACGCGATGATTCCACCCGCGCTGACCACCACGCCGTCGGCGTTGGTGGCGGTGCAACTGCCGACGAACCGGCCGGTATCGAAGCCGCGCAGCTCCGACTCTCGCATGTTGGGGTGGAACAGGCGCACGGGCCTGAGCCACCACTCCGAGGGCTCCGCCGCCGCGCCGGCCGGCTTCAGAGCGGAAGATGCCGCTCCTACCAGGACAACGCCGCTCCCAATGAAATCTCTTCGCGTCACGATCCCGCTCCTTGAAGAGCGGCCGGGCCGCCCTCGCGATCTATGGGCCGCCGGTCGCGGCTTGCCGAGTCGCGTATTCTTTGCTTTCCCCGTCGAAGAGCGCCATTGGATCCGGAACAGGTTTTCGACGTGGACGAAATCAGTTAGCGGGCCGCCCACGTAGGCGCCCCTTCCTGGTCCCCAGGCTGATCCGCAACCTAGCTCTTCTTGGACGTAACGGCAGAGAACGCCGCTACCTCTTGGGTCACCCGCGTGCCGCCGCAATGCGGGCAGACGCCGCCGCCCTTTTCAAGGTCAGCGATGTGAAGAATCCGGGTAAACTCTTTGTTGCAATCCTGGCAGAGAAATACGTATTGAGGCATGGTTGCTCCTCCTTGACCCGTCCTCTCTCGACACATCATAGCGCGCCCGGTTGCATGTGAAACCGCAGGTCGTTGGTTGGGGCCGGCCCGGGATGGCCGTCGAGGGGAAAGAAGTTCAGTGACGGAGTCTCGCCCAATCGTCCTCCTCGCTTGCCTTCGGGCGCGCAAGGACGCTATAAAGTAACAGTTCATGCCCGTGCCGATTCGAGTTTTGGTGGCCAAGCCCGGCCTGGACGGTCACGACCGCGGCGCCAAGGTGATCGCGAGGGCGCTGCGCGACGCCGGAATGGAGGTCGTCTATACCGGCTTGCGCCAGACGCCGGAGATGATCGTGGATGCGGCTCTGGAGGAAGACGTTCAGGTGATCGGACTTTCGATTCTTTCGGGCGCCCACAAGGCGGTCGTGCCGCGCGTGCTGGAGTTGCTCGAGCGCAAGGGGATGAAGGACGTGAAGGTGGTGGTGGGAGGTATCGTACCGGACGAAGATGCTGAGGCGCTACGGCAACAGGGTGTGGCCGCCGTGTTTCAGCCGGGAGCCTCGCTCGATTCCATCGTTCGCTTCATCCGCGATGCGGTGTCCTCCTAGAGTCAACAACTTCCCCCGGATGCAACCCTTCCCGAACTGGTTTCGCCAAGGCTGGCTGGGAAAATGCACGCTTGAGGCGCCGAGACACCCCGGCGCGGCCTTCCGGCGCGGGCAGCGGATCGAAGAACCGGGAGACGCTTCCAGAGGGCTGGCGGCGGTGTGCCGGGCGGTCACACCTGTGGCCGGGCCTGCTCGTTGTTGGGTACCTTCAAGATTCGGTAGAATAATGGCTTATCATCACAGAATCCGGCTGTATCGATTGAAACCGTCTCCCGTGAAACCAGATCCTTGCGCCAGCCGAAGGACGTCGGCAGAGCAACTTGTGCGCCCGTGGCGCGAGTCGATGCCAATAATGACGATAGGTTCCGACCTGCCTGACCGGCAGCCGACGCCCTTTGGCGGCGGCCGGAAAGGTGTATGCGCATGATGCGATTGGGGCAGTTCCGCCTGGCCCTGCTGGCGATGTGGGTGGGCGCGGGAGTATACTCGTTCACTGCCGGCGCGCAAACGCCGCCCGCGCAAAGCGCACCCTCACAGAATCAGCCTTCCCAAACCCCGCCTCCCCAAAATCCGCCTTCCCAGACTCAACCCGCGCAGCAGAACCCGCCCAAACCGCAGCAGCAGCCCGCGAACCCGTTCGAAACGGTGCCGAACCAGGAGCAGCCGGCTCAACCTGCGCGGCTTCAACCTGAACAACCGGCCCGGCCGCAGCCGCCCAACCAGTTGGAGACGCCGAAGCCGGCGCCCACCACGCCGCAGCCCGTCTCCGGCGATGTGATCAAGGAAGTGGATTTCCGCGGCGCGCGTCGCATTCCTACCGACACCCTCAAGTCCATGATCATGACCAAGGTCGGCGATATCTATTCGCCCGAGGCCATCCGCCGCGATTTCATGATTCTGTGGAATTCGGGGCGCTTCGAGGATATTCGTGTGGAGACCGAGCCCGATCCCACCGGCGGGTTGATCCTGCGTTTCGTGCTCACCGAGCGGCGGGTCATCCGCTCGATCAACTACGAGGGCATCCACACCGTCACCGTTTCGGAAATTCTGGACCGTTTCAAAGAGCGCAAGGTCGGCCTGGTAGTGGAATCGCAGTACGACCCGGCCAAGGTGCAGTTAGCGGCCATCGTGCTGAAGGAATTCCTGGCCGAGCGCGGCCGCCAATATGCGCAGGTGGACCCGGTGATCGAACAGATACCACCTTCATCGTTGAAGGTCACCTTCAGCGTGAAGGAAGGCCCCAAGGTGAAAGTCGGCGCCATCACCGTGACTGGCAATCAGATCATGAAGTCCAGATGGGTGATCGCCGGCATGAAGCAGTTGAAGCCTTACGGCATCCCGCACTCGATCTTATTCGAAAACATGTTCGCCAAAACCTACGACGAATCGAAGCTCGAATACGATGAGGAAAAAGTCCGCCAGGCATACCAGGACAAGGGCTTTTACCAAGCTCGGGTGCTCGATCCCACGGTCAACATCGTTCCGCACGGCGGCCGTGGCTGGCGCTTGCCGATCATCAAGATGGAGCAGCCCGGGATCTACGCGGATATCAAGCTGCCGATAGAGGAAGGCCGGATCTATCACCTGCAGAGCATCAACTTCGTGGGTGTGAAGCTGTTTCGCGAGCCATCCGTGCTGATGGCGCTGTTCGGCATGAGGGAAGGCGACGTCTTCAACACCGATAGGCTGCGCAAGGGCATCGAAAACATGCGCAAGCTTTACGGCGGCTTCGGCTACATCGATTTCGTTCCCGAGCCCGACGTCGAGCCGCTTCCCAATACCAATAAGATCGATTTGACGATCACGGCCGACGAGGGCAAGCAGTTCTTCATCCGCCGCATCGATTTTTCCGGCAACACCACCACCCGCGACAAAGTCATCCGCCGCGAGCTGCTGCTCGATGAAGGCGATATGTTCAATACCAATCTCTGGGACTTGAGCATCCTGCGCCTGAATCAGCTTGGCTATTTCGAGGCCCTCAAGAAAGAAGACGCGGCCGATATCAAACGCAACCCGGGCTCCAATACGGTCGATATCACCCTCAAGGTGAAGGAGCGCGGCAAGAACTCGATCGGGCTCAACGGCGGCGTGTCGGGCATTGCCGGCAGTTTCATCGGCCTGAACTATTCCACCAACAATTTCCTCGGGTTGGGCGAAACCCTTTCCATCGGCTCCCAGCTCGGCACCATGTTGCGCAGCGTTAACTTCGGCTTCACCGAGCCGTACCTGTTCGACCATCCGATTCAATCCGGGTTCACCGTCTATCTGTCGCGCTATAACTTCGACCAGGCTCGGCAGCTTTCCATTCTCAGCGGCCAGAATCTGATCGGGCTCTATAACTCGCTCGGCAGCCAGAACCTGCTGAATTACGTGCAGGACAGCCGCGGTTTCACCGCCTCGCTGAGCTACCAGTTGCATCGCAGTTTCTGGCGCAGCAGTATTACCTTCGGGTACGACGACTCGAGCGTAAAGACGGAAACCACGGCGGCGACCAACTATTTCCAGTACATCGATTTCGACGGTGTCTACGGCCCCAACGCCTTGAATGGCATTCGCACCACCAAGATCACGCCGGGATTGACCTACAACACCAAAAATAATACGCTCAGCCCCACCGCCGGGAAAAGCATTTACTTCTCGGTAGGGTTCGCCAGCAGCGCGCTCGGCGGCAACGTGAACACCATCTCGCCGGCCATTGACGTCCAGTACTACAAGGCCTCGCCGATCAGCCGCAAACACACGCTGGCGTTCCATTTGACGGGGGCCATCATCAGCGGCTATGGCGGCAAAGAAGTTCCCCCGTTTGCGCGTTCCTTCATGGGCGGCGAACAGGACGTGCGCGGTTTCGACTGGTGGTCCATCACCCCGATCGCCTTCATTCCCACCGAAGCGAGTATCCCGATTTACAATAACGACGGCAGCCGCCGCACCCAGCAGCAGGTGAACGGCGGTACGGTGACTTCGACCCCGGTCAGCATGGCCCTTCCCGCCTACCAGCTCATCACCCCCGGCGGCGATTCGCATGGGGTTTTCAATTTCGAGTACCGAATTCCCATCTTCGGCCCCATCACCCTGGCGATTTTCGCCGACGCCGGCATCAATGGCATTCTGCGGCCGAGCCAATTGACCATGGCGCCGGGGCGCGTGACACAATTAAACCAGGAGTTCCCTCAAGCCGGTTTTACCGGCCAGGTGCCGATTGCCGCGGGCACGGCGAAACCGGTGGGATCCACGGGGCTGGAAATCCAAGTGCTGCTGCCCGTGGTGCAGGCTCCGTTCCGGGTGTACTTTGCGTATAATCCATCCACGATTCGAGAGAACTTGCAACCGCCCATCGCGGCGGATCGTTCCTTCTTCCCCAATGCAGCGACCTTCAACGCGGCTATCGCTCAATATGGCCAGACATACCCGTATGACGACCGGCGCACGCTGCTCCGGTTCACCGTGGGCAGGACGTTCTGAGTGGGGACGTGTTAGTATTTTGAGATTCAGGAGCAACAGCTTGAAGAAGAATTACGTAGTCAGTTTCGCCCTGGTTTTGGGCATGGCCATGACCGCGGCCGGGCAAGCGGCTTCCGCCGCCGCGCCTCCCGCCCCTACGCCGGCTGCCACCGCCGGGGCAGCCCCAACCCGGGTTGGGATCATCAACATTACGGCGGCCATTCTGGCCACCAAGGATGGGCAGAAAGCGGCCGCCGATCTGAAAGCCAAGTTCGACCCCCGCAAGGCCGCGCTGGAAAAGCGGCAGGTCGATATTCAAGGCCTGCAGGACCAGTTGCGTAAAGGCGCCGCCACCATGAGCGACGAAGCCAAGGCGCGGATGGAGCGCGACATCGCCACCAACGACCGTACGCTGAAGAACGACGCCGACGATTTGAATACGGAAGTCGACCAGGACCAACAGAAGCTGATGCAGGATATCTGGGGCAAGATGAATCCGATCATCAACCAGTACGCCACGCAGAGCGGCTATGCCGTGATATTGGATGTGAGCAATCAGCAAGGCGGCGTGATCTACGGCGCGGCCGATGTGAATATCACTCCGGATATCATCAAGCTCTACGACCAGGCGCATCCGGGAACCGCCGCGGCGGCCGCGCCCGCCGCGCCCAAACCCGCGGCGCAGACCCCGGCCGGGATAAAGAAGTAAGCGGGAGCCGTTACAGCGGCAGCCGAAAGGCCACTGCCAACTCCCTGATCGCATCGTCGGGCATGGGCGCCAGGGTGCCGATGGCGCGGCAGTTGATCAGCGCCTCGGCAGTGGATTCGATCACCTCCAGCCGGTCGAAGGCTTCCAGCACGGTTGCGCCGGTGGCCAATACGCCGTCATTTTCGAGCAGCATGGCCGGAGCGGCGGGTGAGATCTGCGCCGCGATGGCTTCCGGGTCGTCGAACTGCTGGCCGTAGGGCGTGCGGGTGACGCGCCGCACCACGACGTAGCTTTCCGGGATGGTGCGCGTATCGAGCGCCAAGCTGGTCACGCTGAAAGCCGTGGCATTCACCGGATAGGCGTTGATGATGGCGCCGGCCTCCGGGTGGCGGCGATAAATAGCGCGATGGATCGCGGCCGCTCGGCTGGGGGTTTTGCCGGCTTCCGCGCGGCCGTCTTCCACCAGCACCATTTCGGCCGGCTGCGCCGTGCCGCGGTCCAGGCGATACGGCGTAATCACGAAGGAATCGCCGGTCAGGCGCGCGGAAAAGCTGCCCTCGGTGCTGATAAACAGCCGCTGGCGGTAGCCGCGGCGCACGAATTCCGCCACCACGTTGCGCAGTTCCTTTTCCGCGCTCGATGGCGGAGCAGGCTCGAATTCCGGAAGCAGTTCGCGCGACCGCCCGGCCAGCGCGATTTCGGCTTCCGTCAGGTAGCGTAACTCGCCGAGGAGCCGGGCCTTGATGATCGTCTTGGCCGTGAATTCCAGCGTTTCGAAGCGCCGGAACGCCTCGGCGATGGACGCGCCGCCGGTCACTACGCCGTGGTTTTCCAGAATCACCGATTCGTGCCCGCGCGCGAAAACCTTGCCGACGGTAACCCCCAGAGCCTCGCTGCCCGGCAGTTCGTATGCGGCCAGCGCCGCCTTCCCGCACACATGAAACGCCTGGTGGAACAGGTGGGTATCGGGCACTTCGCGCGCGATGCTGAAGGCCACCAGCGCCACCGGGTGGGCGTGCACGATGCCGCGAAAATCGGGCCGGCTGCGGTAAATCGCCAGGTGCAAGGGCAACTCCGAGGAAGGCGGCCGGCTGCCATCGACCGAGCCGTCCGGATGCACGCAAACCATATCCTCGCGGCGCAGCGTGCCCTTATCGATCCGGGCCGGCGTGATCCACACGTCGCCGTTCTCTTCCCGTATCGAAAGATTGCCGCCGGAAGTGGTGGTCATCCGGTAGCCGTAAATCCGTTGCATCAGCGCCAGGATTTCGTCGCGCGGGTGAAGGTAGGAGAAAGCCATGGAAGCATCCGTAGGCAATTGTCGCATCCTGGGGGATGGCCGAGCGGTTGGGGCTGCCGCCGGCGCATGACCGAAGCACCTCTATAATGTACCGGCAAAGCCAGGTGACGGTTGCACGAGGCGCGCGCAAAAACAAAATCGCGGCATTGGTAAGCTTCGGCGTTTCTGCTGGTTAGGACCCATTTGGCCGCGCTCATTAAAGCCTGTATCTTGTGCATTTTTGTGCAA
>JBEKYD010000077.1:0-26350 GCA_049511335.1 Bryobacteraceae bacterium | reverse complement strand
AGGAATACTTCAACCCCGCCGGCGGGTTCGAAGCCGGCCTCGTCCAGTCCATCGCCGACGGCCGCTGGCAACTGCAGCGCGCCGTCGCCATCGAAGACGCCATCTTCGCTCTCGACAACGTCGCCCTCCAAGCCGATTCCGAATACTATGAAGCCATCGCCGCCCTCACCCAGGGCCGCACCTGGCTCGCGCACGACAAAAGCCTCGAACGGATCGCTCTCTACGCCTCCCGAACCCAGCGCCGCGTGGAGAAGGACATCGCCATGCTCCGCCAACTCCAGGCCGGCCGCAAAGCCGCCTTCGAGCAAGCCATCGAAGAAGTCGAAGCGCTCACCCAACTTGCTGTAAAAGCGGGAGAAACCTACAACCCGGCTACCGATTTCCCGCGCGAGCTGCTGCCCCCGAAATTTGATTTTTCAAATCCGGAAATCCTCCGCTTGATCGTCCACCATAGCCGCCTCAAAGCGGCCCAGTGCTCGATCCCCAACCCCGAAAAACGCCTCAAAACCGCCGCCTGACGTATGCCGAACACCCTCTAAACTACGATTCGCGCCTCGAATCCAAGGCTCCCGTGATTGCGTGAACCGGAAGTGTGCAGGTCAAAAGCTAGTGCAGCGTCCAAGAACTATCGGGGCAGCAGAATCCGTGTGCATCCGTGTCCATCCGTGGCTACATCCTGCGTCCAACTGTTTTCTGCGAGCCTCAGTAGCCCGCGTTGTCGCTGCTTACTTGCGGGCCGTTTCGAGCGCCCGCACCTGCGCCATTCTGTCCCGGTACTGCCGCTCCAGCGCCTTCCGCCACGCGCCTGGTTTGACGCCCCGCGCGGCGGCTGTCGCTCGCAGCCTCTTTTCGGCGGCGGCGATACCGGGGTATAAGCCGCTCGTCAGGCCTGGCTGGCTCGGATCGTACACGAAGCCGTCATACTCGAATCCGCACAAGATGAGCGCGGGCAACGGGGTGAGATAGTTGTTGGGGAGGCCGACCTTCTCGAATGGGAACCCGGCCGCCCAATCCTGGTGATAACCAGCCTGCATATTGGCCGGGTTGACCGACACCTGGGCGTGGGTGACGCAGTTGCCGCGCGGCATCCGGTAGCGCGAAACCAGCATCTCGGTAAGCACCGCGGCCGCCCGAATCTGTGCCGGGCTGACGGCGGGCGCTTCGCCCGAGCCGGGCTGGGCGCCTGGCGGCGGTGTCTGTGCCTCGAATGAGATCCCCAGGAAACTCTGATTCAGGTTGAGGTACAGCCACCGGTCGTCGGCCCAAACCGAATGCCCCGCGTGGTTAGCTACGTCCGATTCGCGCACCACGCGATACACGCGCCCGAAGCGGTCGATCACGAAATGATAGGCCCGTTGCCGCCGCACGTATTCGAGCAGCGATTCGCCCACGCGTTTCAACTCGCGATTTTCTCCCGGCAGAAACGGAAGCTGCGGGCTCTCGGTGCTATGGAAGACGATGCCGGCCGGATCCTCGCGCCGCACTCCAGGCGAGAATCCACCGTCGGAGACCGGAAACGCCAGGTAGACTCGGGGCTCGGTGGACACCGCATAGCGGCTATCGATCCGCAGCCCATTGCTGTAGATCTCGGCCTGATCCGAGCCGTCCACCTGCCACACCTCAGGCAGCCGGGGCGGAGTGTTCACCACGCGCGGGGCGGATTTCACAACGCGAGCTTCGACGCGAACCGGGGCCGCGGCGAACGCTTTCCACAACAGCGCGCCACCGAAAACCAAGCCCGCGATCACGGTGGCAAGCGCCAGCAGAACCAGCCAGTTCAGGCGCCTGGAACGGCAAATAACGGCAGCGGGAGCGACCACCTGGAGAAATCGCAGGCGGGTCACCGGGTCGCCAATGTGCCTGGCGATGCGTTCGACCACGGGTCGCGCCGCCCGTTGCGGTGTGGCCTTCGGCATGATTGCGTCGCTACAACTGTCCCCGTTTAGGGAGTGCCGCCGCCCCTGGAAGAATCTCGACAATTTTTAAACTTGAGAGAAATTCCCGCCTGGCACAACTATCCAAACGATGCGGCGACTGTCGCAGCGGATCGAATGGCAGGTAAATCGATGAATAACGCCGAACAGACTTATACTCAACCCCTCGGCCTCGACGTCGGCACAAGCCGAATCGTGGTCGCCCGGGCGGACGACAAAAAATATCGCTACGACTGGCAACTCAACGCCTTCCTGACGCTGCCCTATTCAAAACTGGCGGAAAGCCTGCTGGATCGCGAAAACGTTTTCCATCAGGTGCAAGGTTCCGAGCTGGTGGTGACCGGCAATGACGCGCAGCGCTTCGCCGAGGTCTTCCACGTCGAGACCCGCCGCCCCATGAAAAACGGCGTGCTAAATCCCGACGAACCGCACAGCATGGCGGTAGTCCGCAGCATCATCGCCAGGCTGATCGGTCCGGCGACGGTGCCAAAGCAGCGCGTGTTTTTCAGCGTTCCGGCTCCCGGCGATAACGGCGAAGGCGGGCTGGCGTATCACACCGCTTCCATCCGCCAGGTGCTGGACGAGCTGGGCTATGAGGCCACCCCGATCGAGGAAGGCCTAACCGTGGTCTTCGGCGAGTTGGGGAGTTCCAACTTCAGCGGCATCGGCATTTCCTGCGGCAGCGGGCTGTGCAACGTCTGCCTGGCCGTCCTTTCGGTTCCGGTCATCAGCTACAGCATTCCCAAGGCCGGCGACTATATCGACACCCAAAGCGCTCTGGTAACCGGAGACCGGGCCACCCGCCTGCGCGTGCAGAAGGAACAATCCTTCCACTTGAACGGCTTTTCGGCGGACCGGGTGCAAAACGCTCTGAACGTCTACTACCGCGACATGATGTCGTCCCTGGCCGATTCTCTCCAGAACCACATCGTCACTTCTCAGAAGCTGCCGCGCATCGACCAATCCATCCCGCTCGTGCTGGGCGGAGGTTCGGTTTTGCCGCCGGGCTTTGTGGACAATTTCGCCGACGTGATGCGCGCCCACGAGCTGCCTCTGCGGCTTTCCGAAATTCGGGTTTCGGCCGACCCGCTGAATTCCACCGCCCGCGGCGCGCTGATGGCCGCGCTCTGCTGAAACGCGGCCTCAGCCGTGGATCAGGCGCATGAGCCAGCCACCGCCCAGTATGGTGGCCACACAGTAGAAGAACACGCGGGCCGCCGCGTACAGCCGCTCGCGCAGTGTTCGACTCTCGGCCATCGCCAAGGCTATCGAAAGCAGAACGGCCGACAGCAGGGTGAACATCGCGTGCGGCATCACCGGGCTTTTGCCTTTCCGAGGTCCAGAGCGCTCGATACCGCCAGTGCATTGAGGACGCCCGCCATCGCCAGCAGCGTGGTTCCATACTCGTGCAAACGGCCGCTGAGAAAGGTGGAGCTGTCGAAAAACTGTGCCGCCAAATAGGGCGCCCCCGCGAATACCTTGGCCAGAGCGCCAGCCTTGAAGAGCAGCGCGGTGAAGGTGTCCAGCCCCGCCAGTTCCTCGGGCTGCGGCCATCGGCAACTGCCCTGCAGCACGAGGCCGGCGGCGAACGTAGCCCAGACGAGCACCGCGAAAACCGCAAATTGAAAGTAACGGCGCATTAACAGGTAAGCGCCTCCGGGCACCAGCCATCCAAATGCGGCGAGCCGAAGAGATCTCATTGGGCGCCTCCGATTTCCTCGGCCGCTTGGGAGCGGGGCGCCAGGAAGGTTCGCTTCCAGCGTGTCCTCGTCAGGAAATGCTCGGCAAGATCGATGGCGTGATGCCATGTCCACTCCTGAAGGTCCGCGGTGGGTGCGTCGTACGACCAATAGACCAGCAAGGGCTTGCCCACCACGTAGCCGCGCGGCACGAATCCCCAATAGCGGCTGTCGAGGGAGTTGTCGCGGTTATCGCCGAGCGCGAAAAGCATGCCCGGAGGCACAATCACTTCACCGTTCGAAACGTCGTGCTCGAGCATGTCTCGGCCCCGCGGAGTCGTGAAAATTCCGGGCGATTGCGGGAAATTGTCGCGGTAGGGATCGGGGGAGGCCGCAATATGCTGCACGTAGTGTTCGACAAGCCGGCGTCCGTTGCGGATCACCTGCCCGTTTTCGAAATGAATGCGGTCGCCCGGCAGGCCGATGATGCGCTTGACGTACGTCTCGCGGATATCTTCAGGGTAGAGAAGGGCCACAATATCGCCCCGCTCCACATCGCGATAGGGCAGCACGTGGCGTCCCAGCGGCCCGGGGTCCGAATACGTCACACGGTCGACCAGGATGTGGTCGCCAACCAGGAGGTTCCCTTCCATCGAACCCGTAGGAATCACGTAAGCCTGGACCAGGGTGGTGGTCGCGAACAGGTAGATGAGGATCGAGCCCGCCCACTCCGTGACGGAGCTACGGTAGCCCGAGTGGCGACCGGCCGAACGGAGGGCCACGACGCCCTCGCGCACCACCGTGCCGAGCCAATCGGATATCATTTGGACCGCGAAAAGAAGCAGCCTCAACCGGCCGGAGCTCCGCGCCAGGTCGCGGCAGCGGTCCCGGAAAAGCTGCTCCATGGGGCGGCCATACTGCCGGCGAAAGTCGGGCGGATACGCGTACAGAAGAGCGGAGTAGAGGCGGCAAAAACCGCCAATCACATTGGATTCGGAAGTCATGCGTTTTCTCCGGCCAGTTTGGCCATCGCCACCGTCACAGCTCCAGCCAGGCGCTGCGCCTCCGCGCGAACCGTGCGTTTCCCCAGTGCCGTCATACGGTAATAGCGGCGGCGTTCGTCATCGAGCGCGGGATCGCGCCGTTCGCCGGATTCCTCCACCAACCCGGCCGCCAGCATGCGCTTCAGACACCCGTATAGCGTACCGGGACCGAGTTGCAGCGCGCCATCGGTCTGTTGCGCGACGTCCTGCATGATTCCGTAGCCGTGCCGCTCCTCGCCGGCCAGCGCGAGCAGAATATGAAAGACCGGCGGCGTCAGCGGAAGGATTTCCCGAGGCGGGCAAGGTTTTGGCATAAATACATCCGTTACGGATATAATGCAGCAACTGGCTGCAAGTTGTCAAGAGGATGGTGCGGACCCGCTCCCGGCCACGCGCCGACTGACAACGAACCGTGTGGTATGGTTCCCGGTATGGCGACTACCAAGATCACCGTTACACTCAACGACGATCAGGTTGAGGAAATCCGCGCCTTAGTCGCAGCCGGCCATGCGGCAAGCGTTTCTGGATTCGTGCAGCATGCCGTCGGAGTCGCTCTTCACGATGCGGCAGGATGGAGAGAGATGCTGCAAGATGCACTGGGGCAAACCGGTGGCCCCCTTACCGGAACGGAGCGCGCATGGGCCGACGCGCTTCTCTCTCCGCGGGGGCGAAAGAAAGGTCCCAGAAAAGGGAAGGCTGCGTGAGTGGCATCGCTTTCGACGCCGGTGGGCTGATCGCGCTGGACCGGAACGACCGGCGGGTCCTCGCGCTCGTCGCGCGCGCGACCGAGCGTGGCATGCGGATTACGATACCGGCGATGGCGCTGGCGCAGGCCATACGCAACCCTGCCAGGCAGGCGCGCCTCTCCCGCCTGGTTCGACAGGCCGGTACGGACCTCATCGCGCTCAACGGACCGGAAGCCACGGCCGTCGGCCTGCTACTGGCACGAACCGCAACGACGGACATCGTCGATGCCCACGTAGTCCTTTGCGCGCAGAGGGCCGGGCAGGCCGTCGTCACTAGTGAGGCCGCGGATCTCCGGCGAATTGACCCCGGTCTGCAGTTGGTGATCGTCTGACTCCCGGCGCTTTCGCCTGCCCGGAAATGGGTGGGACAGACCATCGTTGTTCGTGGTCTGTCAGGCCCTCGCCAAGCCACACCAGCCTGACAGACGACAAAAAACGATCGTCTGTCCCACCGGGTTTCTCGCGCAGATCCCGCGTGAGCTGAGTTAGCTGATTTTCCTCACTGCCTGGAAAATGGCCGGCGAGATCAGGAGTTCGGTGATTCCACCGGCATCGCCAGCACCGCGCCCCAATTCAGGCCCGCTCCGAATGCGGCGAAGACCAGCGGCTGGACGACACGGTCCGGGTTGAGCGCGCGCCATTCGGCGGCGGCGATCAGCAGGGAGGCCGACGAGGTGTTGCCGTAACGCGCCAGGTTGCAGAAGAACCGCGATTCGGGCGCTCCTACGGCGTGGGCGACGCGGGTGATCAGGTTGAGATTCGCTTGATGAAGAATGTAGGCGCCCACTTCGCCGGGCTGCAGCCGGTTGCGTTCCAGCAATTGAAGAATGGCGCGCGGCATTTTGCGGGAAGCGTGGAGAATCACCGTGCGCCCATCCATGTAGAGCGGCGCATCCCAGTACAAGCGCAGCGCTTCGGCGAATTCGCCGTCGCTCACCAGCACCGAATCCCGAATTTCGGCGAAGCCTTCATTCGCGCTTACCAGGGCCGCGCCCGCGCCGTCTCCGAACAGGATCGCGGTGTCCCGGCCGGGCGGCTCCAGCCGCACCACGCGAGACATGATTTCGCTCGCCACCACCAGCACATTGCCGTACTGGTGCGCCAGACTGCCCGCGAGTGAAAGCCCGAACAACGAACCCGCGCTCGCCATCGGCAAATCGATGGCCGGGACGCCTTGCATGCCTAAACCTCTGGCGATGGCCGTGGCCGGGCCGGGAAAGCGATACTCGCCCGACCCGCTGGCGGCGATCACCAGACCGATTTCGGCCGCCGCGGCCCCACAGCGTTTCAGGCAATCGCGCGCCGCTTCGGTTCCGAGGCTCGACACCGTTTCGCCATCGGCGGCGAAACGCCGCTCCTCAATGCCGGTCGCGTGCAGCAGCCAGGCCGGATCGGCCCCCACCATGGGCGCCAGCTCGCGATTGTCCACCACGCGCGCGGGCAGGTAGCGTCCAAACCCGCGGAGAAAAGCCATGTCAGGATCTCGCAGCGACGTAGCTGTCGATGCGGTCGATGGAATCGAATTTTCGCGGCACCAGGTCCGAATCCGGAACCTTGATGGCGAACTCCTTTTCGAGTTCAGTCACCAAATCGGCCAGCGAAAACGAATCGAGCAATCCCGATTCGAACAGCGAATCGCCCGGCGCCGGATCCACCGGTTCAGCGGCCACCCCTTTCACGATCCTGGCAATTCTAGCCTTATTGTCCATTTAGAAGCCTGCTTGCTCCGTTCGAGCCTTCTTATAAGTTTCGTACTGCCCCATCAGATCCGTGAACAACGCCTCCGCCAGACGCCGATAGCCCGGCGCGGTGAAGTGAACATAATCGCGCTGCCCCAACCCGGCATATACCCAATCCCGCATCGACCCCCTCCCGCCCATTCGCTCGCGGGTATCCCAGTACGCGCAGCGATTGGCCTGGCAGGCGCGCTTCTGCGCCGCGATCACCCAATCGATGCCGGCCACCAGCTTGATGCCGTAGCGCGTGCGGGACCACCGGTCGCTGGGGCCGATCGCCAGAATCGATGCCGTGGGCGCATCCTGCCGAAGCTCCGCCAGCAAAGTGGAGAACATGGCCTCATAGCTTTCCTGGCTCCAGCCTGGGTCGGTCGCTTCGTTGGTTCCGTAGGAGAGAACGATCATCGCCGGGCTTCTTCTCTGCAGGTAAGTCGCCAACATGATTTCGTTCCACTTCAGCATCACCGCGGCTTCGGCGCCGTTAATTCCCAGCGCCTCGTACGTGACCCCTGCGTTGCGGTCAGCCACCCATCCGAACAGCCGCACCGGGCGGGAATCGAGCGTCACTACCTTGAAGGAATGCGGGCCCGGCGTAAGCTCGTACCGCACCGCTCCCGGAGCCATCTGTTCGCCCTCCGTGGAGAATTCGTCGCGGCGCTCCTCGTCCACATAAACCGCCACCGACCCGCCGCCCGGCTGGACCAGGTAATCCACTTCCAGCGAATCGCATTCCGCCTGCGCATAAACCGATTGGCCGGCGCGCGCGGTTTCGATGCTCACCCCGCCCAACCCGAAGAAACCGTCGCCCGCCCCGGTGCGCAGCCCTTCGGAATGCCAAAGCGCGCTGCCGCCGCCATGAATATCGAAGCGGCGATAACCCAGGAAAGGCCGTCCGGCCAGCGAAAATCCGGATCCCCCGTTGCCGAAGCGCTGCTGAAACTCGTCGCGCAATCCGCCGGTCCACTCGTCCGCGGCGGTGTGCGAATCGCCGAACTGAATCACGTGCAACGGCGGCTGATCGCTGTTGGCGCTCATGCGCATAAGCTGCTCGAAGACCGGCGCCAATGCCCCGGCTTGGCCGAACGGCTGGTCCGGCGGATCGTCCAGCGCGGCATTTACGCGCTTCAGCGCCGCGGCCTGCGCTGCTTTCGATACAGCGGGGGAAGCCGGTTTCTTCCGCGTGGCCGCGAAGTACGGCGCCGGCGACACCACGAGCCCAAGCACACCAACGCCCGCCAGCATCGCCGAAAGGGGTTTCACTTCTTCTAGATTAACCTGTGGGACAGACGATCGCTTTTTGTCGTCTGTCAGGCGGGTGGACGCCTCCGTTGGCGTGCGACTCCTGATCGCGCGTCTGGGTTTCACATTCGCCAAGGGCCAGCGCCAATCGTGGGGCAGGCGCTTTCGCCTGCCCGTCGCGCGCTCGACCAAGGCCAGGCGCACGGATCCGCCGCCAGGCCAGCGCTGACCGGGTTGTATTCCACATAGCGGACGATTCGGTTCAACTCCTTTTCGTCCCGCACGCGATGATCGAAGGATTCGTCCTGCCAGAAAGCCTCCCCCGTCCGGCCTAGGATCAGGTTGGCTTGACGGGCAGTGGAGCCCTTCAACCAGCGCGTAATCACCGGCAGGGAGGTCTCCGGACACAGCAAAACGTGCACGTGATTGGGCATGACCACCCAAGCTCGGAGCCGATAAAAATGCCTCCCGCTCTCGCCATACAGCAGCGCGTCGGCCACTACACGCGCTACCCGGTTATCCGCGAGCCAAACCGGTCCGAACGCAGCTTTGTCCATTTCGCGGTCCAATGCCAGGAAGACCCGGCCCGCGGGCGCAGGCGCGCCAGCAGACGGTTGGGCCATTCGGGTTGGTGGGAGGGACTTGGCCAGGCGCCAGGTGACGAACAGGAAGGTTGCTTCGGCGACGTCGGGAAGCAAATGGGGAAGTCTTCTGCGATAGAACATATGGCGCGGGCAGGCGGAAGCGCCTGCCCCACAATATGGTGCCGGCGGCGGTGGAAAATCGCAGAAAAATGTTGAAACTCGCTTTGACCCCCTCACTTGCCCTGCGCTAGCCCGCTGCGCAGCTTGTAGCGATTCAATCCCCGGTCGATTTCCTTGACCAGAATCGTGGCGATGATTTTGCCGCCGGCTGGATAGGGATGGATTAGATCCGCCGATACCAGGCGCGGTTCCCCGGTATACCAGCGCGCCATGGTTCCGTCGCCGCCCATGGCGTCGAACGTGTCAAAGAAGCCGCAGCCCGTCTCCCCGGCAACACGCCGCTCCAGAGCCACGATGCGCGGAATGGTGGGCATGGTAACAATGCCGTCGGCGCCTTCGCGCGCGCCGCGGTCCATCGGGCTCATGATCAGGATCGAAGCTTGCGGCAGGGCCGCACGCACGCGCCGGATGGCCTCGCGCAGTTCCTTCTCGAACCCTTTATCCACGAACGACGCGAAATCCGCCTCGTTGGTGCCATAGTTGATCACGACTAGATCGGGATTGCGATGGCGCAGCTCCTCGGCCCAGTGCGCTTGGTTGAACATGCGCGATAGCACCGTGATTGACGCGCCATTGAGGCCGGCGCTATCGTAGACCACACCCGGACCGGCCTTCTCCGCCGTGACACAAAACAGGCGCACCCTCCCGGATTCCACCGCCAGGTCGAGCTCGCGCACGCCACCGGGAACCGCGAAAGCGGCAAAAGCGGGACCTTCCGCGCCATTAGTCGCAACACGCGCCACCTGCCGCCCATCCGCTTCCACCGTCACCACGCCCCCATCGGGTTCGGCCATGTACCAGAGCTCGAAGTTCGATTGGCCTGGGTCGCTCAGCACCAGCTTGCTGCGAGCGCCAGGCTGCCCGGTGAAGCTCACGCCACCCAGACCGAAAGCTCCGTCCAGCGATTTGAAGTGGCTGGCCGCGGCCATCTGCCAGCCGCTGCCGCTCACTTCCACGCCGCGGTGCCCGTACCACGCCCACGGCTTCGCGATCAGCACCAGGCCGTGGCCGCCATCGCCGTAGCGTTCCTGTAAAAGCTGCCGCGTATCGCCGGTAATCAGGTCCGCTGTAGTGGGCGAATCGCCGTAATGCAGAATGCGGGTCATGCCGGCGCCCTTTTCGGTTTGCCACAGAGACGCGTAGAAACGATCGAGCGCGCCGTTGCGGTCGTCGAGCAGCCGATGGTGCACGGGCAACCCCGCGGCAGCGGGCCGTTCCGGAGGTGCAACCGAGGCATGCCGTTCCACCAGCGGGCTTGCCGGCGTCGACTCCGGATTGAAATCCAAAATCGCACCCGCCATGGTTTTGAACGAATCGAACGTCGATGGCATCCATACGCGCACGAGCATCAACAGTGCGCCCAAAGACACGATTGTCAGCGCGGTGGAAACGGGGAATCTGCGCATTGCCTAGAACCGCGAGTACACGAACGGCACGTTGCCCCTTCCACCCAACAAACGGATCGCCAGCGTCACCGCCACGAGCGCCGCCGTGTGTACCCAGAATGGACTGCGCGCGAAGCGGTCTTCCGCCCACGCATACCATTGCTTCCGCACCGCGAAAGCCGCCGCTCCCACCAGAAGCGCCGCCACCAGCGTCAGGGAAATATTTTCGAAACCCACCGATAGCGAGCCGATCCGCCCCAGAATCGCGAAAGCGTTTTCCATGCTCGAAGCGCGGAAGAATATCCACGTCAGGCAGACAAATTGATACGTCCCGAAGATGGCCGCCGCCCTGGTCCACAGGTTCGCAGGCTTGCGTTTGCGGCCGCGTTTGACCATCCACGCGCGTGTGGCCGCCAGCCCCGTGCCGTGCAGCAAACCCCAGGTAAAGAATGTCCAGGTAATGCCGTGCCACAGGCCGCCCAGCGCCATGGTAATGATGAGGTTGACGTAGGGCATCACCTTGGTGCGCACGCCGGGCAGAGAAAAATAAAGATAGTCGCGCAGCCAGTTCGAAAAGGTCAAGTGCCAGCGGCGCCAGAAATCGGTCAAGTTCGTGGCTACGTAAGGGCGGTCGAAATTGATCGGCAGCCGGATGCCCAGCAGCATGCCCACGCCGCGCGCAATGTCGGTGTAGCCCGAAAAATCGAAGTACAGCTCCAGCGAATAGGCGTAGACCGCGATCAGCGTTTCGGCCCCGCTATAAAGCGTGGGCGTATCGAATACGCGATTGACCAGGTTCTCAGCCAGAAAATTGGCCAGGAAGGTTTTCTTGATCAATCCCAGGCCGATCAGAAAGAACGCGCGCCCGCCATCGGACGGATCGAGCATCGGCCGTTTGGTAAATTGAGCCAACAGATCGGCCACGCGCGTGATCGGCCCGGCCACCAAGGTGGGAAAGAAGGTTACCGACGCCAGGTATTCCAGCAGGCTGTGTGTGCCTTCCGCGTCGCGCCGGTAGAGGTCGATGGTATAAGTCAGGGCCTGAAAGGCGTAAAACGAAAGCCCCAACGGAAAGATCCAATCCCAGTGCGCCCCGCCGCCGCCGAAACGGCCCAGCATCCACCCCATGTGCCGCGACCCCACCAGCAAGCCCAAATTCAGCGCCACGCTGATTCCCACCAGCAGCCTGCGCACCGCCGCCGCGCGAAAGCGCATCAGCCCCAGCCCCAGCAAAAAATCGATCGACGAGCACAGCGGCAGCAGAACCACGTAAAAAAGTCCGTACCGCGCCGCGAAGAGATAGTTGGCGAGTAAGACCACCGCCAGCCGCGCGTACCGCGAACCGGCCATCGCCCAATAAAGGAAGAAAACCGCCGCTACGAAAACGTAATAGGCCCCCGCCGAAACTTGCACAGGCATATTGTAGCCAAGCCAACAGCAATCGAATGGCCAGGCCCCTGCCAGCCTGACGTCTGCCACCGATTGCGGCGCACATCGCGGTCGCAGCCGTGCATGGTATGGACTTCCTGGTAACCTGGAATTGCGTTCACATCGCCAACGCTGCGATTGCCAAGGGGAATCATTTGCCGGCAGATTCCCCAATCCCCCGGTACCTCAACCAGCCCGAAGTGATTTTCGAGCCGATCTGGGCGCTGCCTGATCGCGCAAGGCATGCCCTGGGCGATACTGAGAACTCCCTAAGGCCGTTGGCGACCGGGTGAATGAAGATCGACACCTTGACAGCGCTTGCGGTTTTGGTATGCTTCTAGTGCTAAGTCATACAAAGTAGTAACGTCATATAATATCCATGAGCACTTCCATGAGAACCACCAGAGTTTATTCCATCACCATGCCCCCGGAGATGGCCAAGCAGGCCGAGCGGTTGGCCAAGAAGGAAAATCGGACGATGAGCGAGCTGATACGCGAGGCCTTGCGTCGCTACCAGCAGCCCCAGACGGTTTTGGACGTGCGGGAATTCATCAGACAGATTGCGCCTACCCCGCCGGCCCTGCAGGCCGTGCAGGCCGAAGCCAGAAAAAATGGCTCCGATAAGCTGACCATGAAGCAGATTGATGCCGAAGTGGCCGCCGTCCGGCGCCTGCAGGCCAAGAAAACCCGTAAGCAACCCAAATAATGCCCATCAAAGTGGTCCTCGACACCAACATCGTGGTGTCCGCCAATCTGGTTGACGAAGGCCCTTCGGCTGCCATCCTGGCTCTAGCGCTCAACAAGAACATTCTGATGGTTGTGTCCCCGGCCGTGCTGGAGGAATACGAAAAAGTATTGCACCGAGCTCGGCTCAAGCTCGATCCGGCCAAGGTTGCCGCCGTCTTGGCTCTGATCCGCAAGAACGGTTTGCTAGCCAACCCAACGATTGCGGCAACCGCCGCCAAGGGCGATGAATCCGACAACCGTATTCTGGAGTGCGCCGGCGCCGGCCAGGCGGACTACATCGTCACCGGAAACACCAAGCATTTTCCCGAAACTTTCGAGCAGTCCCGCGTCGTCACGCCCAGACAGTTCATCGACATCATCCTCCCTTTCCTGGCCCGTCAAACCCGCTGAAAACGGTTTCCCTTGTCTGATGTTCCCGGCCGTCACGCGCAGCACGCATCAACAGAAATCCGGGGGGGAATCCGGGACAGTAACCCTTGCGCCGGATTTGCCGGCTGGGGAAATCCGGGGGGAAATCCGGGGGGAAATCCGGGACAGGGAAATCCGGGGCAGCAACCCCTTGCGCCGGATTTGTCGGCTGGACGACCACTCGGACGGGGACCGCTCGACCGCTCGTGGACCGCTCAGCACAGCCCGAAGCATCCCGACTATCCCACTCCGCTCCCAGGCCCGCAATGCCAACCCGCCCGCCGAAAAGCCGCGCCCGAAAACACAACTGCACCCCCGAGCCCCAGCCCCAAATCCCAGTCACAAAAAACCCAGAAAATCGCCTCCGCCTTTTCAACCACCTACAGCCAATCCCCCCGACCCACCGCCAGCCGGCATGCTACAAAGGAAGCGGGCTCGTGGCGCGGGCCTCCAGGCCTGCTGTGTCGGCTGTCAAGCCGGCATTTCTTCGCCCGCAAGCACACCTCGCGGGTCGGATGCTTGCCCAAGTTAGGGCTGCAGTGGGGGCTGGCGCGAAAACCAGCTTGGCCGAAACCCGGCGCAGGGGTTACTGTCCTTCCTCTTCCACTCGGATGGCCGGAGGGTGTGGGGTAGGTTGGTAACCTGCAGCGGGTTGGCAACCCGCCTTCGGCAGTTTCTCAGCAGCCCGCGAAACGCCGATTAACTATCGGCGGCAGGATGCCATCCTGCCCCACAAGCCTCGCTTGCCGCCACTTTATTACGCCAACCTCGGTAATTCGCTCTTGCGGAAAGTATGTGCCATTGGCCTGAGAGACTGCGCCACATCCCTGCAATAGCAAAACACGCAGGCTAACTCGCGATTGGCTGCTAGCAGACTCGCACGGTTTCGATGCCCAGCAGCGCGCCTAGTTTTTCAATTTTCGTGGCGATGTGGCCGATGCCGATGGCGCAGTGATGCGCCGGCGCCTGGGCGTTCCAGGCGTGGATGAACTGGCGCGCGCCGGGGCGGAAGCGGTAGCGGCTGTTGATATTGCCAATCTCGAGAATGGGGCCGGGGACCGACTCCGCTTCCGCCGCCAGCAATTTCAGGCGGCCGCCGGTCTCCACCACCGATAGCAGCGTCACCGGTCCGTGCTTCACCGACATTTCGACCGAAAGCCCGCGGCCCACCTTGCCGTGGTAGACGCCGAGCGGGCGAACTTTGATCTTGCCTTGGGCGATAGCCATATGCCCGGGGCCGTCGTGCCCCATCAGGACAACGTCATCCCGATAGTCGGTGGCGTAATACTCGGTGAAGGAGCCGCCGGCGCCGAAGGCATCCATGATCTTCATTGCCTGCGCGTTCTTGGTTTCGCACTCGCCCGCAACCGGAACGCCGCGAGCCGTCAGAAGGGTGGCGCCGAGGATGATGGAGCTGACCGTGTCTTGGTTGGCCGCGTTTCCCGAGCCCGAGTAGTAGTAAGCCAGCGAGCCCAGACGGTGGCGGTCCACGAGGCGGTCGAGCGCCACCGAAGTTCGGGCGGCGCGCTCCAGTTCCTCTCGGGAGCAATCGGGCTGCACGTCGAAAGCTTCGCAAAAATGCGTCACGCGGCCCTCGATTTCGGCGGGCGTTACCTCGGCGCGCAAACCGGCGAGCTCATCCACTTCCACGATCTCGATATGGCCGCCGAAGGTGGCGCACTGCAAGGTCAGATCGGAGTACACGTCGAGCATGCCGCCGTAGTAATGGCCCATCACGCCCAGGCGATTGTGTTCCATGGTGTGAGCGACTTCGGCGGCATCGATCCACTCCCCGATTTCTTTCCAGGCAGACGGATCGTCTTCCAGCGTGCCGGTAATCTGAAAGAACGGGATGCCGCAGCGCCGGAACACGTTGGCGATCTCGGGCACTGGGCAGGCCTGGCACCACGCCAGCCACTCGCCCGTCATCTTTCCCCGATCGGTCATGGCATTGAACGAGGCGTAATCGATGGCGGCGCCGGGAGAGAGGTTGAGAACGATCACCGGAACCTTCGCCCGGCGCACTACGGGGAGGACGGTGGAAGACAGCGCGTAGGTGGTCACGTGCAGGAAAAGCAGGTCGACATCGGCGCTTCGAAACGAGTGACCCGCCGCCGCGGCTTTTTCGGGAGTGTCGATCAGGCCGAGATTGACGATCTCGACGCCGGTGCGCCCCAACCGTTGCGCCAGGCGCGCGGTGTATTCGGTGAGCCGCGCATGGAGACCTTCGAACTGAGTCCAGTAAGCGTCGAGCCCGATGGCGAACAGGCCGATGCGGAGATGGGGAGTTTCGGGGGACATAGACGAGGTCCATTATGCGCGGGGAAGACAAGAAGCAGGTGGATTATTGGGGCAAAAACCCAGTAGGGCAGACGACAAAAAATGATCGTCTGCCCTACGGTCTGGCCGTAATTACTACGTCTTCACCGTGTGGAACTCCCATCCTTTGCGGAAGGCGGGTTTGAGGAGTTTGCTGGCCTCGGCATTGCCGACAATCTGCATCTTGGCGGTGTCGTATTCGAGCTTGCCCTCATGGCGGAGCGCAATGACGCCGAGCAGCATCCATTCCACGAACGGCGCCGCAACGTCGAAGTTCGAGCATGCGGGGTCGCCGCCCTTGCAGGCGCGGATGAAATCGCGCATGTGGCCGGGGGAGCGCGTCAACAGCGGCATCGGCACCTGGTAGTCTTTCATTTTTTCGACCGGGATGAGGCGGGTTTGTTCGCCGTAGGTGCCGGTGGTCAGCATGCCCTTGTCGCCGATGAAGAGGCTGCCATCGGGCGGCGGAGTTCGGACTCCCTCCGTGGCGTCTTTCACGGTTTGGAACTCATCCCAGTTGAAAACCCGGCCGGGAGAGTGGAAATCGTTTCCGGGCGGACGCATCGGACCGCGTCCACCGCCGGCTCCGCCGTTGGGAGATGGCGCAGCGCCACGGCCGCCTCTGGGGGCCGCGCGGAAAGGCAGATCGCCGATCAACTCGCCATCCGGCACGCCGGCAATCTTGGGAGACTCCTTCAGGCCGTCGTACCAGAACACCTTCAGCGCTGGCATATCGCCGTACGCGGCAAAATCGAACCGCAGCACCGAGGCCTTGGGGAACTGGAACGGGCTGGCGCCTTCTTTCTTGACGCACTCCACGCTGAGCAGCTTGCGATTGGAAAGATGCAGCGCCATGTTCGGCGCGCCCAAAATGTGGCAGGCCATGTCGCCCAGGGCGCCGCAGCCGAAATCGTAAAAGCCGCGCCAATTGAACGGCTGGTAGAAGAACGCGCCGTTCCGGTCGGGCTCGGTTTTGCCGCCCGTGGTAAAGGGCCGCTTCTCGGCAATGCCGAGCCAGAGGTCCCAATCGAGGGTCGAGGGAATCGGATCCGGCGGGGGAATCTCGGTCAGCCCCTGCGGCCACACCGGGCGGTCGCTCCAGGCGTGCACTTCGGTGACGTTGCCGATGTCGCCGTTCCAGACCATCTCGGCGCACTGCCGGGTGCCTTCGTTCGAGTAGCCCTGGTTGCCCATCTGCGTGGCCACCTTGTATTTCGCGGCTGCTTCACGCAGTTGGCGCGCTTCCCAAACCGTGCGCACCAGCGGTTTTTGCACGTAGACGTGCTTGCCGCGTTCCATCGCCCACATGGCCGCCGTGGCATGCATATGGTCCGGAGTGGCGACGATCACGGCATCGATGTTCTTGCCCTCTTTATCGAGCATCTGCCGGAAGTCGCGGTACTTCGGCGCGTTGGGAAAGCGGTTGAAGGTAGCTGCCGCCCGCCGGTCGTCGACGTCGCAGAGCGCCACGATGTTCTCGGTGGGCGCGGCGGCCGAGATGTTCGAGGCCCCCTGCCCGCCGGAGCCGATCGCGGCGAAGTTTACTTTTTCGTTCGGGGATTTATACCCCGCGGATTTCAATGACGGCGTGCTGCCGAACCCCACCGCCGGAACAGCGCCGGCCAGCAGGCTGCCGTAGAAGAAATGACGCCTCGTCAATGCCATTTTCGAAACTCCTAATCTGTAGTCCGCGGACTACGCCAGACAGCTCTTTACGTAAGCGAGGCACTTCTTGGCCTCGGCAATAATGTCGGAACCTTCGGGAATGGGATACTCCAACTCCAGGTTGGCCGGAAAACCGTACTGCTCTTTCTTGAGGAGCTGAAGCACGTCCTTCATCGGTGTATCGCCGGTGCCCCAGACGGCCACGTTGGGGCCATGATCTTTCTTGCGGTCCTTGATGTGCAGGTTGGTGATTTTATCGTGGTGCTGCTTGATGAAGGCGACGGCGTCGTATCCGGCGGCGGTGAAGTGGCCGATATCCAGGTTGATGCCGTTGTACTTCCCATATGCCATCAGGGTATCGTAACTTTCGAGCGTGGCGGTTTGGTTGGGATCGCTGGTGGCATCGTGACCGTGATAGCCCACCATCATCTTGTGCTTGTCCGCCAGCGGCGCGATGCGTTTCGCCATGGTTAGAGTCGTGCTGGTGGTGATGGCCTTTACGCCGAGCGCCTCGGCCATGGCGAAGCCGTACTCGATATCTTCGTCCTTCATGCTGTCCTGCATGTTGTAACAAAGCAGGGCAACGTCGACGCCCGCGTCGTTGAATCTCTTGGCGACGGCCTTCCACGTACCGGCATTGGCGGTAGTGCGCCATTGCGCGAGCTTGTCCATGGCGGCTTGCCTTTCCGCCTGTTGTTCGGGGGTCAGGGGCGCACGGCCGCCCCGCGGCCCGCCTGGTTGGCCCGGTGCGCCGGCGGGGCCACGCCCGCGCCCGCCCCGGAACATCGGCACCGGCGGCGCACCCGCCAGGGCTTCGCAATGGTTCGACATCAGCTCGGCCTCGCCCAGACCGATTTCGACAAACGCGTCGATGATCGCCTGCGGATCGGGGCTTGCGATGAGGTTGAAGCTGTAAGTGATGGCCCCGATTTGAACGCCCGAAAACTTCGAGTCGATCATCCTCGCGCCAAACGCCCTCGAGAGCGGTACGGAAGCCAAAGCGATCTTTCCCAAATCCCGTCTTGTAAACTCCATGTGATTCCTTTCGAACAATCGTGCGGCCGGCCCGTAACGCCGCAACACGGAGGATAGCTCCAAGCGCGCGCCATCTCAAGGGCGGCCTAACTGGCTCGGTCGCGCCACCGCTTTAATCAGGCCCCGAAACCTCCTTACCTGAGATCCATATTCCGCCCCGCTATGCCCGCCGTGACACTTTCGACGAACCGCTTCAGGGTTTCCGGAGAAGCATTCGCGGCTTCCGCCACGCCGAAGTAATGGCTTTTCGCAAACGCCATTTTGCCCGGCTGCGGGCGCCACTTCTGAATCGCATCCCAGGCGCCGCCGGGCGACCACGGCATTTGGTATACCGTCAACGCGATCAGAGGATCGCCTTCATAGGTGGCTCGCCATAATCGAACGGCGCCGTCCGTGCCGCGCCATGTCTTGAACTGCGCGGGTACGGGTTTGTATACGGCATGGCTCGCGAGCTTCCATTGCGCGGGCGCGGGCGGCAACGAGTACAACCGCGGGATGAAAATCAGGTCCGCCAGTCCGACCACTCCCGCCAGAATCAAAACGTGCAAAAGCCGCTTCATGGGCGCCTCCGCCATCGGCATTGTCTCCGATCGCTATTGGCAGTATGGAACAATTTGGAGGATTTCGCCCCGGTGGCGCAAGCCTCCGGGCTTGCAGAGTCGGCTTTCGAGCCGACTTTTTGAAGGCCGAGAGGAATCTCCGAACCTCTGATGTCGTGGAATTTGAGGTGAGCCACATTCCGGGTCCGGGGTGGCGCACGCTTTAGCTTGCGCAGGAACGGCGCGTGCGCCGGCGCTGACAGGCTGAAGCGTCCGCCCCACGCAGCGGCGTAGCCGCAGCACCAGCGCCGGGATGAGTCCCGGCGTGGCAGACTGGGAGTCCGCTCCACGAAAGAGTCGTTGCGGCGATTGGCGCTTGTCGCGCGCCCGCTTCAAGCCCGCCGCAGAACGGTGCAGACGCTGGCGCAAATGGGGCCGCCGATATTGAAGGTCGCCGCCAGGTTCGGTTTCGGAACTTGCACCTGGGCCGGCGCTTTGCCGAGCAACTGCTGGGCGGCCCAGCCGATCATGGCGATGCCGGTGGCGCCGATGGGATGGCCCTTGGCGATCAAGCCGCCCGACGGGCGCGTACCAGCGCCTGAGGATGCCGGTGCCGGCTTCCATCTTGTCTACAAAATCCGGCACGTGGGCGAGCTGGCGGCGCAGTACGTCGTTCGATACCTCGATTTCAGGCAGATACCGTCCGGTGGAGCGAATGGTGGCGTATCGGGGCATGCAAAGCTCCGCTTAAGTTCCGGTGACGACGCCGCCATCGACGCTGAGGACCGTGCCGCTGACGAAAGAAGCGCCGTCCGAAGCCAGCCAGACGTACGCGTTGGCAATGTCCTCCGGCTGGCCCATGCGGCCTAGCGGCGTGTGGTCCACCATGGATTGCAGCACCTTCTCGGGCATGCCTTTAATCATATCGGTGGCGATGAAGCCGGGAGCGACGGCGTTGACGCGGATATGGTATTTGCCTAGTTCGCGGGCCCACACGCGCGTCATCCCGATCACGCCGGCTTTGCTGGCGATGTAATTGGTCTGGCCGAAGTTTCCGTAAAGCCCCACCACGCTGGAGGCGTTGAGGATTACGCCGCCGCCGGCCTGGATCATGCGCGGGGCCACGGCACGCGTACAAACGAAAACGCCGCGCAGGTTGACGCCGATCACGGCATCGAACTGTTCGTCGCTCATCATGCCGGCCAGCGCGCCTTCCTTGAACTTAACCAGTTGGCCATCGCGCAGAATGCCGGCATTGTTGACCAATACGTGAATGGCGCCCCAGCGCGCGGCGACTTCTTCCACGGCGGCGTTCACGGAAGCGGCGCTGGTCACGTCCACCTTCTGAAAAACGCCGCCGGCAACGGCCTCGCCGTCGCGAACGTCCCACGACGCTACCCGGCAACCTTCCTGCGCGAAACGACGCGCCGTGGCGCTGCCGATGCCCGCGGCGGCGCCTGTAACGATCACTACTTTGTCACGCAATCCGGTTTCAATCATGACTCTCTATCATCTCAATCCAAGGCCGCGCGAGAATAAGGCATGCCCATTCGCGTCATGGCGTCGCGCCACTCGGCTTTTTACAGCCCTTTGCTTTCGGCGGTGAAGTTCCTGCGCCAGGAAGGTTACGACGTGCCGTACGGCGTTCTCGCGCCTGGCCAGCGCACCCACGCGCTCATCCGCGACGGCGCCGTCGACGTGATGCAGTCCGCCGTTTCCTCGAACTGGAGCGCCCGCGAGCGCGGCATTGAGCCCTTGCCCGTTCACTTCGCGCAGATCAATCGGCGCGACGGCTTCTTCCTCACGGCTCCCGAACCGGACGCCGGTTTCGAATGGAAGAAGCTCGAAGGCGCGACCCTCCTCGCCGATCACGGCCCGCAACCGCTCGCCATGCTCAAATATGCCGTCCGTCACAACGGCGTGGATTGGCAGAAAATCAAAGTGGTTCGCAAGGTCCCCGCCGGCTACGGCCACTACCAGGCGCCCGTGCCCGCCGGCGAGGTGGTGGCTTCCGTGGGCGCGGCCATGCCGCCGGTTGCCTTCAGCAGCCTGTGCTGCGCGCGAAGCTACCGGCAAACCGAAGATTACGCCGTCTTCCGGAAGGCTTTTGAGCGCGCCAAGGAATGGGTCCGCACCGCGCCGCCGGAGGAGGTAGCGGCGGCCGAGGCCGAATTCTTTCCGGACGTCCCGGCTGCCGCTTTAGCCGACGCCGTGCGCCGCTATCAGAAACTTGGCTGCTGGGATGGCGGACTGGAAATCCCGCGTGACCTGTACGAACAGGCGCTCAACGTCTTCTCCGCGTTTGGCGAGATCACCTGGCGCCATCCCTATGAGGAAGTCGTGGGTTAGGCGGCTATAGCAGGCGGCCAGAAGTCGGAAGTCGAGGAAGTCAGAAGAAGAGCCAAAGCTTCAGCCCGACTACTTTCTGGCGCAAATGTCGTTTTTTCGGTGAAAACCGCTCCCTGACGGTCGCGGCTCGGAAAGGCTGGCTTCTGACGTCCTCGCCTTCTGACTTCTGCTTCTACTCGCTGCGCAGCGCTACCATCGGCTCAATACGCGTAGCCTTGCGCGCCGGCACGCACGTGGCCGCAAACGCCGCCAGCCCCAACAAAATCGCGATGCCGCCGAAAGTCGCCGGGTCGTCAGGCTGCACGCCATACAACATTTTGCCCATCAGGCGGGTCAGCAACAAAGCCCCCGCGAACCCCGCCGCCATGCCCGCCAGCACCTGCAGCATGCCCTGCCGCACCACCATCCGCACCACCTCCGCGCGGCTCGCGCCGAGCGAAATCCGAATCCCGATCTCGCGCGTGCGCCGCGATACGGAGTAGTTCATCACCCCATAAATCCCTACCGCGGCGAGCAGAAGCGCTACCATGGCGAAGATCCCCAACAAGAGCGTTTCGAAGCGCGGTTGCGCGGTCGCCTCGGCCACCACGCCGTCCATGGTGAGAACCTCGGAGATCGGCAGATTCCGGTCGAGCGACCACACGGCGTGCCTCACGGCCGGCGCCATGTCGCCGGGGTTTCCGGACGTGCGCACCACCAACGTGAGGTACTCGAAGTGCGACTCGGCCTTTTCCAGGAAGTCGTGGTTCTGAAGGGCAGCCAGGTAAATCTCCGGTTCGGGCTTGGACGCCCAGTTGCCCTGCTTGGCATTCCTGGCGACGCCGATCACCGTAATCCACGTCGGCGGATTGCCCGTGTCGTAGTCCAGGCTGATCCGCTTCCCGACCGCATCTTCTCCCGGCCAATACACATCGGCCGCGCGCTGGTTGACGATCACCACGCCCGGCGCACGGGCATCGTCGCTCGCCAGGATGGAGCGGCCGCGCCGCAACGGCAGGCGCATGGTCTCGAAGTATCCCGGCATCGCGATCCGGTAAACCGCCTCCGGCTCATCGCCCGGGTGCGGCTTCGGACGGCCCTCAATCGCAAATGGCCATCCCCACAGATCGCCTGCCAGCGGCAGATGGTTGATTGCCCCGGCGGAGACCACCCCCGGCAACGCCCTCACTCTCTCAAGAAGCTGGCGGTAGAAAATCTCGCGCGCCGGCGGTGGCGCCTCGTTCGATCCGGCCACCGACACCACCATCGAGAGCACATTATGGGGATTGAACCCCGGGTCCACGGCCGTGAGGGCGAAGAAACTGCGCACCATCAGCCCGGCCCCGATCAGCAGCACGAATGCCAGCGCGAATTCCGACGCCACCAGCACGCCGCGCAGCCGGTTGCGGTGCATTCCGTCGCTGTCGCCCCGGCCGCCCTCCTTGAGCGCGCCACTCAGATTCCCGGCCGAAGCGTGCATGGCCGGCGCCAACCCAAATACCACGGCTGTGAACATGGTGATGGCCAGCAGAAAAAGCAAGGTGTGCGAATCGATCCCCGCCATTTCCACCCTTGGAATATACGCCGGGCTGAGAGCGACCAGGGCCTTGGTACCCCACACCGCGAGCGCCAGCCCTCCGGCCGCGCCCAGCGCCGCCAGCAGCAGGTTTTCCGTGAGGAACTGGCAGATCACGCGCGTCCGGCTGGCCCCCAGCGCCGTGCGCAGCGCGATTTCCTTTTGCCGGTCCGATGTCCGCGCCAGCAGCATGTGGGCCACGTTGGCGCAGGCAATCAGGAGCAGGAATCCCACCGCGCCCAGCATCGTCAGCAGCGGCGTTCTCACCTTGCCGACAACATTCTCCTTCAACGGGGTAACCACCACGTCGCGGTTCGTGCCCGGGTATTGCCTCTCGAGACGCCCGCTGACCGCCGTCATGTCCGCTTGGGCCCGCTGGAGCGATACGCCAGGCTTAAGCCGCGCGAAAATCCGCAGGCTGTTGGCGCCGCGGTTGTAAATGCGACTACCGAATGCCATCGGCACCCACAGCTCTGCCCGCGTGGCCCAAAACGGCGCGAACTTGAACTCGGGTGGCATCACGCCGACGATCGTGTAGGATTCGCCATTGAGCGTGACCGGCTTCCCTACCACGCCGCGGTCGCCACCGAACCGCCGCTGCCACAGCCGGTAACTGAGGATCAGCTCGTGCTCCGAACCTACCTGGTCTTCTCCGGGCGCGAACAGCCGGCCCAGCATAGGCTCAATCCCAAGCATCGGAAGCAGGTTCTGGGTTAGTTTGAGTCCCGTGAGGTGCTCGGGCGGGTTGTCGGTAAGGTTGGGGCTCCAATACTCCGCCGCCGCCATCGCTTCGAAAGAGCGGCTCTGGTCGCGCCAGTCGATGTAATTGGCCGGCGACACCGGCGCCACCCCATCGTGCAGAATCGTCACCAGGCCGTCCGCATCCCGATACGCCAGCGGACGCAGCAGCACCGCGTTCACCACCCCGAAGATGGCGGTGTTGGCGCCGGTTCCAAGCGCCAGCGCAACCACCGCCACGGCCGTAAACCCTGGCGTGCGCAGCAAATTGCGCGCTCCGTAGCGCAGATCTTGCAACCGCTGCTCGACCCACGCGAACGAGCGCGCCTCGCGGTGCAGTTCCTTCGCCTGCTCCACGCCGCCATAGGCACGGCGCGCGGCCAGCTTGGCCTTCTCGGGCGGTAACCCGCGGCGCTCGAAATCGTCTTGAATCAGGGTGAGATGTGCGGCGATCTCGCGCTCGAGTTCCCGTTCCGCGGCCCGCCGCCGGAACAGATTCCCCAATCTGGCCAGACACCGGCGCATCGCTCAAACTCCCTCGGAAAGCAATTTCTCCACCAGCCCGGACATGCGCCGCCAGCGTAGCGTTTCCTGCGCCAGCGCTTTTTCACCGGCCCGCGTGATGGCATAGAACTTGGCTTCCCGGTTGCTTTCCGTCTTGCGCCATGAGCCCTTGATTCTGCCTTGCTGCTCCAGCCGCACCAGCGCCGGATACAGGGTGCCCTGGTTGAGATGCAGCAGGTCCTCGGAAACCTGCTCCAACCGCGTCGCAATCGCGTACGCATGCTGCGGCCCCATGGTCGCGAGCGTGCGCAGCACAATCAGATCGAGCGTTCCCTGCAACACGCCCATCCGATCGCCACCTTCACTTGGCATTCAAGTAGACTCCTCGAGCCCAGTATGCGGCACCTTCACTTGTCTGTCAAGTGCAGCCAGGTGGCCTGCATGAGTTGTAGGGCGGACGCACCCGTCCGCGGCCGGCCCCCGGGCCGGCTCTTCGCTGGTATCGGAGACTTGAGTCTCGGGGAGAAGTGCGGGACGAGGGCGTCCCGCGCGGACCAGGGGGTCCGCCCTACTGATGATGGGGCACAGGCTTCAGCCCGTGGGAGCTACCGCTCCGCGTTCTTTGCCATGGCCGGCGGGTATCGCTCGCCGGCCGCCATCGATGCCAGCCCGTTCAGCGCCGCCATGTCTTCCGCTGTCAGGCGGACGTTTACCGCTCCCAGATTGTCGTCCAGGTACGCCCTCCGCTTCGTGCCTGGAATCGGCACTGCATCGGGCGCCGTAGTGAGAATCCAGGCGAGCGCAACCTGCGCCGGGGTTGCTGCATGGCGTCCCGCAACCGCCTTCACGGTATCGACCAGCCTCTGGTTCGCCGCCATGTGCTCATCGTCAAACCGGGGCAGGCTGCGCCGGAAATCGCCCGCTCCGAAAACCGAGCTCGAACGGAATGCGCCCGTCAAATACCCGCGCCCGAGAGGACTGAACGGGACCAGGCCCACCCCGAGTTCCCGCATCGCCGGCAGGATCGATTCCTCAATGCCGCGCTCCCACAGCGAATACTCGCTCTGCACGGCGCTGATCGGATGCACCTTGTTGGCCCGGCGGATGGTTTCCGCGCCGACCTCCGAAAGGCCCAGGAAGCGAACCTTGCCCGCCTCCACCAGTTCCTTCATCGCGCCCACGGTTTCCTCGATCGGAACCGCCGGGTCCTTGCGGTGCAGGTAATAGAGATCGATTACCTCCACCCCCAGCCGCCGCAGCGAACCCTCCACCGCGCGCTTCGCATTTGCAGGCGACCCGTCGAGTTGCATGGCCCCCGATCCCACCACAATCCCGAACTTGGTCGCCACCACCACGCTGTCGCGCCGCCCCCGGATTGCTTTACCTACCAACTCCTCGTTGTTATAAGGTCCGTACACCTCCGCCGTATCGAGCAGCGTCACGCCACAGTCGAGCGCACGATGAATCACCGCAATCGATTCCGCTTCCTCGCCCATCCCGTACGCATGAGTCATCCCCATGCACCCCAGCCCGATCGCCCCTGCCGCGAGCCCCTGGCTTCCGATCTTCCGTGTCTCCATGTCTCAATCTCGCTCCGGGTCGTAGGCTGCTGACGCCGGGTTCACGCACACGCCCACGATCGCACAATTTCCAAGTTCAAGGCTTCTTGTCTTGCGCCGCCGCTTTCTTGAGCTTTAGGGGAAGGCTGTTGCCGCCCTGCGTCCACGTGCCGTTCAATTCCGAACCTTCCTTATTGATCTCGGCCTCGTACTGCCCGCCGACCATCTTCACCAAGAGCGTCAGCTTCGAATCCTTCTGGTCGATTGCGCTTACCGGAATCTCAGTACCGCCCTGGTCAACGGAAATCAGGACGGCTTTGGCTCCGCTGGCTTCGTTTGACATTTTCAACACCAGCCGTAACCCTGGACCTTCAAGCGTGCCTTCCCAGGTCCCAAGAAAGTCTTTCGCCACCGCCGGACTAGCCTTCGCTTCCTCGACCTTTGGATCGCCGGTGCGGCTGAATTTAAAGGGGAAGGCGCCGGGTCCTTGCGTGAAGTCACCCGGCATGGTCTTGCCGTCGGCGGAGAGAGTGCCTGTGAAAGTCGGATCGCCAGGTGCGCCTTTCATACGGAAAGTGCACTTCCCATTCTCGAAGGTAATCGCATCGAGCGGAATGCCCGATGCGTTCTGCGCCGGAATTGAGATCGAACCTATCCAACCATTTGGCCCCTTGTCCAGATCGACTTCCATGGCGAGAGTCTGGTTGGGAACTTCGACAGAGCCGCTCCAGTGCCCTCGCGGGCCGTCCTGTGCCCAAACCGATAGCACGCCGGCTATCCATAAGGCTCCAATCCCAACCCGGTTCCGCGCAGTCGTCATTTCGACCCTCTTCGTTCCTTTGGCTGATTCCAACACCCGCTAGCGGGAGTTTACTGCCAACTCCAGATTCGTAGCCCGCACCTCCGGATAACCTACTGAAAAGTCACCACTTGTCACCGCTCTTGCGGTTCACTTGTTGTATTACCCTATTTGAGGCC
>JBEKYD010000076.1:0-26451 GCA_049511335.1 Bryobacteraceae bacterium | reverse complement strand
TCGGGATTACCTCACCAAAAGTTAGGTTATCCCGAAACGTCAGGAAGCTGCCGAACGCCCTGTCAACCCAGCACTGCGACCAAAACCCCCGCCCGGAATGCGCCGGATCCAGGTAGTAGGGCGGACCCCCTGGTCCGCGGCCGGCCCCCTGGCCGGCTCTTCGCTGGTATCGGGCGCTTGACTCTTGCGCAGAAGTGCGGGACGAGGGCCTCCCGCGCGCACCGGGGGATGCTGTGAAAAAATCGTCTAGGTGGCACCGGCTTTAGCCGGTGAAGCGTTCGGCTGCCCAGCCAACGTTCCGCAACGGCGGCGATCTGCAAGTCCGCCCAATTCTGCACAACCCCGCCGCTGTAGCGCCTTTTGGCCTGCTCCAGCCCAGGTGGCACCGGCTTTAGCCGGTGAAGCGTTCGGCTGTCCAGCCGACGTTCCGCAGCGCGGCCAATCGTAAATCTCCCCAAATCCGCCCAAATCTTCGTAGAGTAGGCCTTTTGGCCCGCTCTCCCCGCGGCACCGTGCCCACCCTCGTAGCGCGGGCCTCCAGACCCGCCGCCACCACCTGCGCCCATCCCGCATGCTTTCTAGCGCTTGCACTGAATTCCCCGGAAAACCGCGACAAGCCCGGAAGCCGGTCACAGGTTTTCAAAATAATTTGCAAACCGTTGGCCCATTTGCCACTTAACTGGGAATTCGCCGCCTCCGTGAAGCCGTCTTTTTGGAGTGCGGATGTTATATGTCGAGGCGGGAGAGAGAAGTTCGCGCCTTCCTCTCCCACATGTCGCGTGCGGCGCCGGCCTCTGGGGCGGGGCCAGGCGCCCGCGACTATCTTGCCCCTGTGCGGGGGACGTGCGGACTCGTTGGATAATGAAAAAGAGGAAGAGCCAGATGTGGGCGACAGGGGGATCGTTTGATGCGTGCTTCACGGAATATCTGGATGTCTTAGTGCCCCTCTTCGAGCCGGCCCAGGACAATGTGGTTGCCTTGTTTGAATTTGTTTGTTGTCTTCTCCACCCCTCTGGCGTTCAGGGCGTGGACGAGAATCCGCTGCTTGAATCAACGGCCTTCATCGATGACCTCACCGTCTTCTCCCGCCAAGACCTCCCCGTTCATAACTTCGAGCATCCCGATCGCACGCGAGCGCGACTCGCACTCCTGTCGTACTGCCACCTCACCGAAGCGGACTTCTTCTACGAACTCCTCGTCAATCTCCTGCGGGTAAGGTGCGGCGAACGGTGGGCACTCGCGCCGTTCGCCGACCTTGCGCAGGTGGTCAAAGCCAAGAAAGGCGGCACGGAAAAGCGAATACAGCCCAGCCCCAACAAAAAGATCAAACGCATCAGCGAGTACGCGACCAAAGCCGGCATGCCGAGCGTCAACGAGACATTCAAGCAGATCTACCTCCCCGCGGTCCGCAACGCAGTCTTTCACGCCGACTACACGATCACGGACACGGACTTTCATATGATGCGGGACTACTATCACTCCCCACGTGGTTACCTCACGCGAGACGTCCCGCTCCCCGAACTCCTCACGGTCGTCGACCGTACCTTCGCGTTCTACTACGCGCTGCTCAACCGCCACCGACTGGCAACAGCAAACTTCACGCACCTCAAAAACAAAGCCGTCCCCTTCAACCACTACCTCAAGGGGCTCATCGAATTTCTGTTCGAGGACGCCACGATCTGCGGCTTCCACGTGTACTGGCCCAATCGGCAAAGCGCGCAATTCACCAGGACGACGAGGGGATGCCACGCCATAAACCTCTGTCCGAACATCCAAGGCGGCCTGAGCATTGACGTCGGCACCTACCCCACCAACCCCGGGCCCTTCTCTCCGCTCGTGGAGAACGGACAACAGCCGGCCTACACGCCCACCGCCGGCAGAACCACACCACCCTACTGGCCAAACAACCGAGAACCCATACCCCTGGATTAGAGCCGAAAGAGCCGAAAGGGTCAGCCGGAGCCGAAAGGGCCGAGCCGAAAGGGTCAGCCGAAAGAGCCGAAAGGGTCAGCCGAAAGGGTCGAGCCGAAAGGGTCAGCCGAAAGGGTCAGCCGAAAGGGTCAGCCTGACGGAAGCTGTTGGCGCGCCGCAAGTTCCGCGTTTTCAATACGCGCGGCCGCGCCCCGCGCTACCTCCAAGTGCCAGGCCCATCTTTTCAGACAGTTAGGCGACCCGAAAAATCGCGGAACTCGCCAACATGGCAGACCGCTCCGACGGGTTCGAGTCTCCGCAACCGGTAATTCCGCCCTCGGGAGAGACTGCGGCCGAAGGGGTCAGCGTGTTTCCTTGAGAGATTCTGCCTCGCCGAGCAACCTGACAGCTATGGCGAGAATGGCGAGAGCGGTATTGTCGCGCGTCCTCCCAGAGGAGCAAAGGGTAGCGTCGGCAATCTCGTCGGCGGTGCCTGAGCCGAAGCGGAGAATGCCCGGCGTTCGCGCCCGCCAACTATCTCGCCAGCCTGGAAACCAACTCCGCCACCGCGCGCTCCACCGCCGGTGTAAGCCGCTCGCCGAGTTCGAACGATTCTCCGCCGATGGAATACAGCACGCCGGAGGCGGTTGCGCCATAGAGCGCGACCGCGCCGGCAAGAAGCGCTGCCGGAGTGGCATGATGGGTGAACGTCGCGCCAGCTTCCAGCAGCACTACTGGGCACTCCCGGATCTCGCCCGGCTGGCCGTCGGCCGCGGCATCGATGAAGATCACTTCGCGCGCGCGGCCGATCGGTTCCATCAGTTCCGGCGTCAACTGCTCGACCGCCAGAATCTCAACGTCGGGGCTCGACCATCCCTCCCGCAACAGTTCCGCCGCGCGATAGCCCGCTCCGTCGTCGCCACGCAACCGGTTGCCGTAGCCGACGATCAGCAACCGGGGCATGTTTGCCCACAGGCTAAAGCCCGTGCCATCTACTTCAGCTCGACCAGGTTTTCCGCGGCCGTTCCGTCGACAACCCCGGCGGCATCCTCGGCGGTGAAGGTTTCCACCTTGGCGGAAATGTTCATGGAGCAAAACTTCGGCCCGCACATGGAGCAGAAATGCGCGTCCTTGAAACCTTCCTCGGGCAGGGTTTCGTCGTGCATGGCGCGCGCGGTTTCCGGATCGAGCGAAAGATCGAACTGGCGATTCCAGTCGAAGGTGTAGCGGGCGCGCGAAAGCGCGTCGTCGCGATCGCGGGCGCCGGGCCGGTGGCGGGCGATATCCGCCGCGTGGGCGGCGATCTTATACGCGATGATGCCCACCTTCACGTCCTCCCGATTGGGCAGCCCCAGATGCTCCTTGGGGGTCACGTAGCAAAGCATCGAGGCTCCGTGCCAGCCGATCATGGCCGCACCGATGGCGGAAGTGATGTGGTCGTAGCCCGGCGCAATATCCGTCACCAGCGGCCCCAGCGTATAGAACGGGGCTTCGTTGCACATCTCCTTTTCTTTGACCACCTGCATTTCGATCTGGTCCATCGGAATGTGGCCGGGGCCTTCGATCATCACTTGCACGTCGTATTCCCAGGCCTTGCGCGTGAGCTCGCCCAAAGTCTTCAGCTCGGCGAACTGGGCTTCGTCGCTGGCATCGGCGATGCTGCCGGGCCGCAGTCCGTCGCCCAGGGAAAAACTCACGTCGTGCTTCTGGAAGATCTTGCAGATGTCCTCGAAGCATTCGTAGAGCATGTTCTGGCGATGGTTTTTCACCATCCACTCGGCCAGAATGGAGCCGCCGCGGCTCACGATTCCGGTCACCCGCCGGGCCGCCAGCGGAATGTGCTGCACCAGCACGCCGGCGTGAACGGTCATGTAGTCCACACCCTGTTCGGCCTGCTCTTCGATCACATCGAGCATCACCCGCGCGCTCAGGTCCTCCACGCGGCGCACGCGTGAAAGCGCTTCGTAGATCGGCACCGTGCCGATGGGCACCGGCGAGGCGGCGATGATGGCTTTGCGAATGGCGGGAATGTCGCCGCCGGTGGAAAGATCCATCACCGTATCGGCGCCGTATTTCACCGAATATTGAAGCTTTTCGAGCTCGCCCTCGATATCCGAGGTCACGGCCGAATTGCCGATGTTGGCGTTGATCTTGCAAGTGGACGCCACCCCGATGGCCATGGGCTCGAGATTCCGGTGGTTGACGTTGGCCGGGATGATCATGCGGCCGCGAGCGACTTCGTCGCGTACCAACGCCGCGGAGAGATGCTCGCGGCGGGCGACGTATTCCATTTCCTCGGTGATCGTGCCCTTGCGGGCGTAGTGCATCTGAGTGCGAATGGGGTCGTTTTGGCGCTTGGCTACCCAATCGGTGCGCATTGGTGACTCCTCGAAATGTGAGCTGGAAAACCGGAAGGGCTGGGATTCCCAGCCCCGGGACTACTTTTTCTTCTTTGGCTTTTTGACTTCCTTCTTGGGACTTCTGTCTTTGGCCATTGAGTTCCTCCCTTATGCAATTGAGATTAGCACTGTTCGAAGGGGCCGGCAGCCGGATACCATGGGCAATATGCAAATCCGCACTCTTCCGCATACCGAGCTCACGGTTTCCCGCGCCTGCTTCGGCGTCATGACCTTCGGCTCGCAGACCGGCGAAGCCGAATCCGGGCGCATGGTGGACGCCTGCCTGGACCGAGGCGTCAACTTTTTCGACACCGCCAACGTGTATAACAAGGGCGCTTCCGAAACCATTCTTGGCAAGATCCTGAAAGGCCGCCGCGATAAAGTCGTGATTGCCAGCAAGGTGCGCATGAAAATGGGCGACGCACCAGACGAGAGCGGCCTTTCCCGCGCGGCCATCTTGAAGGCCATTGACGCCACCTTGAAACGCCTCGATACGGATTACGTGGACCTTTATTACTTCCATGCGCCGGATTCGGAGACGCCCATTGAAGAGACCCTCGAAACGATGAACGAGCTGGTGCGCGCCGGCAAGGTTCGCTATCCGGCGTGCTCGAACTATGCCGCCTGGCAGATCGTGGAGATGATCGCCATCTCCGGCCGCTGCGGTTACCGCGCGCCCTACGTTTCGCAAATCATGTACAACCTGCTGGCGCGAGGCATCGAGCAGGAATACCTGCCCATGTGCCAGCGTTTTGGTGTCTCGAACATGGTCTACAATCCGCTGGCCGGGGGCATGCTCACCGGCAAGCAGAAGCGCGAACGGCCCCTCGCCGGGACGCGCTTCGATAACAACCAGCTTTATCTGGACCGCTATTGGCACCCGGCCTATTTCGACGCCGTCGACGAACTGCAGGCCGCGGCCGCCCGCGCGGGTTTGACGTTGGTGGATGTCGCCATCGCCTGGCTGCTCCATCACACCCCCATCGATTGCGTGATTCTGGGAGCGTCCAAACTGGACCATCTGGTTCAGAATCTGGCAGCCGTGGAAAATGCCGCGCCGCTCCCGGCGGAGGTGGTGGCGGCGTGCGACGCAGTATGGCAAAAGCTGCGCGGGCTGACGCCCAAGTACAACCGGTAGATGTTACGGCTGGATCGCTTTCGCCGCCGCCGGAGGAAGACGCTCGCCTATGATCCTCACCAGTTCGCCCTGATTGTGAGCCATCTCTACCTTTAGGTTCGACACAGCGGCATCTATTTCCGCTTTCACCAGTTCCTTCGCGTCTGCTTTGTTCGCTTGCAGCTCAGATCGCAATTGGCTTGTGTGAGCGTTGAGGTCGGCCTTCAGGCCGTTCAGTTGGCCGGTGAGGTCGACCTTCAGGCTGTTCATTTGGCCGTTCACATCGTTCTTGAGCTCCGTAACCCTAGCCCCGTTCTGGTCGATTCTCTCAACGAGATGACCGCTTAGCTCGGTCACGCGGGCGGAAAGGTCAGCCATTGATTTCGTAAGTTCCATTTTGACTTGCTCCGCCCTCTTGTTATTCTGTGCGAACGCCCACATTATCGCTACAATGGTCGCAACCGGCGCAACGGCGACAGCCACGATGAACTGCCATACCGCCAGCGTCTGAAACGGCTGCACATTCTCTGCCAAAACAATCATGGGATTGGCAAATTGTAGCCACCTTCACACCGAAAAGCAACGAAGTTGAGCTCTTCTTCACCGCAAGACTCGCCTTCCGATTAATATGATGCGCGCGGCGGTTGTTTCGTTAGTAGAGAAACGTAAACCCCGCTTCCTACTCCCCATATCGGCGAAACGCCGCGTTTCTCTAAATTTCTTGGCCCCCGTGTTTGGGAGCGGGAGATCGGCGGCAACCGGCGACCGGGGTCGCTAACCTTTGACCGCTGCTTTAAGATAGGTTTAGGCCTCATATGGAATTCCTTACCAACAGTCTGATGGAGCTGATTACGCAGACCTCGACCAATCTGCCGCCTGACGTACGCGCCGCTATGTCCATCGCGGCTCAGGGTGAAACGCCGGGGACGCAGTCCTCGCAGGCGCTCGACATCATTCTTTCCAACATTGATATGGCCATCGACGACGAAGGCCCCATCTGCCAGGACACCGGCATGCCCACCTTCGTGGTGCACACGCCGGTGGGCGTCAACCAGATCGCCATCGCCAAAGCCATTCGCGAAGCCATTGCCGAAGCGACGCGCCGCGGAAAGCTGCGTCCCAACTCGGTGGATTCGCTGACCGGGAAAAACAGCGGCGACAATCTGGGCGAGGAAACGCCCGTGATTCACTTTGAGCAGTGGGAAGAAGACGAGATCGAGGTGAAGCTGATTCTGAAAGGCGGCGGCTGCGAGAACAAGAACATTCAATACTCCGTGCCGTGCAACCTGGATCACCTGGGCCGCGCCGACCGGAATCTCGAAGGCGTGCGCAAGTGCATCCTGCACGCCGTCTGGCAGGCGCAGGGGCAAGGCTGCGCGCCCGGCGCCTTGGGCGTCTGCATCGGCAGCGACCGCGCGCACGGCTACGATCTAGCCAAGGGGCAATTGTTCCGCACGCTGGACGATACCAATCCCAATCCGGCCCTGGCGAAACTCGAAGCCGAGATCGTGGAGGAAGCCAACCGCCTGGGGGTGGGCGCCATGGGCTTCGGAGGCAAAGCTTCGCTGATCGGCTGCAAGATCACCGCGGCCAATCGCCTGCCGGCCAGTTTCTTCGTCTCGGTGGCTTACGATTGCTGGGCGTTTCGCCGTTTGGGCGTGCGGCTGGACGCCGCCAGCGGCGCCATCACCCAATGGCTGTACCGCGACCCGGCCCGCCAAGTGGAGCGCATGGCGCGCGGCGAAGGCTTCCCGCTGACCGGGCGCGAGGTGGTGCTGACGCCGCCGCTGACCGAAGCGCAGATGCGCGCCCTAAAGGTGGGCGACGTGGTGCTGATCACCGGCGAGATGTACACCGGCCGGGACAACGTTCATGCCTACCTCATGAAGAACCCGCCGCCGGTGGATCTCCACGGCGCGGTGCTGTACCATTGCGGCCCGGTGATGCTGAAGGAGGGCGGCGAGTGGAAAGTGAAGGCCGCCGGGCCAACCACCAGCAGCCGCGAAGAGCCCTACCAGGCCGACGTGATCAAGCGCTATGGCGTCCGCGCCGTGATCGGCAAGGGCGGCATGGGACCCAAAACGCTGGCCGCGCTCAAGGAGTACGGCGCGGTCTATCTGAATGGGATCGGCGGCGCGGCGCAATACTACGCCCGCAGTGTGGAAAAGGTCCTCGGCGTGTATTTGACCGAGTTCGGCATTCCGGAATCCATGTGGCATCTCCGGGTAGCCAACTTCGCCGCCATCGTAACCATGGACGCGCATGGCAACAGCTTGCATGCCGACGTAGAAGCCGCCACCGGCGCGGCACTAGAAGAGCTGCAGAAGGCATAGCATGTGTGGGGCAGGATGGTATCCTGCCGCTGGAGTTTGTACATTTTTGAGATCCGCCGCGAAGATTTCTCTGGGGCACAGGCTTCAGCCGGTGAAGCGTCGGCGTCGATCGCAAATCCCCAAAAATCTGCCCAAATCTGGCCAATCGTGCCGCCCGCTCGCAGCCGGCCATCCCGCCGCCATTGCCCTTCCCGACCCGCTCCGAAACCCCGGTCACAGACTTTCGAAATATTGGTTACTCCTGCCGTTTCATCGCACTACAGCCATTTCGCCCTTTCCCGCCACCCCGGTTTTCCCCCTCACGCGCTATCGTGGTTACTACCGCAGGAATCCTACTCCAGTAACCTCATTGTTTTCTTCATCGCCGTTTATCGACGGCTATATTTCTGCACACATCTGCACAAACCGCCGGTCCCGAGCCCAAAGAGCGGTCGCGACCGGACATGCCACCTGCGGCAGCGGTAAAATCTAAGCGCGGCCGGCTCTTCGCCGATGCCGCTGACCGCGCCGCTATAATCGCTATTAGTGGATCTGGAAAAAACTCTGCTCCGCAAAGTCGGCGAGGCCATTCAGCGCTTCAAAATGATTCGCGACGGCGACCGCGTGGCCGTGGCGCTTTCGGGCGGCAAGGATTCCGCAACCCTGCTCGAAGCCCTGCTGCTGCTCGAAAAGCGCGCGCCCATCGAATTCTCCGTCTGCGCCTTCACCGTGGAGCAGGGCAAGTTCCTGCGGCCCATCGAGCCGCTCGGCGAATATTTGCGCCAGCGCGGCGTTGCCTGGACGTATTTCCGCGATGCGCCATCCCTCAAGCTGCTCGAAGATCAGCCCGGCCACGGCTGCGATCTCTGCAGCCGCTACCGCCGCCGCGCGGTCTACGAAATCGCCCATAACCTCGGCGCCAACGTGATCGCCTTCGGCCACACCGCCGACGATTTCTGTGAAGCCCTGCTGCGCAACACCATGTTCACCGGTAAGCTCAGCGCTCTGCCGCCGGTCACCCACTCCCGCGCCCGCGAATACCGCCTCATCCGCCCGCTGGTCTTCGTCACCGAGGAAATTACCCGCGCCTATGCCGAATCGCGCGGCGTGCCCATCGTCCCCTGCGGCTGTTCGCAACGCACCGGCACCGTCCGCCGCTCGCTGCGCGGCCTGTTTGCGACCCTCGAGCAGGAATACCCGCACCTGAAGGAAAACATTCTTTCGGCCATGGGTAACATCGATACCGCCCGCCTGCTGGATACCCGGTTCCTCGACCTCGAAGCCCCAGGAAAAGGCGAAGAATCATCGGATTTGTTTCCCATCGTTGTCCCCTAAAAAGCGTGGCGCGGACTCTTAGTCTGCCGCGTCCCGACCTTTCGGGACGCTTGGTCCGCGCCGAACGTGTCTGCATGAGTCCGGACACGCCAGCCTGAAAGGCCGCTGGCAGCTACACCAGCACCGCAAACGTGGCTTCGCTGCGCTCCACGGGGCGATAGAGGGTATCGCGCTCCACCGGGGTTCGGCCGGCTTTGCGGATGAGCTGCAGCAATTCGTGGCGGCGCAGGCCTTGGGAAGTGGTGGCGCCGGCGTCGTGGTAGATGCGTTCTTCCCACGATGGTGCCGTCGATGTCGTCGGAAGCGCGTGGGTGTCGGCCCAGCTTCTCACGCCGTAACGGCTCCATGCTACGCTCGGAGTGATGCAGGTTACCATTGAGATTCCCGATGAGTTCGTCCGGCACCTGGTGCCTGCGGGTCGGGACGCGGCACGTTCCCTGCTGGAAGAATCCGTGGCCGGCGCGTACCGCGACGGACGGCTGACGATGGAACAAGTGCGCCAACTGCTTGGCTTCGGAACGCGAATGCAGGCGGATGCCTTCCTTCAACTGCATGGAGCATGCGACTACACGGTTGAGGACCTCGACAAGGACATGGCTACGCTGGACCGGCTCCTCGCTTCCAAGACCGAATAATCCTCTACACCAGCACCGTGAACGTGGCTTCGCTGCGCTCTACCGGGCGATAGAGCGTATCGCGCTCCACCGGGGTTCGGCCGGCTTTGCGGATGAGCTGCAGCAATTCGTTGCGGCGCAGGCCCTGGGAAGTGGTGGCCCCGGCGTCGTGATAGATGCGCTCTTCCACGATGGTGCCGTCGATGTCGTCGGCGCCGAAGCGCAACGCGATCTGCGCGATGCGCGGCGTCATCATCACCCAGTAGGCCTTGATGTGCGGAATGTTGTCGAGCATCAGGCGCGCCACGGCGATGTTCCGAATGTCGGTGAAACCGGTGGTCTTCGAGATGTGCTGCAGCGGCGTGTTGTCGGGATGGAAAGCCAGCGGGATGAAGGTCACGAAACCACCCGTGCGGTCTTGCAGTTCGCGCAACTTCACCAGGTGGTCGGCGCGGTCTTCGTCGTTTTCGATGTGGCCGTAGAGCATGGTGCAGTTGGAGCGCAAGCCCAGCTCATGCGCCGTGCGCGCCGTTTCCAGCCACTCGTTGCCGTCGATTTTGTGATCGCAGATGATGCGCCGCACGCGCTCGTTGAAGATTTCCGCGCCGCCGCCGGGCATCGAATCCATGCCCGCATCGCGCAGCCGCTCCAGCGTCTCGCGCACGCCGATCTTCGCGCGCCTCGCCAGATACGCGATCTCCACCATGGTGAAGGCTTTCAGGTGCACGCGCGGGAACCGCTGCTTCAGACCGCGCAGCATCTCGCAGTACCACTCCAGAGTGAGCTCCGGATGCAGGCCGCCCACGATATGAAATTCCGTCACCGCTTCGCTGTAGCCTTCGCCCGCGCGCTGCCAGACTTCCTCGAGCGACATGGTGTAGGCCTTCGGGTCGCGCACGCGCTTGCCGAAAGCGCACAGCCGGCAACTGGCCACGCACACGTCGGTGGGGTTGATGTGGCGGTTGACGTTGAAGTAGGTGGTGTCGCCATGCAGCCGCTCGCGCACCAGGTTGGCCAGGTAGCCCACGCCCAGAATATCGGGCGACCGGTAGAGCGTCACTCCCTCTTCCAGGCTCAGGCGCTGGCCGGCCGCTACCTTAGCGGCAATCGGGATCATGCGGGAATCGTCGAAACGCGGCTCCATAGGTAACGTCAGATGCCCGGCTTACGCAGGAAGATATCGGCGGCCCAGAAAATAAAGAATAGCACGCTCACCCAGCCGTTCAGCGTGAAGAAGGCCGCATTCACGCGCGACAGATCGTCGGGCTTCACCAGAGAATGTTCGTATACCAACAGCGCCACCACCGCGGCCACGCCGGCCATGGCCAGTGCCCCGAGTTCGAGCGATACCACCAGCGCCGCCAGCGCCGCCACCATCAGCACGTGAAGCAATTGCGCCACCCGCAGCGCGCGCGCGATTCCCAAGCTGCGCGGGATGCTCGCCAGGTCTTCGGCGCAATCGAACTCGTAATCCTGGCAGGCGTAGATGACGTCGAAACCGGCGGTCCAGAAAGTGACCGCCGCGGTGAGCCAGAGAATGCGCGGGTCGAGCGAGCCCCGCACCGCAATCCACGCGGCCGCTGGCGCCATGCCCAGGCTGAAGCCCAGCACCAGGTGGGAATAGCGGGTGAAGCGCTTGGTGAAGGAATAGAAGAAGACGATAGCCAAGGCGATCGGCGCCAACCGCAAACATAACCGGTTGAGCTCACCCGCCGCGAGGAAGAACACCACCGCGGCCACACCCACGAAAACCCAGGCGAACCCTGGCGACAGCATGCCCGTGGGCAAATGGCGCATCTTGGTGCGCGGATTGCGGCCGTCGATGGCGGAATCCACCAGCCGGTTGAACGCCATCGCCGCCGAGCGGGCGCCCACCATGGCCACCACGATCCAGCCCACTTTGGCGGCGATTCCCGCGGTCTGGTAGCCGCCCGCGCGAAACGCAAGCAGAGCGCCCGTGAGCGCGAACGGCAGCGCGAACACGGAGTGCTCAAAGCGGATCATTTCGAGCGCCAAGCGCAAGCGTTTCCAAAGCATAGAGACAGTATCATTGTAACGGCTACCGTGGAGCAGGCGTTTTCGCCTGCACTTCAGGCCCGAAATGCCCGCTTGCTTTGCGAGCCTGAGATTACGCAAGATGAAATAGTCGCAAGAGAGGTCCCCATGATAGGGAAGACAAGGAAGACAAGGTTTGTCTTTGGTGGCGCCACCTTAGTTGCGCTGGCGATTGGCGCAAGATCCCTGTCCGCCTCCGGGGGTGAGCCCATAACACCCTCGAACATGCCGCGCGTCGCCACCGTTGACGAGCGCTTCCAATCGTTCAATGTAGAAATGGTCGAAGTGACCGGCGGCCGCTTCTGGGCGCCTTACCACTCCCGCGCGGCAGCGCCGGAATCCGGATCCTCCGCGAAGCTTTCTATTCCGGGCATCGACCCGGCCGCCTTTCGCACTCGGCCGCCTATCGATCTGGCGAATCCGCGTTTGCGCAGACTGGCGGCGGCGTTGGGGCCGGCGTACGTGCGGGTGAGCGGCACCTGGGCCAACTCCACCTACTTCCACGATTCGGACGCTCCGGCTCCCGCAACGCCGCCGCCCGGCTTCGGCGCGGTGCTGACTCGTCAACAATGGCGAGGGGTGGTCGAGTTTTCCCGCGCGGTGAATGCCGGAATTGTCACATCGTTCGCCGTGAGCGAAGGCGTTCGCGACGCCAACGGCCTCTGGACCCCAGACCAGGCGCGCGCCCTTCTTACCTTCACCAAAGCCATCGGCGGCAGCATCCGCGCGGCCGAAATGTTCAATGAACCCACGTTTGCCGCTCTCGGTAGCGCGCCTAAAGGCTACACCGCGGCGATGTACGGGCGCGATTACTCTGTGTTCTACGCCCTTGCGAGGAAGACCGCCCCCGATATGTCGATCCTCGGTCCCAGCGCCCTGGGTGAAGCGACTCTCGTGACGGCGGGATTCCCTGTGGTGAAAACCGAAGACATGCTGGCGGCTATGACCAGCCCGGTGGACGCGTTTTCCTATCACTTTTATGGCGCCCCTTCCCAGCGCTGTGCCTCGATGGGTCAGTCTGGCCAAACCACCCGCGAAGCGGCACTATCCGAGGACTGGCTATCGCGTACGGATCGCGACCTGGCGTTTTACTCGGCTCTGCGCGACCGCTTCGAGCCGGGCAAACCGATTTGGCTCACCGAGACCGGCGAAGCGGCCTGCGGCGGCAATCCGTGGGCCGTGACGTTCCTCGACAGCTTCCGCTACCTGGACCAGCTTGGGCGGTTGGCCAAACGCGGTGTCCAGGTGGTCATCCACAATACCCTGGCTGCCAGCGACTACGCGCTGATCGACGACGCCACCCTCGAGCCTCGGCCGAACTACTGGTCCGCACTGCTGTGGCGCAAACTGATGGGTACGACGGTGCTCGACGTGGGGAGCTCGCCGGCGCCCGCTGTGCATCTCTACGCCCATTGTTTGCGAGGTCAACCCGGCGGTGTAGCCCTGCTGGCCATCAACACCGATCGAACAGCCTCGCACGACCTCGCGACTCCGATCCGCTCGGAACGCTATACCCTGACCGCCAGGAACCTGCTCGATAGCTCCGTCGAATTGAACGGGCGCGAACTGAAAATGGGCCCCCACGACGGTATGCCGGAGATGAGAGGCGAGCCTGCCGCGGAGGGCAGGGTGAAGCTTGCTCCGGCAAGCATTACATTTCTGGCGTTCGGGAACGCAGGCAACGCCAGTTGCCGGTAGGCCCCGTATTCAGGCGAGATTCCCGGATCGGTGAAGCACCCCGCCGTGGCTTCCGCGGCTCGCCGGTTTTGCCATGTGTTACCATTCTGTATGAGTTGCGCGGTCCGTGGCGCGCGTCCCTCCCTAAGCGGCGGAACCATCGAAATTCATGAGTTTACGTTCACTGATCAGCTTATTCTCCTCGGATCTTGCAATCGATCTGGGTACGGCCAATACCTTGGTGTATGCCAAGGGCAAGGGCATTGTGGTCAACGAGCCCTCCATTGTCGCCATCAATAAGAACAATGGAGAGGTGGAAGCGGTCGGCAAGGAAGCCAAGGAGATGCTGGGCCGCACGCCGGGCAACATCGTCGCCATCAAACCCATGAAAGACGGCGTCATCGCCGATTTCAAAGTCACCGAGCGCATGCTGAATTATTTCATTCAGAAGGCGCACGGCCGCAAAGTCCTGGTCCATCCCCGCATCGTCATCGGTGTTCCCAGCGAAATCACCCAGGTGGAAAAGCGCGCGGTCATGGATTCCGCCTATCGCGCCAAAGCCAGCGAAGTGCACCTGGTGGAGCAGGCCATGGTGGCCGCCATCGGCGCCGGCCTGCCCATCACCGAACCCTCCGGTAACATGGTGGTGGATATCGGCGGCGGCACCACCGACGTGGCCGTCATTTCGCTCTCGGGTATTGTCTATTCCCGCTCGGTCCGCGTGGCCGGCAACGAAATGGACGATGCCATCATGCAGTACCTCAAGCGCAAGTACAATCTGCTGATCGGCGAGCGCACCGCCGAGACCATAAAAATGGAAATAGGTTCGGCTTTCCCGCTGGATAAGCCGCTCACCATGGAAATCAAGGGGCGCAACCTCATCGAAGGCGTCCCGCGCACCATCACCGTGGACGATTCGGAAATCCGCGAGTCCCTGGCCGAGTGCGTCGCCATGATCATCAATGCCATCCGCGTCGCCCTCGAACGCACGCCGCCGGAGCTCAGCGCCGATATCAGCGACCGCGGCATCGTCCTCACCGGCGGCGGCGGCCTGCTGAAGAACCTGGATAAGCGCATCCGCGAGGAAACCGGCCTTCCCGTCTCCATTGCCGACGATCCGCTGGCTTCGGTTGTGCTCGGTACAGGACGGATGCTCAGCGATTTTAGGCTCCTGCGCAAGATTTCGATAGACTAGAGGTGGGACAGGCCTCCCGGCCTGCCGGCCCTATGGAGTCCTTTCTTAACCGCTACCGGAATATCACGGTCTTGTTCCTGGTGATCTTCGGACAACTGCTATTGTTGGCCGTCCAGGTCAAGAGCGATCGCAACGTGCCGGTGATCCGCGTTTGGACGGTCACCGCCATCACGCCGTTTGCGCGCGTGCTGGAGGCTGTGCGGGGCGGGGGAGTGGGCTTCTTTCGCAATTACATCTTCCTGCACAATGCCGATGCCGAGAATCGCCGCCTTCGCGACGAGGTCAATCGCCTGAAGATGGACAACATTTTCCTGCGCGACCAGCTTAATACCGCCGACCGCGCGCACGCCCTGGCGCTCTTCCAGCAGACCACCCAATCGAAAACCCTGGCGGCCATCGTTATCGCCTCCGGCGCCGGCGTCAATTCCAAGGTGGATTTCGTCGACCGCGGTTCCGGCTCCGGCGTCGAGCGCGGCATGGCCGTGGTCACGCCCGATGGCATCGTGGGTAAGGTGGTAGCCGTCTATCCCACGGCTTCCCAGATCGAGTTGATGACCGATGCGGATTTCGCCGCCGGCGTGATTTCCCAGAAGAACGGCGTGCGCGGAACCTTCAAGGGACAGGGGTCTCCGATGGGTTTGGTGGATTATGTGTCCAATTCGGAGAAGGTAGAGGTGGGCGAGCGGTTCTACACTTCCGGCGACGACCGCATTTTTCCGCGCGGATTTCCGGTGGGCGTGGTGAAGTCCGTACACCCCGGCGCGCCGTTTCAGCAAGTGCTGGTCGCGCCCAGCGGCTTCGAGCACGGTCTGGATGAGGTGTTGATCGTGGTGGAAGGCGTGCACCGCGAGATTCCCCCGGTGCAAACCGCCAACCAGCCCGTATACATTGCATCGCCGCCGCCCGATGCCGATGCCGTGCGGAGCGAGGCCGCCGCCCAGGCTGGCGCCGCGCCCACCGAGGCGGATAAACTGCGTGCCGTTTATGAGGCCGCCGGCGAAGCTCAAGGACATGTTTACGGGCAGGGCTATAAGCCGCCGGATTTGTTGAAGTTGCCGGCGCCAGGCAGCGCTCCTGCACCGGCCGCTGCCGGCGGCGCCAAGGCCGCGCCCGCCGCGCCTTCGCCGGCCGCGGCGACGGCCAGCCCTCCCACCGTTCCGCCGGCCGCTGGACATTCTCCCGGGCCTTCGACGGCGCCTGCCGCCGGGCCTGCCGCAGCCGGGGCCGGTGCACCCGCTCAGAAGGCCGCCCCCAACCCGCGGCTGGCCAATCAAGCCGCGGGCGCCCAATCGGGAACGAGCGGCCACTGATGGATTACCCCGGCGGCCGCGTCCTCCTCAGCAGTCAGCGTGAGGGGCAGTCGACTCATTACAGCCTGCGCGTCCTCATCCTGGTTCCCCTGGCCGCCATCCTGTTTCAGGTCTACGTCCCGCAGTTCTTCGATTTTCTGCACTTCCTCGAATTGCCCATGCTGGTGGTGGTGTATTTCGCCCTGATGCGCCGCAGCCAAATGGGAGGCTTGTTTCTGGGCGCCCTGGTGGGGATTGCCCAGGATTCGCTTACTACCAAGCCGCTGGGAATGTACGGCATTGTCAAAACCCTGGTAGGGTATTTCGCCGCGTCGGTGAGCGTGCGTTTCGACGTCGAGCATAACTTGATTCGCGGCATGCTCTGCTTCTTTTTCTACCTCTTTCATCAGTGTTTGTACTGGGTCATGGAACGCGCCCTGCTGGGCCACCAGCCGCCCTTTGAAATGCAAAGCTGGCTGGTGCAAGGCGGTCTGAATGCGCTGGTTGGGCTCGCCTTGTTCCACTTTCTGGATAAGCTGCGTTCTTCCACTTAGGGCAGCGCATGAGCCACGGATGGACACGGATGAACACGGATAAGACACCAACATATCGATCGGCCTTCATCCGTGTTTATCTGTGTCCATCCGTGGCCATATCGCTTCGTGCTTGGTTACGGCCCTGACCTCGTCCCCGACGCCTCTTCACGCTTTCCCGCTTCCCGCCGATAAGACGTTTGAGGCCCGGTGCTGTCTTACCCGGGAAGACCATAGCTATGAGACAAGCGGGTAGAATTCTGCTGGTGGACGAGGATGAGAATAACCGCGATCGGTTGGCGCACGAATTGACCTGCCGCGGTTTCGAGGTGGCGCCGGCTTCGAGCGGCGCCGAGGCGCTGTCCTTGGCCGCCGCTGAGCCTTTCGACGCCGTATTGCTCGATCTCCACGTCGCCGACATGGGCGGATTGAACGTGCTGAAACGCCTGCGCGAGCGTCATCCCGCCGCCGATCTGCCCATCCTCATGGTCGCCGCCGATCACGACCGCGAAGCCACCGTGAAGGCGTTGCGCCTGGGCGCCAACGACTACATCACCAAGCCGCTCGACCTTCCCAGAGTGGAGGCCCGCATCGAAACTTGTCTCGCCCTGGCGCATAGCGGTTTGCGCCGCGCCAACGAGATGTACCGCCGCGCCGCCCATTTGGCCGACGACGGCCTTTGGGACTGGGACTTCTGCAGCCGCGAGATTCACTATTCGCCGCGCTGGAAGGCGATGTTGGGCTTTGCCGAAAACGAAATCACCGCGCGCACCGAAGAGTGGTTCGGGCGCGTGCATGCCGAGGACGAGAGCCGCCTCTGGGAACAGATCCGCACCTTGCTCGAAAACGGTTGGGACTCGATCCAATGCGAGTACCGGATCCTGCACAAGGATGGACGCTACCGGTGGATGGAAACGCGCGGCGTTCTGGCGCGGAACGAGCTGGGCAAACCAGTCCGCCTCTCCGGCAGTCAAACCGATATCACCGTCCGCCGCACCATCGATTTCGATACTTCGCTGCCGAATTTGAACTGGGTGGAGGAAGAATTGCGCGTGGCCCGAACGAAGGCGTCGCCGGCCGCCCTGCTGGTGCTCGAACTGGACAGTTTCGAACGCGTCGCCTACAATCTCTCCGATGGCCCCGCCGGCCGGCTGCTCAAATCGGTCGCCCAGCGCCTCAACGACTTGCTGGGCTCGATACCGGAGGACGCCATGGCCGCCCTCGCCCGCGCCGACAAGCACCAGTTTGCGGTCCTGTTGCGGGGTCCGGACTGCCTCGCCGCCGCCCAACGGGTTGCGGTACGGCTGCTCAAGGCGCTCCTCCAACCCTTCCTGATCGATCAGCAGATCGTGTACGTCACCGCCAGCATCGGGATTGCCTCGTTTTCCCCCGACGGACAAGGCCCGGACCACAACCTGGTGAGCGAAGCGCGGGCGGCGCTGCGCCACGCCCGCGGCCGGGGACAGGCCCGCAGCGATGTATTCGACAAGCGAATGGTCGATCAGGAAATGGAAGAGCTGCGCCTCGAAACCGATCTGCGCGCCGCCATCGAGCGCAACGAATTCGTGGCGCACTACCAGCCCATCGTCGATATCGAGACCGGACAGATCCGTTGTCTCGAAGCGCTGGTGCGCTGGCAGCGCCCCGGTTTCGGTTTGGTCATGCCGGGCGATTTCATCCCGCTGGCGGAGCGCACCGGGCTGGTCACGCCCATCGGCGAGTGGGTGCTGTTCGAGGCCTGCCACGACACCGCCGAACTGCGCCGCCTCTACCCGTCGCTCGCCGTCAGCGTGAATGTGTCCGGGCGCCAGTTCAATTCCGTGCGCCTGCTGGCGGTGGTTTGCGAAGCGTTGGAGCGCGCCGCCCTCCCTCCCGACGCGCTCCGCCTGGAAGTGACCGAAACCGTGGTGATGACCGACCCGAACTGCTCGTTCCAATTGCTGGAGGCATTTCGGCAATTGGGCGTGGGGCTCAAATTGGACGATTTCGGGTCCGGCTACTCCTCGCTGTCCTATCTGGAACGCTTCCCGTTTCAAACCATCAAGATCGACCGTTCGTTTGTGGCCCGTCTGGGCGCCAGCGCGGAGAGCGCGGCCATCGTCCAATCCATCTTGCAACTGGCCCAGTCGCTGGGCCGCGAGGTGGTGGCCGAAGGGATCGAAACCGCCGAGCAGGCCGATTTGCTGCGGCGGTTGGGTTGCGGCTACGGCCAGGGATTCTGGTATTCCAAAGCCGTGGAGCTTGCCCGCGTGTACGAACTGCTGGCGGCCGATAGCCTTCCCCTGCGCCAGTCGCCGCCAATCGAACTCGCTTCCGCCGCCAGAGAGCTGGCAGTTTGAGCGGCCCAATCGTCGCCCGGTGGTCCCGGGTGGGACAGACGATCGTTTTTTGTGGTCTGTCAGGCGCTCGCCAAGCCACAACAGCCTGACAGACGACAAAAAACGATCGTCTGTCCCACCTTCCACGCCTATACCGCTTCCACCTCCCGCAGCCGCCGCTCCAAATATTCGATCTCCACTCGGTTCGTCGCCAGCCCCGCCGCCCGCCGGTATGCCTCTGCCGCTTCGTCTCTGCGATCCAAGCGCCGCAACAGATCGGCGCGGGCCGCGTGAAACAGGTAATAGCGATCCAGCGCGCCCGCTTTGCCCAGATCGTCAATCCGCTGTAAGCCCGCTTCCAAGCCCGCGCTCATGGCTACCGCAACGGCATGGTTGAGCGTGACGCAGCAAGTGGGTCCTGTGACGCCTCTCCAAAGCCCTCAGGTCGGCACGAAGCCAAGCTGGTCAACCCATTCTTCGGCTTCCGTCGCCGCCCAGATCAAGAGCAGGTCCTCGATAGCGGCGCCGATATCGAGGTCCTGGGATACGATGATGACGCCGGGACTCGATTGCAGCTCGAGAAAGTCGGCGAAGTGAGCGGGCATGGTATTGCGGTCATGGGAGACCAGAATTCGACCGGACTCCGCCGCGATTCTTAGGACTTCGGAGTCGGGCACGCCCACAACTCCGCCGTCGTGGGCGCTGACGAAGTCGATGGAAGGCTCCCGCCGGCGAAGGCCCAGGACGATCTTGCGATTGAAATCGGCGTCGGCCTGGAAGCGCGGCCTTATGCGCTGGGGGTATGACTCCTCCGGCGCGCTTCATCGAGCTTCGCGTATAGCGTCGGATTGTTCCGCCGCGCCTCCTGACGTAGCGTCTCGAACTCGCGGCGGCCTTCGCTGAGATAGCGGTCCACCATGTCCCGGTTGGCCATATAGAAGGCCAGGGCCCCGAAGATCTGCTCAAGCTCCAGCGCCGGAAACGACTCGGCAATCCCTTCGGGAGATTCCCCCCTGAGAAATGCTTGGACTACCGAGTCCAGCGAGACACGCGTGCCTTCGATGAAATAGCTTCCATCGCGCCGCTCGACGTAGTCCTTGGCCATGGCTGTATCCGCCTTCAGTATAGCGCCGCGGCTGAAAGCCTTTACCCAGGATCCCAAAACCGTTCCGTTTGCTCCGCGGTTCCTGGACTCCGGTACCTTGGGGAGGCTCCTAGCATTGCCCGATGGTGCCGTATTCGGTACCATTGAATCGTGTCCAACGCCAAGAAGATCCTTGCCCGAATGCGGAAGAACCCCCGCAACTGGCGGATGGAGGATCTGGAAGTCGTGGCGCGGCGCTTCGGAGTGGATGTCGACAACCAGGGAGGCACGAGCCACGTGACATTCCGGCACCCGAAAGCGGGCAGAACAACGGTACCCAAGCGCATCCCGATCAAGCCCTGGTACGTCCGTGACTTCGTGGAATTCATTAGCAAACTGGAGGGCCCCGACCATGAATGAGCTCGCCAACATCGACAAGTATCCGTTCACCATTCGGCCCCTTTCGGCCGAAGATGGCGGCGGGTATCTCATCGAATACCCGGATCTTCCAGGGTGTCATTCGGACGGCGAAACGCCGGAACAGGCCATCGTCAACGGCCGCGATGCCGTGCGCTCGTACCTGCTGAGTTGTAAGAAGCACGGCGATCCCGTTCCGAAACCCAGCTCGCCTGCGCTCTCCAGCGGCCAGTTCCGTGTACGCATGCCCAAGAGCCTGCATGCCCGTCTGGTGGCCCAGGCCGAAAGGGAAGGCGTCAGCCTGAACATGCTAATGGTGGCAGCCGCCGCCCAGGTGCTGGGCCAGCGCGAGACGAGCGCACGGAAGAAGGCCCGTGGCCGCCATGCCGCGTAAGGAGGCAAAGCCCTCTGCATCTCGGAGCCTGATGAAGAAGGGTAAGAAGCTGTTTGCGGACGAGCTTCGTTCCGAATACAAGCGCTCCGATTTCGGTGCGTTGGTTCGGGGGAAATACGTGGAACGGCTGCAAGCGAGTTCCAACGTTGTTGTGGTCGACCCTGAAGTCGTCGATGTGTTTCCCAATGCTACGGCGGTGAACGCCGCGCTGAAGTCGCTGGCGGAGATTGCCAGGCGCGCCAGCTCCCGCCGGCCGCGACCCCGCTAAAGCCGCGCAAGCAGGTTGCCGGTTACTGGGCAGCCGACCTACGCCGCCGCCTCCGCTGCGTTCAACCTCACCGATACCAACCGCGAGACCCCAGGCTCCTGCATGGTCACGCCATACAGCGCTTGGGCATTTTCCATGGTGCGTTTGGAGTGGGTGATTACGATGAACTGGGTCTGGTGCGACATTTCGTTCAGGAGCTTCGACAGGCGCGTGATGTTGGCTTCGTCGAGCGGGGCGTCTACTTCGTCCATCACGCAGAACGGGCTCGGCTGGAATTTGAAGATGGCCATCAGCAGCGCTACCGCGGCCAAGGCCTTTTCGCCGCCTGAGAGCAGCAGCACGTTCTGCAGGCGCTTACCGGGGGGCGAACAGATAATGTCGATGCCCGATTCGGCCAGGTTCTCCTGATCGGTGAGCCGCATTTCGCCGGTGCCGCCGCCGAACAGCGACTGGAAGACCACGCGGAAGTTGGCATTGATGGCTTCGAACGCTTCGGCGAATTTCTGGCGCGACACGGTATCGATTTCCTGAATGGCTTTTTCGGTGTCGCGGATGGAATCGATCAGGTCCTGCCGCTGCACGCTCAGGAATTCCTGGCGTTGCTGCGCTTCCAGGAATTCTTCCATCGCCGCGGCGTTCACCGGGCCCAGCCCTTCGATGCGCTGGCGGACCTCGGCCGCCTCCTGCTCGGCCGCGGCGATGGCCTCGATATCGGGCACGGTCTCGGTGTCCGCGCCCAACTCCTCCACGGGAGTTCCCAGTTCCTTGCGGCTGGTCTCGTCCAGAAACTTCAATTCGGATTGTTTGCGCACCAGGTCGACTTCCACCTGGGAGCGCTTTTCCTGGCAGAGCTGCACCGCCAGGCGCAGGGTCTTGAGCTCTTCATCGCCGGTGCGCAGGGCTTCGCGCAGGCCGGCATCCTGGCGCGCCATCTCGCTGACCCGCACTTCGAGCGCGGTGATTTGCCCGGCCAATTCCTGGGAACGCTTATCGAGCTCGATGTTATCGGCCAAGAGGCCCGCGCGCTCCTCGCCCAGCCGCTCGATTTCGGGAGCGATGGAAGCGCGGCGTTCGGTGGTTTCGCGCCATTGCTGCTCGAGTCGGCCCATGGCCGTGGCTTCGCCGCGACGCCGCTCTTCGAGCGCGGCCAGAGCGGCGCGCGTAGCGGCGTGCTCTTCGCCGATCGTCGCGCCCTGCCCTTCGAGCTTCTCCAGCTCCAGACGCTCGGCTTCGAGCGCGGCTTCGCTTTCCGCCCGGCGGCGTTCTTTTTCCTCCACGGCAGTGCGGTTGCGGTCGCGCTGCTCGGCCGATTTTTCAGCATCGCGCCGCAGCCGGTCGAGCTCCAGCCGCGCTACCGAAAGGCGCGAGCCGGCGCGCGCCAGCTCGTCGCCGAGCTTGCGCATTTCGTGATCGAGAGCCACCCGGTCTTTTTCCCGCGCCTGCTGCAGCGAACGCAGCCTTTCCAGTTCCGTTTCGAGCGCCAGAATTTCCTGTTGCAGCCCGGCCAGTTGTTCCACGCGGCCTTCCACGTGGGCTTCGCGGGCTTTCAGCGTCACGGCCAGCTCGCGCGCCTCGCGCTTCATGGCCAGCGGACCGGCGCCGGTTTTGCGCCCGCCGGTTACGGTGTGGCCGTGATAGCAGAGACCATCCGTAAGCAGAAAATAAAGATGCGGATAGGCCACCGAAAGCCGCTGCGCGGAGGCGCGATCCTCGGCCAGGAAGCACAGCGAGACGCGCGGCAACAGATCCGCGGCACGATCTTTAAAGCCGTTGGTGAGGCGCAAGGAATCGCTCAGCCGCGCGGCGATGCCGGTTTCGGGGCCGATGGCCGGCTCAGGCAGATGGCCTTTGCCGTTGCCGTTCGGTTCCGGATGCACCAGGAAGGTAGCCCGGCCTTCCAGCTCGGCGCGCAGAAAATCCAGGCCGCGCTCGGCCTGCTGCCAGTTTTCCACCACCACGTATTCCAGCTCATCGTGCAGAAACTCTTCCGCCGGCTTTTCGTACTGCGGGTCCACTTCGACGAAATCCGCCAGCACGCCCAGCGGTTTCAGATCGCCGGCGTTGCCTTTTTCGAGCGAGGCGAACAGGCGCTTGACCGATTCGGTGGTGTAGGAACGGTGCGACAGCACTTGCTCGAGCGATTCCTTGCGCGCGCGCATGGCGGCGATTTCGTTTTTCAGCCCGTCGATTTCGAGCTTGAGCTCGGAGGCGAGCGACCGCTTTTCGCCCAGGTCCTGCTCGGTGCGGCGGCGCTCGCCGGTGACGGTTTCGAGCTCCAACTGGCGCTCGGCCAGGGTCGCGGAGATCTGTTTCTTGAGCCCGTCGAGGCGCTCGATTTCGGCCGCGGCGGTTTGCTCCTCGCGGGTGGAGCGCGCGGTCTCGCGGTCGATGCTGGCCAGGTATTCATCGATCTGCGCGAGTTGATTTTTGAGCGTGGAAGCTTCGCCCAGCAGGCGCAGAATCACCTGCCGGCCGGATTCGATGTTCTTTTCGCGCTCGATCATCTTCAACTGCAGGGATTCGCGCTGCCGGTTGATTTCGAGCATGCGGTCGCGGGTTTTGGAGATCTCGGCTTCGAGCGATTCCAGGCTGGCGCGGTGATTGGCAATTTCGGCTTCGAGCGCGTCCAGGCGCAAGCCCAGCTCTTGCGATTCCTTTTCCTGCTCGCCGATGCGCTGCTCGATCGAGCCCGATTGTTTGACTTGCGCGTCCAGCTTGCCGCGGGTGCGCTCGGCTTCCACGCTGGCCTCGGCCAGGGCTTGCCGCTCGGCGGTCAGCCGCTCCTCAATTTCGTCGCAGGCCGCGCGCGCCAGTTCATGCGCCTTCTCTTTTTCGGCCACTTGTTCGCCCAGCGTCTTCAATTCGGCGCTGGCCATGTTGAGCTCGATGGCGGTTTGCGCGGCGTCGCGCTCGAGCCAGCGGAACTTGCCGGACAACACCACGCGGAGGCGGGCTTCCAAATCCGCCTTGAGCTCGTTAAAGCGCCTGGCTTTGGCCGCCTGGCGCTTGAGCGAATTCACCTGCCGGTTGACTTCTTCCAGAATGTCGTAGACCCGCGCCAGGTTCTGCTTGGCGCTTTCGAGCTTGGCTTCCGCCAGCCGCTTGCGGGTTTTGAACTTGGTGATGCCCGCCGCTTCTTCAATCACGCCGCGGCGGTCTTGCGGTTTCGAGCTCAGGATCTGCCCGATGCGCCCCTGCTCGATAATGGCGTAGCTCTCCGGCCCCAGGCCGGTGCCCATGAACAACTCCTGAATATCGCGCAGGCGCGCCAGGCGGCCATCCACCAAATATTCGCTTTCGCCGGAGCGATAGAGCCGGCGGGTGATGGTCACCTCAGCCGGGCCGTGCGGCAGAGCGCCTTCCACGGCTTGCAGTTTGTGCGCCGCACCCTCGTGGTAGAGTTCGGGATCCACCAGCGTCATGGTGACGTACGCCATCCCCACCGGTTTGCGGTCGTTGGTGCCGGCGAAAATCACATCTTCCATGCGGGTGCCGCGCAGGGTCTTGGCCGATTGTTCACCTAAAACCCAGCTTATGGCGTCGCTGATGTTCGACTTGCCGCAGCCGTTCGGTCCCACAATGGCGGCCACGCCATCGCCCTGGAACCGCAACTCGGTGCGATCGCAAAAGGACTTGAATCCCTGGAGTTCTACGCGTTTTAGTTTAAGCAAAGCATCAACCTCGCTTGCCTCGGGGGTTGTCACTATCCTAACCGCGCGAGCGGCAAAAGTAAAGTAGCTGTCACCCCGTATCTTGTGGCCAATAGGGTTACGGTACCAGATCTAGCGGCGGCCTGGTAAATATCCATTCTACTCCCGGTTGGACGGCCAGCGTGGCGTCCGTTTCTCCCAAAATGCCGCCAGGCCCTCTTTAAAATCGTCGCTTGCCATGACTTCGGCCCGCAGCCGGCGGCCGATGGCCAGACCCTCCGCCAGGTTGGTTCCGCGCGCCTGGTTTACAAACCCTAGACCGAGGCGGATGGCGGTGGGGCTGGAATCGGCCAGTTGTTCCGCCAGACGAATGGCTGCTTCCTCGGGCTTTTGTGCAATTTTGTGCACCAAACCCAATTCCACGGCTTCCGGCGCTTCGAAGATTCGGCCGGTGAGCGCAAGTTCGAGGGCGCGGCGTTCCCCCACGGCATCCGCCACGGCGTGAAAAATCAAAAACGGCCACAGCCCGAGGCGAATTTCGGTGAGCCCGAAGCGCGCCCCTTCGCCGGCTACCACGATGTGGCAATTGGCGACCAATCCCACACCGCCGCCCAAAGCCGCTCCGGTCACCAGCCCAACCAGGGGCGTCGAGATCCGCCGGAACAAGGTGAACAGGCGCTGGTGCACTTCGGCCAGCCCATCCGGCGGAGCCGATTGCGCCTCCGCCAGATCCATGCCGGCGCAGAATGTGGGACCAGCCGCCGCCAGCAGAATGGCGCCGATTTTGGAATCTGCATCCGCCGATTCGACCGCTTCCGCCAAGCTGCCGCACAATTCGGCATTGAGCGCGTTGCGTTTTTCGGCACGATTCAGGGTGAAGCGCAGAATGCGACCGTGCCGCTCGGCGATAAGGGACTGGCCCATAAGATATAGGTAAGATGGCCAGAGCCGCCACAAGACAAAGCCCGCACGCGGAGCACGCGCAAACTGTGCCTGACCCCAATTTTAGCAGGCTGAGGCAGGAAAGGTAAGCCACCGACATTTTTCCAGTGGCGGACAGAGAATGAAGAAAGTCCCGCCGCTGGGGTGCGATTTCCCAAACGAAGCCAAATGTGTGGGTAAGACCAGTCATATCTGTTGGTTAGATCGTATTGGAGCGAACCCATCGGGGTTTGAGTTTGTGCATTCTTGTGCCTTTACGCCTCTTTTTTCGTGGCGCGGCAACGTGCCGGGATGAGTCCGCGAACTCCCGACCTCGTGGAATCCAGGTTGAGCCATGTTTGGGTGACCCAGAAGTGGGACAGATCATCGTTTTTCGTGGTCTGTCAGTCTGCCGGGCCATAGCGCTCGACAGACGACAGAAAACGATGTCCCACTACCTTTTCCGCGCCGACCCCCCGCGAGTTGGGTCGGCTCATTTTCCTCGCTGCCCGGAAAATGGCCGGCAAGCTCATGAGTTCGAAGTCCCGACACGGCAGGAACGGGTGCCGGCAGGAATGCCTGCAGGAATGCCCGCGCCACGAGCACAGCCATCACCGCGCTGGCGGGGAGTGACAGACCACAAAATGCGATGGTCTGTCCCACAGACAATGTAGAGACTCAAGAGGACAGACCGGAGGTCCGTCCTACTGGGTCGGTTGCTTCTTGCGTGGCCGGGGCGAGCGCTTCTTCGCCTGGCCGTCGCCGGAGCTTTTTCGCGGAGTGCGCGGCCGGCGCTGCGGTTTCGGCGGCGGGAGGGGCTCGGGAATCTCGCCGGTGGCGGTGGGCTGGCCGGGCACGATCGGTTGCGGCTCGTCCACTTCTTCCTCTTCCGGCAGGGTTTCGGGCTCGGGGGCCGGCGGCGGAGCGGGCGGATGGAACTCGGCGCCCAGATACACGCTGAG
>JBEKYD010000075.1:0-26662 GCA_049511335.1 Bryobacteraceae bacterium | reverse complement strand
GGCACGTTCGGGTCAACCCGATGCTGATAGAGCAAGTCGATGAAATCCACCTTGAGCCGCTTGAGCGAATCCTCGGCGGCTTGCTTGATGTGCTCCGGCCTACTGTTCAGGCCCGGCGAACCCTTCATCCCGCGGGGATCGAAATTAGGACTGACGTCGAACCCGAATTTTGTGGCGATCACCACACGGTCACGGAAGGGAGCGAGAGCTTCGCCCACGAGCTCTTCATTCAAGAACGGCCCGTAAACCTCGGCAGTGTCGAAGAATGTGAGGCCGCGTTCGACGGCTGCCCGGAGAAGAGAGGTCATCTCCTGCTTGTCTTTGGGCGGACCGTAAGAAAAGCTCATTCCCATGCAGCCGAGCCCGAGAGCCGAGACTTCGAGGCCGCTTTTTCCAAGTTTGCGCTTCTGCATTGCTTCTCCTTTGGAACTGTTTTCCTCATCTCCAGGTTACGGTCGAGCTCCCTGGAAGCGGTATCCTGATCCTTCCGATTTATTGCCTATTTCTCTTGCACTGTTGATCCGCGCACAGAACCAGCGGTTATCCTACGGGTAGAGGAGAGCGAAACCGTGACCACGAGGAATGCCCTGTTTGGCTCCTTTGAGTTTACCGTAAGATCGCGCCGGACGCACGGCAGTGGTTCCCCAGTCTGACCTCCGCCCAAACCAAGGCATTCAGATTAGAACGATCCAAATTATCTATTGGTATTCAGAACTCTGCCAGGTTACGCTTTGATTACCAGGTCTATTTAAAGATAAAAAGGCCTGTAAGTAATAAATAGGCTCTGTCCGCCAGCCCGAAGTCGCGCAAACGCCCTGCTGTCCAGGGAAAAATTCCAAACAATTGAGTCAAAACCATGAAGAGTCGTGTGCGCTCTCTCCTTGGCGCTGGTCTCTGGCCAAGCTTTATCCCGGAACGGGCAGTTCGTACTATTTTGCCGAGCAAGCCTTCCTCAATCACGACAGGGCATGGCGCTATGCGCGGGTTTCGAAGTTCATCGTCGGATGGGCCTCGCACCTGTATTACTGGATCTACCCCGGCGTGATGGTCGGCGTCATGGGTATCTTGTGCGGCTACCTGGTGGGCACGCTGTGGCCGAACTTCATGAGCGCATCCAATCCCGGCCCGGTCTTCATGATGGCGATCGCGGCGGTGTTTGCGTTCGTAGTCGCGTTCATCGCCAACCGCGGCATTACCGGTTCCACCGCGGTGAACGTAGCCATCAACGTGGTGCAAATCGCCGCGCTGGTGGTGTTCGCCACGCTCGCTCTGGGTTACCGCGCCAACCACCCCGCCGGCAGTGCCGGCTACCAGTTCGATCCCGCGTCGGGCGATGCCTACTCCTATGAGTTCGCTACCGACAAAACCACCGTCAACGGACAGGTGCAGGAGACCGTAGTTCGGGATGCCGCCGGGATGCCGGCCGCCAAGCTGGACGCCGCCGGCAAGCCAGTACCGTATCGCGTGAGCTATCCCGCCAAGGACGACAAAGGCAATTTCCTGTCGCACTCCGGCGCAGCTTCCGTATCCGGTGTTCATAACCTGGGGTGGGCGTTCATTCAAGCCACGGTGGCTATTTTGATCCTGGTGGGATTCGAATCCGTGACCGCGATGGGTGGGGAGGCACGCAACGCGAAACGCGATGTGCCGATTGCAGTCGTCGTCTCGTTGCTGGTGCAGGGCGTCTTCTGTTACCTCTATGAGTATTTCGCCGCCAACTACTTTCTGAACAGCGGGTACACCATGCAGCACGCGGCGAATTCCGCCGCACCCATAGGCGACATCATGATCGTCGTGGGCACCTGGGCTTTTGGCCCTGGGGGCGGACGCGCCTTTATGCTGATTGAAGCCGCCACCGTTTTTCTGGCCCTGATCGGCACCACGCTGTCTTGTATGAATACCGGAGCGCGCGTGACCTACGCCATGGGCAAGGACCGCGAGGTGCCCGAACATTTCGGCCTGCTGCACGCGAAAAACCTTACGCCGCACCGCGCCATTTGGACGTTGGCAGCTATCTCAGCCGTGGTCGGCTGCCTAGCCGTTGTCCTGGCCTTCGGGGACGCTGGCGCTCCTACCGATGCCGCCATAAAGGCCCTCCCGCACGGCTTGTGGTCGAGCGTCGGCTATACCACGCACGATGCCATGGCCGCTCTGCCCAACTCACTGTTGGCCGTGACTCTGGCTTCCAATTTCGGCACCTTCCTGCTGTACGGCCTGAGCTGCATTATCTGTATCGTCGCCTATCGCCGGCATCCGAATTTCAGGTTCCTGCGGCACATGGCGATCCCGCTCTTCGGCCTGGTCGCGAATCTGGCCTGCATGGGCTTCTACCTGGTCGGTCCGTTCATGGGCTATGGCACGAAAATGGAGCCGCTGATCGCCCTGGGCATGGCCGTGGCTTGGGCGGCATATGGAGGAATTTATTTCGTGCGATCCAGCCGCGCCACCGGTCGACATACGCTCGTCCTGATTCCGCCGGAAACTGCTGAGACCTAGAGACTGACTCAGAACTCCCGAGTGGGACAGACCATCGTCCTTCGTGGTCTGTCAGGCCCCGCCCGATGACAGCCGCTCGACAGACGACAAGAAGCGATCGTCTGTCCCACCGGTTTCTGCGGGTTCGATTCCTCGTGACACGGCGCGCGCCACGTGGCCGCCTTCGAATGCCTGCGGCCTCTAAAGGCCAGAGAGCCCCATGCTACTCTGGCCGGTATGCCGGCGAACTTCAAAGCGGAATTGGTGGCCTGTTTCGGCCAACCGGTCGCCGAGAACCCGACTGGCGCCATGCAGGAAGCTGCCTTTCGGGCGCTCGGCTTCAACTGGCGACGCGGCCGGGCAGTTGCCGAGGCCGGGCGCGGCCGCGCTTTCAAATATGGCGTCAATCGACCGGCACACGTGTACGTTAGGAGATGCCCAGGCTGGGCTGCCGAGCGCCTATCACCGCGCCCGGCATATGGCACTCAGCTCGCTCCTTCCGGTAAGTCAGGTAGGCCCGGAGCGATGCGTCGCAGAATGGTCAGTGCTGGACTGCGGATTTCGACGGCGACCCGCTTCAAGTACTCGGCTGAACCGGCTTCGACCGCTCGCAACGCCTCATGGATGGGTCGCCAAGCGTCCTTCCATCCCTTCTTGTCAATCAGTGCAAGACAGTCGCGTGTGCGGCCGGCCTTTATTGCGGCCGCCAAGAATGTCTCCAGGGCTTTTTGCCCAGTCGAAAGCAGTTCAATCGGATCGCCGGTCAGCGCGTCTTCCAGCGCAACGGAGGCGCGAGGGAAGTCGCGGAGTTGGGCCAGCGCTACCGCCCGGTACAGCATTGCGAAGCGGTTAGAGCCGTCGCGCTCCTGAACGAGATCGCAAATTCCCAGGAGGATTTTCCCGAAAGGGGCATAGTTCCGGCATAACTGAAGAAGCTTATCCCAGAAACTGGCCTCGCGAATTGCATCGCTGGGGATCTGAATTTGCTCATTTGGACTTACAGTCGCTGAACCTCGGAGGGATGCCGCGAAGATCGCCGCTGAGATCGGGTTGCCTGGATCGAGCCGATGCGCTTGACTCAGGTGGCCAGCCGCCTGTATTGGCTCGGCTAATTCGCAGTAGAGCAACACGCCCAAGTTCCGAATGGGACGGGGATCGTTTGGTGCTAACCGCACTGAATTACGGAAGGCAACTTCCGCTTCCCTGGGTCTGCCCATTTTACAGGCTAAGAGAAAGCCAAGCTCACCCCAGAGCGCCGCATCTCTCGGGTCCAGTTCGATCGCCTTTCGGTAGGCTGCTTCTGCTTCCACAGCTCGCTCGGGCGCCGTCTCAAGCAGGAACATGCCAAGGTCCCTCCAGAGATCGGCCCGCTTCGGGTCCAGCTCGATCGCCTTTCGGTGGGCGGCTTCCGCTTCCGCGGCGTGTTCAGGTACCCCAGAAAGAAAGTCGCCAAGGTTGCCCCAGGACCTGGCAGACCTCGGGTCTAGTTCGACCGCCCTTCGGAAGGCGGCTTCGGCTTCTGCAGTACGTTCAGATGCCCGCGCAAGCAGGATACCAAGATTATTCCAAGGGCCGGCATGCTTCGGGTCCAGTTCGGTCGTCGTCCGGAAGGCGGATTCGGCTTCCGCAGTACGTTCCGGTGCCCGCGCAAGCAGGAGACCGAGGTTATTCCAAGGGCCAGCATGCTTCGGGTCCAGTTCGATCGACTTCCGGTAAGCGGCCTCCGCTTTCGCAGCACATTCAGGCTGCCGCGAGAGCAAGATACCAAGATCATTCCAAGGGTCCGCCCGCTTCGGGTCCAATTCGATCGACTTCCGGTAGGCCGCCTCCGCTTCCGCGGCCCGTTCGGGCGTCTTCTCAAGAAGGTCGCCAAGGTTATGCCAGAACGCGGAAGACCTCGGGTTCAGCTCGATCGCCTTCCGGTGGGCGGCCTCCGCTTCCGCCGCGCGCTCGGGTGTCCTCGCAAGCAGGATGCCAAGGTCATTCCAGGGGCAGGCGTGTCTTGGGTTCAGTTCGATCGCCTTTCGGTAGGCGGCCTCCGCTTCCGCCGTGCGCTCGGGTGCCTTCACAAGCAGGTCGCCAAGGTTGTCCCAGGATGCGGGAGACCTCGGGTCCAGTTCGACTGCCCTCCGGTAAGCGGCTTCCGCTTCCGCAGTACGTCCAGATGCCCGCGCAAGCAGGAGACCGAGGTTGTTCCAAGGGCCGGAATACTCTGGGTCCAGCCTGACCGCTCTCCGCAAGGCGGTTTCGGCTTCCGCAGCACGTCCGTGTGCCCGCGCAAGCAGGAGACCGAGGTTATTCCAAGTGCTGGCCTGCCTTGGGTCCAGTTCAATCGCCTTCCGGTAGGCGGCTTCCGCTTCAGCCGTACGCTCGGGCGCACCCGCAAGCAGGATGCCAAGGTTATTCCAAGGGCCGGCATGCCTCGGGTCCAGTTCAATCGCCCTCCGATAAGCGGCTTCCGCTTCAGCCGTACGCTCAGGCGCGCCCGCAAGCAGGATGCCGAGGTTATTCCAAGGGCCGACCTGTTTCGGGTCCAGTTCAATCGCCTTCCGGTAGGCGGTCTCCGCTTCGACAGCTTGTTCAGGTACCCTGGCAAGGAGGAGGCCGAGGTCAGTCCAGAAGACGGAGGACTTGGGGTCTAATTCGATCGCTTTCCGGTAAGCCGCCTCCGCATCCGCAGTTCGCTTGGGTCCCTTTGCAAGAAGGTCACCAAGGGTATCCCAAGATCGCGCAGAATTCGGGTCGAGCTCGATCGCCCTCCGGCAGGCGGCCTCCGCTTCCTCAGCCCTATCCGAGGTCCTCCCGAGAAACCGTCCCAACTCGGCCCATGCACGGCCGGATTTCCGGTTGAGGTCGATTGCCTTCCGATACGCCGCCTCAGCCTCTATTGCACACTCTGGCTTTTGGGCTAGAAGACGCCCCAGATTTATCCATCGCGCTGCGTTCGTGGGCTCGGCTTCGAGCGCCCTTCGGACACTCGCTTCGGTATCGGCCTGACTATCCTCCTCAATCCCGGACCGCACCGCCGACCCATCGTAGGGGCGTTCTGCGCAAGCCATAGGGACCTCTAGCAACTCAAGATAGGGCCGCCAAAGCTCCTCGCTGTCCGCGCAGCTCTTTCGAAGGTAATCTTCGAACGGGTCGCGCCTTGCTCTCGAGGCAAGGACGTAAGCGAAATCAGTCTCGATTTCCTCCGGGCGCTCGCGCCAAGTGCTTCGATGGCGCCCGATCCGTTCCCAAGCCATACGTTCCAATTCGCCAGAATCGAAAAATACCCGGAGAAACTCGACAAACCAGCGTAGTTTTGCCCGAACTCGCCGGCTAGCCCGCATGAGATACCAGATATTGAAGAAACGCTCCGCGACCTGGTAGAGGGCCTTCTTGCTGTCGCCAGGATCGGCCTTCTCCAGAATTCCTTGCCGTACGAGGCGGGTCAACTGGGTCGAAACGGCGCTCGTTTCCAGCCCCGTATCGTCGGCCGCCTCCATCGCTGTTACCGGGTCCCATCGAAGGGCCACGGCATCCAGCACTTGCTGCGCCTGAGGCGGCAATTCGTCCACACGGCCCTTATAGGTTGGCGTGACCTGATCGAGCAGCCGCTCCAGGTACTCGCGGGCGCCGCCCGCCAGGCCATCCAGCACCAGGTGGAAGAGCAGAACCGTCGTGCGTGGATTGCCGCCCGTCAATTGCACCAGGGTACGCAGCCGTGCCGCATCGGCGTTGAGCCATTCCGCGACGCGTTGCTTCGCGGCGCCCTTCTCATCCCTATCCTCCACGGAATCGCTCAGTTCAAGCAGCAGGTCCCGTACCTCGGTGAACGTGAGGGGAGCAAGCTGGTAAATTTTGAAGAACTCGAAGAATGCGCGGTCCGGTCCGTAAATTCCGTCGCTCGCCTGGGTCGTGGCTCCGAAAAAGGTCAAGTCGCGCCGCGAGGACAGCAGCTCGCGAAGGCGCCACTGCTGCCGGTCTTCGATCGTCTCAAAAAGCCGGTCTGCGTTGTCCACCAGCAAAAGAAAGCTTTTCTGAAGCTGCTGGCCGATCTCCGCCAGAAAGCGGGGCACCTGCTCCTCGACTTCCTCCGGAGCGCACTTGCCAAGCACGTCGGCAAACGCCTCGACGTGCGCCAGCATCGGTTCGTTCTTAGCGTGTTCCAGCATGTCGGCCAGCGCGTCCACGGTGTTGAGCAGAAAGTGGTGCAGGCGGTTCACGTTGTACTGCTCTTCAGGGAAGGCCAGCACAACATAGCGGCCGCTTAACTCGGTATCATCCTCCACGCCGTAGCGAACTCGCTGTAGCAGAGTGGTCTTGCCCATACCGCGCGTGCCGATGATCAGAACGTGCGAAGGGCGCTCTTCCCGGAGGAGAGCTATCAGGCTTCGATAGTCGGCTTGCCGCGCATGAAACTGTGCAAGCGCCTCGGTCTTGCTCAGGGATTGCGGATTGTACACGGGGACGCCGCCGAAAGGAAACCGCCTTTGTGCCATCACGCCTGCACCTCCCGCCAGTAGCGGCGCAAGAGCGCGGAGCGGAAGCGGATAACGCCCCCCTGGCTCACTAGATATCCATCGCTAACCAGCAGATCCAGCAGTTGGCGCAACACTTCAGCCCGCTCTTGGGCGTCGCCTAATTGCTGACTCAAACGCAGGTCGAGGCTTGCGGAGGTGACACCGCCGGAGTCGCGGCAAACCAAACTGAGAATGCTCGCACTGTAATCCTGGAAACGAGGGTCTAACATTTTCGCCAGGCGCTCATCCCAATGATCGAAGTGCGTTCGCCCGTGCGCCATCAATCTTTGTAACGCGATCTCGACGAGCGCAGGCGACGGAGGGCCGTACTGGTCACGGACAACAGAACGAAGCTCCTCAAAAACGAGATTGAGATGAAACGGGATCGGCCATTCGACCGCTTGTAGAATTGCATCTATAGTTCCAGCATCTAGAGCCCACTGGTAGAATTGGCCGCGGCCCATGAGGTAGGAGCGTGCCATCTCGGGGCTGAACGCTCCGAGTTCGATTGTTTGGAGGTCGTGGATAGTGCCCGACAATTTTAGCCGTCGAGCGACTGAGTCGAGGCCGATCGACCCAGCGAAGAACCAGTGGGGCTGGTACTGCTCCCGCAACCGCTTCAGCCAAAGCAGGAAGCGTTCAGCGCTGCTTCCGGACGGATCTTGATGAACGATGCTAGCGATCAGCAGCGGCAACTCATCAATTAGCAGCAGAGTTTGGGCATCGCCGGATTTGAGTAGCGCCTCCAATTCTTCCGCCGGACGGCGCCAATCGAACTTCTCCGCTTTCAGCTCGAGTAATCCAGTCTTGAGAACCACTTCCAGATCCTCGGGGAGTCTGTCCTTGAAAACCGAAAGCCAGCTCGTTGCCGCCCATTCGGTATCCCGGAATGCGCGGAGCAGCCGCTTGATAAAATCCAGTTCGTCTTCCGCATCTGGGACCGCCAGGTAAAGGGTGTGGTAGCCCTTGGCCGGGCCATCCTCTCTCATCCGATTCAGGAGGGAGCTCTTACCTACACGGCGGGGGGCAAGAAGCAGCAAGTTGCTTGTTTTGAGTAGATCCCACGCCCGAGACATGATTTCCACTCGATCGAAGAATTCAGGGCCGGTTGCAAGGCGGCCCATGCTTCCGGGAATGCCGTTCGCGCTCATACAACACTACAGTATCACAACAGAAATAAAATGCAACAATATTGTTGTACAACATTATGAGTATGGATACTGGTGGCGCACACGCCAGCGAAGAGAAATTCATCGCGCCTGCATATCGAGGTTGGCTCGATAGGGAGCATGCTACTCTGGCCGGTATGCCGGCGAACTTCAAAGCGGAACTGGTGGCCTGTTTCGGCCAACCGGTCGCCGAAAACCCGACTGGCGCCATGCAGGAAGCTGCCTTTCGGGCGCTCGGCCTCAACTGGCGATATCTCACGGTTGAAGTGCCGCCCGAGAAACTCCGCGACGCGATGGTGGGCGTGCGGGCGTTCGGGATGCAGGGCGTCAACCTTACCATCCCTCACAAAGTCTCCGTGATCCAGCACCTCGATCGAATCGCGCCGGACGCCGCGCTGATCGGCACCGTAAACACCGTGCGCCGTGAAGGCGACCATCTAATCGGCGAGAATACCGACGGCAAGGGTTTCCTGCGCGGCGTGCGCACCGACGCCGGCCTCGATCCCAAAGGCAAGCGCGTCGTCGTTCTGGGCGCCGGCGGAGCCGCGCGGGCCATCTTGGCGGAATTGGCGCTGGCCGGGGCCGCGGATCTGCTCGTGGTCAACCGTTCGATCCAGCGGGGTGAGGAAATGGTCGCGGACCTCGCGTCCAAGACGAAAGCGCGAATCCGGTTCCAGCCGTGGCACGGCACGTATGCGGTGCCGGAGGACGCCGACCTGCTGGTCAACGCCACATCCATCGGCCTATACCCCGACGTGGATTCCATGCCGCCCGTGGATCTTCGTGCCGCGCGTCCGGGCCTGGTGGTCTGCGACGTAGTCTTCAATCCGCCGGAAACGCCCTTCCTCAAAGCGGCCCGGCAGCGCGGTCTGCCCACCCTCGACGGATTGGCCATGCTCGTCTATCAGGGCGCGATCGGCTTCGAACTGTGGACCGGCCGGAAGGCCCCGGACGCGGTGATGATCGAGGCGTTGCGCGCGGCGCTGGGCCTTCCTTGAAACGCATCGTCACTTCGGCCTCCGCGGAGTGGCCCCTTGACCTGCATGTTCCGGCAAGCGATGGTGTACTAACATAGCCTCCGTGGACCCAATCCTTCGTCACATCAAGCAGCACCGGGAAGCTCTCATTGCGCTCGTGGGCGCATTGGTAGAGGCGGAGTCGCCCAGCGACGATAGCGCCGCGGTGGGGCGCTTCGTAGATCTGCTCGCGGACACGCTGGCGCCGCTCGGGCGCATTCGCAAGCACCCCGGCGGCAAGTTCGGCCCACACCTTACCTGTGAAGTGCGTCTGCCCGGCCGCGGGAAGAACGGCCAAGTGCTGGTGCTGGGACACAGCGACACCGTCTGGCCGCTGGGCACCTTCGGTAGCATGCCGTTTCGCCGCGCCCGCGGCCGGCTGTGGGGACCGGGCGTTCTGGATATGAAGGCCGGCATCGCGTTTTTTATCTTCGCCGTCCGCGCGCTGCAAGACCTGGATATTCCCGTGCCTTCGCGCATCCTGCTGCAGCTCAATTCCGATGAAGAGGTGGGCAGCCCAAGCTCTCGCGCCCTCACCGAAACCAACGCCCGCGCCAGCCATGCCGTGCTGGTCCTCGAGCCCGGCACCGGCTTATCCGGTAAACTCAAAACCGCGCGCAAGGGAGTGGGGCTATTCACCGTGACGGCGCATGGCCGGGCCGCGCACGCCGGCGTGGATTTTTCCGCGGGCGCGAGCGCCATCGTGGAACTGGCGCGGCAGATCCAGCGCATCTCGGGCTTCACCGATCTCGAGCGCGGCATCACCGTCAATCCCGGCGTGATTGCGGGTGGAACGCGCTCCAACGTAATTGCCGAAACCGCCCACGCCGAAGTGGACGTGCGCATCCCGCGGCTCCGCGACGCCGCTTCCCTCGAACGGAAATTCCGTAGCCTCCGCGCCTTCGACAAGCGATGCCGCATCGAGATTCGTGGCGGATTGAACCGTCCTCCCATGGAGCGCACGCCGGGTACGCTGCGGCTGTTTCGCCTGGCGCGGAGGCTGGCCTCCGAAATCGGAGTCCCGGTCGAAGAGTCGCACACCGGCGGCGGTTCCGACGGCAACTTCACCGCCGCGCTCGGAGTGGCAACCTTGGACGGTCTGGGCGCGGCGGGCGAGGGCGCGCATGCATCGAACGAAAGCATCCTCATTGCCCCGATCGCCGCACGCACGGCGCTGCTCGCCAAGCTGCTGGCCGCGGTCTGAGTTGCCGGCCAATCGCGGGTAGCAGTTTGGCCCCGTAAATGAGGGTATTGGAACCACGATAAAGTGGTGTTAAACTCTATTTAGGAGTTGCTAATGGTTAAAAAACTTGTCCTGATCTTTGCCGTTCTGGCGATCGCAGCGGCGGTCGCGGGAACTCTGCCCACCGGGCATTCCAATTACAAGATCACCCTGTTCCGGCCCGCCTTACTCAACGGCACGGAATTCAAAGCGGGCGATTGCGTTCTCACGCTCAACTTCGTGGATTCGAAAGCTACCCTCACACAAGGCAAAACGTCGGTTGTCGCACCGGCCAAGATCGAAAGCGTAGATCAGAAATTCGACGTCACCGCAGTGCGGCTAAACAGCGATGGCGGGAAACAGAACATCGGCGCCATTGAAATCGGCGGCACAAAAACCAGAGTCACGCTGAATCCGTAAAGTCGATCATGAATCCGCCGATGTCCACAAGGGCGGATGAAGGTTGTTTCTGAGTCGTGCGCTCGGGGGCCGGCCAGACCGGTCCTCGGGCTGGGCTTATTCTCCTTTTGTTCCACTCCCCTGGTTCTAACCTCCCGAGCTACTCTCGAAAAAAGCCCGCGATGAGCCAGAGATTGCGGACTTGCCGGTATCCCAAGCTCTCAATCATGGCCGCGGCAAACAGCCTCGCCAGTTCGGTTGGGTCGGCCGCCTCATACTGCGCCAGTTCCCGCAGCACCACGGCCGCCATCGAGACCAAGGCTCCCGATCCCAGCGCGGCCAAGAGCACCAACTCAATCAGCGTGCCGCTGGCATGGCCGGTGACGACGGCCGCAATCAGCAGCAGATAGGCGCCGGTTTCGACCAGCGGCAGGAGGAAGCGCCAACCCACCAATGCAGGCAGAAACCAAGACGTTCCACCCATCCCCTCCGCGCGCACCGCGTGCGCCAGTGCGCGCTGATCGCGGCTGACCGCGTCATGGAGTTCCCGGAAGCTCCGCGGTGAGGGGCCATAGCTAATCGGATTCGGGATCAACGCCACAGTCCTAGGCTTGCCGGCAGCTTGCGGCTGTTTGCGCAGGGCCAGGACAGTGTCGAGCGGATCGCCGCGAAAACCGCCCGCTGCGGCGATGGCATCGGCGCGCACCAGCAAGGCGCTCCCGGGAACGGGAATCAGCAGGTCCCCGCCGGCGGCGGCGGCCATGCGTCCCAGCCAGATGCGGATCTCTTCCAAGCCCCAAAACCAGGCTGCCCAGGAAGCCGCGAGCGGGCCGGGGCCGCCTCCACAAACCGCCATGGTTCCGGCCGGATCTTCCAACATCGGCCGGATGAGCGTAAGCAACGCATCCTGCGGAAACTCGCTGGCGGGCTCGAAAAGCGCCAGCACGGGCGAGAGGGCGGCGTTGGCCGCCGCGTTCCAGGCTTCCGATCGGCGCCCGCCTTCGATTTCCACCACCACCATCCGCACCGGATCGAGCGATTGGTACACGGCGCGAACTTTGGCGGACGGCAGTGTGCCGGCGACGCGCGAGGAAGGCTCGAGACGAAATTCGTCAACCCAGACTTTCCGGTCCGTCTCCGCCATGTTTTCGAGCGCCAACACGGTTTCCGAACGGCCGAAGTCCAAGCCCAGCAAGCGGCGGACGAAAGCGCGCGCGGCCGGCGAGGCGTCGCGGCAGACGGCCAGCACGGACACCGCGGGAACCAGCGGCGATTTCAGCAAGACGTTGCCGCTCGCGTCGGGATTGCGCCGCCAAAACCGCCGCAATACGAAACAGCCCTTGAGGAGCACGCCGAAACCCGCCACGCCGGCCAGCGTCAGCAGCAACGCCGCCGCGGTCAGGACGGCAGCGGCCCAACCCGCGCCCGCGTCCATCAAAACATCCCTCCGTGCTGCAAATTGGCCAGCGCTTCGGCGGCGGCGGCCGCGGTCGCCGGGTTGTCGTTGGAAGCCAGTTCGCTCAACGCGCTCAATCCCATCGGCGGCAACTCGGCCAGAGCGGCCGCCGCCGCGCGGAGTTGCTCGGATTTTCCCACCCGCAACCCGCGAGCCAGCAGGGCAACGGCGCCTCCGAGCTTCATGCGGGCCGCCGCGCGGGCGGCAGCGGTGAACACCGCCGGATCCGCGTCCCGCAGGGCATCGAAAATGGCCGCTTCGTTGTCGGCGGAAGGCGGAAGCAGCGGCGCCAGGGCCAGAGCGCTCGCCCGGATGCGCGGATCGTCGTGCTCCAGCAGACGGTGCAGGTCTTCGAAGGGCAGGGCGCGTTCCCAGGCGACTAGCAATTCGAGCGCCACCAGGGTGCGTTCCGGATCCTTCCCGTTCAGCGCCAGGGGGATCGTGCTCTCGCAGAGCGCCAGCGCCTGGCGGCGCAATTCCTCGGTGAGACGGATACGCGATAGCAGGTTATTCTCCATGGCCATATCGAAAACCTGCCCAAACTGTTCCGGAATTTCCGAATGCAGCACGGCACGCGCGGCAGCGATGCGCACTTCCCGGTCGGTATCGTTCAGGGCCAACACGGGGATGTCGCCGCTCAGCCGCCGGGCGGGCTCGAACGAAGTCACGAACGCCAAGCCCTTGAAAGCTCTGCGCCGCACCATCGGGTTGCGCGAGCGACTGTCCTGGATCCAGTCTTGCACCAGGCCCAATTCGATGGCGGCCTCGCACAACCGGTCGCGAGCGGCCCCGGCGACCTTGCCTTCGAATTCCGTCAGCACGCGGCCGACGGCGGGACGGTCGGGCCCCGCCAGCTTGCGGATCGAGTCCACATTGTTGCTGCCCGAGATGTTTTCGATGAGCAGGTCGCGAAGCCGCGGTTCGATCTCCGCGTAACGCCGTTTCTGTTTCCAGGATTGCCTGGCCCGCACCAACGACAAACCGAAAATCGCCGACAGAAAGAGCGCATAGAGGCCCAGCAGGGCGGAGACAATGCGGAGAGCGGCGGTCATCGCGCAGCGAGACGTTTCAGGCGGGCAACCAGTTCCATCGGGCTGAACGGCTTCACCACATAGTCGTCGGCGCCCAATGAAAAACCCCGAATCACGTCGCTTTCCTGCTGGCGCGCCGTCAACAGCATGACGCGCACCGGAATGGATTCCTTGCGCAACGCCGCCAGCACCTCGTAACCGTCCATCCCCGGCATGCTGACGTCCAAAACCGCAATATCGGGCTGCGTGCGGCGGACGCATTCGAGCGCCATCGTGCCGTCCGGCACGGTCTCGATGTCGAAACCGAAGTTTTTCAGGGTCGTGCCCACCAGCGCGCGAACCGTAGCGTCGTCGTCGGCGATGACCACGCGCGTGCGCGCGCCGGGCGCCAAAGGAGATAACGGGACATGGCGCGCGCCGCCGGACGGCTTTACAATCTGCGCCAGGCTCAACCGCACCAGGGCCTCCTCGGGCTGCCAGGAATCCATCAGAAATTCCCGCGCCAATCCCTGCACCTTCGGATCCAGCGCCAAGAGGTGATCGCGGCTCCCCACCAGCACCACCGGCATCTTTTTCCAGAGCGGCGCGTTGGGATCCAGCCAAGCGCAGGTATCCACTTCCGGGGCTACGAAGATCACCGCCAGATCGGCCGACAGCGCGTCTTCGGCCAAGGAATCGTAACCGGCTTCGAAAAATGTGGCTGTTGCATGGGCGCGTTCCAAGGCAATTCCCAAACGCTCCTCTTCGGCGGCGGGCAAGCCAACCGCGGTGACCCGCTTGCCGGCAAGCGCCTGCGAAACGTACTCCGGAATCGGCGTGTCGCGCGCCTCGCGCGGGCTGGAGAAAGCCAGGGCCAGCGCCGTAAGCGCTTCGCGCAACTGGGCGTTGTCCAGCGGCCGGTCGAGGAGAATGGCTTCGGCTTCCCGCGCCAGCCGGCTGATCGCCGTGTAACCCAACAGTCCGCCGGTTCCCACCCATTGGTGCACCAGCTTGGCGGCTTCGTTGGCGCTGAATTGGCCGTCCAGGTCGAGCAAGAGCTGGCGCGACTTGTCGCGCCCCTCGGCCAGAAAGACGCGGCGCAGCGCCTGCAAGTCCGCTTCGGGAATGGCCGCCACTTCGCCGGGCGGCGGCGCGGCAGCGGCCTCGTTACGGCGGCCCAGGTGCTCGCGCAGCCGGGTGCCCAGCGTGCGCGTGTCGATGGGCTTGGTGATGTATCCGTCACAACCCGCATCGATGGCCTTTTGCTCATCGCCCTTCATGGCGAAAGCCGTCAGCGCCACCACCACCAGGTCCTTCAGATTCGGATCCTTGCGGATGCGGCGGGTCAACTCCAGGCCATCCATGCCGGGCAGTTGAATATCGGTAAGCACCAGGTGCGGATGAAAACTCTTCAACAGCTCCAGCGCTTCTTCGGCCGTCGTCGCGGTCATCACCTTGTATCCCTCGTTGACGAGCAGGATACGAGTGAGTTTCAGGTTTACCGGAGTGTCGTCAACAACCAATATCGGCTCGCCGGGCATGTTGAGTTTATTTTAGCCCAGGGCATGGCTGCTGGGAACATTTACTAAGCGGCTGTAGTTACCCCTGCCGAACGATAATGTAAGGGGAAAATTGCAGAAAATACGCTGCCTTTGCCTGGTGTGCTGCGCACGCCAACGGTTCCACCCTGAGCCTCCACAATGTGCCGCGTCAATGCCAGGCCCAGACCGGTGCCCTGGCCGGCCTTCCGGTTGTTGGCAAGCTGCTGAAACTCCTGGAATAGGCGGGCAACTTCGTCGGGAGGAATGCCGATGCCGGTATCTTCCACCTCCAGCAGAAAACAATCGTTGCCATCGAGTTGGATCCGCACGGTCACGATGCCTCCGGCCGGAGTGAATTTCACGGCGTTGGAAAGATAGTTGTACAAAACCTGCTTGAAGCGCGCCGGATCGAGAAACGCGGTCAGCGCCGGAACTACGTCCAGGACCAACTGCTGGCCGCCTTTTTCGGCGAGCGGCCGGATGACGTCGCGGACTTCCTCCACGAGCAGCGGAATTTTCGAGACCTCCGGCCGGAACTCCATCTTGCCGGCCTCCACTTTAGCCAGATCCAAAATGTCGTTAATGAGCTGCAGAAGGTGGCGGGCGCTCACCAGAATATCGCTCAGACACTCCTTGTGATCCTCGGAGACTTCTCCCACCCTGCCGTCGTAAAGAATCTCGGCAAAACCGATGATGGCATTGAGCGGCGTGCGCAACTCGTGGGATACGCCGGCCAGAAACCGGCCCTTGGCGGCTACGGCGTTGCGCGCCGCTTCCAGGGCATGCCCGAGCTGCTCGTTGCGGTTCCGCAGTTCCAGGGCGTACTGCTCCACCTTGCGGGCCGCCATGGCGGCGATGTTCCGCTCGGTGACGTCGGTCAGCGAGCGCAGCACGGCGGTAACCTGGCCATTGTCGTCGCGGATGAAGGTTTCGCGGATTTCCACCCCGATCCGGGTGCCATCCTCCAACAACAGGTCGCAGTTGAAGTTGCCGCCTTCTTCGCCGCTGGCGATGCGTTCGAGCATGGCGGCGCGGAAACTCTCCTGTTGATCGGGAGCCACGAAATCCCACGCCCGATAGCCCAGCAATTGATCGGGAGCGGTCTTAAGCAGGTTGCTCACGGCCTGATTGAAACGGCGGACCACGCCCGTGCGATCGGTCTCCTCGTAAGGGATGGGGGCCTGATCGAAGAAATTGCGGTACCGGCTTTCGCTGTCGCCGATTTTTTTTTCGCGGCTGCGCAAAAGGCTCGAAGCTTCCTCCAGGCGCCGCGCCAAGTCGGCGATTTCATCCGTTCCTTTAGGCAAGCCCTCGAGCGCCAAGCCGTGCGCCAGGCGCCGCGCATTTTCTTCGAGACCGCGCATACGCCGCTGCACGCGGCCGGCCAGCAGAAGATGGATAAAGAGACCCCCCAGAGGTCCGGCTACGCCACATGCCACCAAGTCCTGGAACAGGTGCCGGCGCGTCTGCTCTTGGGCGGTCTTGGCGGCAGCGGCAGTTTGCTCCTGGACGCTGGCCAGGGGGGTCAGCCGGGCTTCCAAATCGCCCATTACCCGAACCTGGGCGCCGGCGCCGCCGCTGGCCAGCCGCTGGGCTAGCAAAGCCAGGGCCTGCGTGGTAAGCCGCCGAATCTGAGCGAGATCGGCGGCCTCGGACCCATCGTCCGCCAGAAGAGTCGAGAGATCGCCCAGGGCCCGGCCGGCTGCCGTGCGCGACGCCGCATAGGCGGAGCGATAGGCTTCCAGGTGGGTCGCCGTGTAGGCATCGGCTGCGGTTTCGCCATCCGCCAGCGCTTCGCGCAGGCGCAGCGTAGCCACGCGAACCTCGTAGGCGCGCCCGATCGCCGCTTCCTCGCTCCTGCTATCCGCGTCGGCCCAGTACACCGAGAACAACATCACAAACAGGGCGGCGATCGGAAACGTCAGGACCGCGACTCCCTGGGCCCGCAGGGAAACGCGAGTCCAGCGGTGCGCATCGCGTTTCTTTGGCGGTTTAGCCATCCACCGACCATTGTAAAATACCGCGCGCGAAAATCGCCCATCCTTTCGTCGCTGGCTATGCTATCTGTAGACAGTAATGGACCGCATCGGGCGATATAAGATCGTCAGGGAATTGGGCCGCGGGGCCATGGGTGTGGTTTACCACGCCATCGATCCCAATATCGGCCGCCCGGTGGCCATCAAGACGATTCAACTGGCCGGTGCGCGCGCGCCGGACGAACAAGCGCGTTTGCGCGAGCGCCTGTTCCGGGAAGCGCGCTCGGCGGGTATCTTGTCGCACCCCGGCATCGTCACCATTTATGACGTGGAGCAGCAGGGCGACCTGGCGTACATCGCCATGGAATTTGTCGACGGGCCCACCCTCGATCAACTGCTGAGCGCGCCCGAGCCGCTCGCTCCCGCGCGCGTGTTCGCTATCCTCGGCCAAACCGCCGCGGCTCTCGATTACGCTCACCAGAAGGGAATCGTTCATCGCGACATCAAGCCGGCCAATATCATGATTGCCGCCGATGGCACCGCCAAGATCAGCGATTTCGGCATCGCCAAGATTACCGCCTCCGAGCAGTTCACTATGACCGGCTCCATCGTGGGCACGCCCCACTACATGTCGCCCGAGCAGGTGCAGGGTCAAAGCCTGGACGGCCGTTCCGACCAGTTTTCGCTGGCGGTGATCGCTTTTGAGATCCTGACGGGCGAGAAACCCTACACCGGCGAACATCTGACCACCGTGGTGTACAAGATCGTGGCGGAAGAGCCGGAAGCGCCACACCGTCTGAACGCCTCGCTCAACGGCGCCATCGAAAGCGTGCTGAAGAAAGGGCTGTCGAAGAAACCGGACGGGCGTTACCGCACCTGCCAGGAATTTGTGGACGCTCTCGAAAAGGCGTGCGAGGGCGTCAAGAATTTCAAAACCATGGCGCGCGGCGGGAGCCTGAACGAGCCCACCGTGGCGGAGTCCGCCGGGGCGGGCGCGGCGCCCACGCTGCCTCCGGCCCGGCGGGCCCGGCGGGGCGAAACCACGGTTACCCGCGACCCCGAGGAACGGCGCAAGTCCGGATTCTTGCCGTTTCTGGCGGCCATTCTCCTGGCGGCTGCGCTGTTGGCGCTGATTGGCTGGCAAGCGGGAGGGTGGCATGGACGCCCGAGTGTGCCCGAATCCGGCGGGGCCGGCGACAGCGGCCAACCGGCCCAACCGCCACAAGCGTCGGCTGCGCAGCCGGCCAACCCTGCCGGGGAGAAGCCCAGCCCCATGCCGTCCGCCGCGCCCTCGGCTGCCGCAGCGCCCGCGGCCACGTCGGGTACGCAGCCGGTGTCCGGATCTTCGTCCCCAGCGCCGCCCGCCGGTTCCACCACCGAGCCCGCACGGCAGCCCGGCAGCGCCGAGACCGCCACGCCCTCCAACCCGGCCCCATCCGCTCCCGCCTCCGCCGCGGCGCGTCCCGCGCGCCATCCATCGCCATCCGCTTCGGCCCGCGCCTCCGCACCGTTGCCCCAACCGGTCACCGTGATTAGCAGCCCCAGCGGCGCCACGGCCACTCTGGACGGGCGCTCCGAAACGGCCTGCAAAACTCCGTGCGAGCTGGACGCCCTGCCCGGCCAGCATTCCATCTACATCTCCATGCCTGGCTACCAGATCGAACGTCGCGACGCTACCGTGGCCGACGCCCCGCTCGAGTTGGCAGCCGTGGTCTTACACGCCAACACCGGAACCCTGATGCTGAGCAGCGCGCCGCCGGGGGCGGCCATCCGCATCGACGGCAAAACCATCGCGCAGGTCACCCCGGCGCAACTCTCTCTGGCGCCGGGCACGTACAGAGTCACGGTGGAGAAGAATGGCGCCTCCAAGACCACCGACGTGGACATCCGCAACGACGAGACCAAGTTGCTGAGGGTGCTGTTGGGGCAGTAATCGGGCTGCGGCCTGAGAGGCCATCCGTCCCCCGAAAAATGAGATCTTCGCGGGATCGCCCACTCCAAACACAGTAGTACCCTACAGAAATCCCACCAACCGGTCGATAAACACAATCAGCGAGCGAGCGTCGGACTACCGGCGTTAAAACGCATCCCGAGTCCGCTTGGGGAAGTTCCTTGGCGCGGATGTCGCTCGCATACCGTAAGTGCGCCTGTTGGGTGAAGTTGAACTTGACGGTCCAAGAGTTGGTCAGGATTGAGAGGAAAGCGATTTAGGAGAGAGGGGCGAAACGATATGAACAATTGGAAGACTGGAAAACGCATTGGAATTGGGTTTGGCGCGACGATTTTGCTTACCGTCATCCTTGGCCTGTTCGCCTACGTTCAATTAGGAGCAGTCAATCGAGCTGCCACTCGCATCACGTCCGATGCTTTGCCCGGGATCTATCTGATGGGCCGAACGCAGGCAGCCACCGACGCGCAGTTCGCACTGCTACGAGAATATGTCAACACGAACATGCTGGACGCCATGTTGGGCAACGAGGGCAGCGCCGCCGACAAGAGCGAAAGGGCGCGTTTAGAAGCCGCCATTGAAGCCGCGGGACGTGCCATCGACTCGTCGACGTCGGACTACGAGAAAACCATCCAAACCACCAAAGCGCGCGAGCTCTACGAAGCCATAAAGTCCGCCAGAATCCCGTACGCAAAGTGTTTTGAAGAGGTCATGCGCCTGAGCCGGACGGGAAAGCATCAAGACGCTCTGACGATGATCGGCGGTCATCTGCAACCTCTAAGTAAGGCCTTCGCGGATTCCGTCGCGGCGGAGGTTACTTTCAACAAGAGCAATGGTGAGGAATACTCCAAAGACATCATGGGAGCGGTCGGCAGCACTTCGACGGGCATTTTGGTGTGCCTGGGCCTCTCGATCGCGGTCGGCCTCAGTATTTCCGTGCTTGTCACCCGCAGCATCGCGGTTCCGCTTTCCGCCGCGGTGGTGCAACTGGAACAGATTTCAAGCGGAGATCTCTCGAAAGATACTCCGGCTTCGTTTCAGCGCCGCGGAGATGAAGTGGGCATGCTCGCCCGGGCCCAGCAGACGATGGCCGTAAACCTGCGCACCATGGTCCACGAGATCGCGGGCGGAATCAAGGTATTGTCGTCTTCCTCGACGGAGCTTATGAGCAATTCGGAGCAAATGACGACCGGCTCGCGCCAGGCCTCAAGCAAGGCCCACAGCGTGGCCGCCGCCGCCGAGGAAATGTCCGCCAATGTCCGGTCAGTCGCGTCGGGGATGGAGCAGGCTACCACCAACTTGACCAGTGTCGCCTCCGCCACTGACCAGATGACGGCCACGATCGGCGAGATCGCGGCCAATTCCGAAAAGGCCCGGCGCATTACCGAAGAGGCCACCCGCCAAGCCGCCCGCATCAACGAACAGATGAGCCAGTTGGGGGCTGCCGCCCATGAAATCGGCAAAGTCACCGAAACCATTACCGAGATTTCCTCGCAGACCAACCTGCTGGCGCTCAATGCCACCATCGAGGCGGCCCGTGCCGGGTCGGCCGGCAAGGGATTCGCCGTGGTTGCCAACGAGATCAAGGAACTGGCCCAGCAGACCGCCACTGCCACCGAGGACATCAAGAACAGGATCGCCGGCGTGCAGTCGTCCACGGCCGGAGGGATCGCCGAAATCGGAAAGGTCTCGCAGGTGATTCACGACGTCAGCGATATCGTGTCTTCCATCGCGGCAGCCATCGAGGAACAGTCCGCGACCACGAAGGATATCGCTCGCAATATCGTGCAAGCGTCGAGCGGGGTGCAGGAAGCCAATTCGCGCATTTCCCAAACGTCCGTAGCCACTTCAGAGATCACGAGGGAGATTGTGACTGTTGACCAGGCGGCCGGACAGATGGCAGACGGCAGCGAGCAGGTGAAAAAAAGTGCCACCGACCTGGTTGCCGTGGCCGAAACGCTGAAACTCGCCGCGGCGCGTTTCCATGCGTGAGACTCCTCGCGAATCGTCCCCGATAGCCGAACCGGTTCCGGCGCTCCGCGAGGCGGCGGTAGGGAAACGGATGGCGAGCTATTCGTGGTGCAGCGCCGTCAATGGATCGATGCGGGTAGCACGCACGGCCGGAATCCACGCGGCCGCCAAAGCAACGGCTAGGAGAATGAGCGGCACAGCGGCAAAAGTCAGCGGATCGGACGGCTTCACGCCGAACAACTGCGCGACCAGCAGGCGCGTCAGCCCAAACGACGCGGCGATGCCGGCGGCCAATCCCGCCACCGCCATGGCCAACGCTTGCCGCAGCACGAGCCACAAAGTCGCGTGAGGGCTCGCTCCCAGCGCCGCGCGGATGCCGATCTCGTGCGTCCGCTGCTCCACGCTGTAGGACATCACCCCGTAGATCCCCGCCGCCGCCATCGCCAGCGCAACGCCCGCAAACACGCTCAGCAGCAACGTATTGAAATTCTGCCGCGCGGTCGAATCGATGCCGGCCTGATCCATCGTCCGCACCTTCGCCGCGGCTAATTCCTCGGCTTTGAGGAGGGCCCGGACAGCTTGGCCCACGCTCATGGGCGGGACACCGTTGCGTGTGCGAACCAGAACCGCGGCGGGTTCCAAGCCATTCACCAGCGCCATGGCGCCGTCGGGAATCTGAGAATGCAACTGGTACATGACGGGCTGAGGGTCCACATTGAGCCGCAGCCGCTCGTCGCCGACGACGCCGATAATCTCCGTCAGACCAACCTCGTACCCTGGTCCCAAAGCCGGGCCGATCGAAATCGTCCGGCCGATTGGGCTCGCGCCGGGCCAGAAACGCCGCGCCATGGCCTGGCTGATAATCACGGCCGGGCCGGTTTCCCTGCCGTTGAATAATCTGCCGGCGAGCAACGGAATCCGCAACACATCGAAGTAGTGCGGCGAAACGATCCGCCACTGGACATCGCCGGCGGCCTGGCGCCCGCGAGGGAGGGTGCGCCCCGGGATGTTGAAGATCATGTCCATCTGGCCCCAGAGAGGCAAGGCGCTGGCCAAGGCCGCCGATTCCACTCCCGGAATGCGCTCTGCCCGCTCCACGAATTCTCGGGCGACGCGCTCCACGGCACTCGACTTCGCATAGCCGGGACCGGCGAGAGAGATTTCCATGGCGAGGACTTGGTTCGGATCGAAACCGAGGCTCACGCTGCGTAATTCTGAGAAACTTCGAATCAACAAGACGGCGCCGCACAATAGCACAACAGCCAGCGCCACCTCAGCCGCCACCAGCAAGCCGCGCATGCGGTTCTGTTTCAGGCCCGCGCCCGCGCGGCCGCCCGATTCCTTCAGCGACGCCGTTAGGTCCGTGTGCGAGAGCTGGAAGGCGGGAACAAGCCCGAAGGTCAGTCCGGTGAGGACCGCCAATAGAAGCGTGAACCCCGCAACTTCCGGATCGAGCGCGGGAACGGCCGCGATTTCCCCCAGACGCGGCAGATCGCCGGGCAGGAAGGCAACCAATGCGCGAACGCCCCAGGACCCCAGTGCCAGGCCGGCAGCGCCACCGGCGAGCGCCAGCAACAGGCTTTCGGTAAGCGACTGGCGCACGATGCGCCCGCGCCCCGCTCCGATGGCAACACGGATGGCGATTTCCCGGCGCCGGGTGGAGGCGCGCGCCAGCAGGAGGTTGGCGACATTCGCGCACGCAATCAGCAGCACCAACCCGACCGCAACAACCAGGATCGTCAGGGCCGGCCGGATGTTCCCCGTCATCGCTTGTTCGAGGAACGTGACCTCGAGTTTGGCGTCGCCGCCTCTGAATTTTGAAAGCGTCCGCTCATACTGCCGGCCGATTACGGCCATCCGAGCGTTAGCCTGCGCCAGCGTCCAGCCACCGGGAAGCCGCCCCGAAACTGTCAGGACGCCCCCCAGATTCTGGCTGCCCGGATCGGCTTGCAACGGCACCCACACATCGGCTGCCGGGTATGGTTGGAACGCCGCGGAGAGCACCCCGATTACGGCATAAGGCGCGCCACCGAGATCGATGGTCTTCCCAATAACCGACGAGCTGCCGCCGAACCAGCCTTGCCATAGCCCATAACTCAACACCAGCACGCGCGGACCTCCTGGCTGGTCCTCCGCCATGCTGAAGAGTCGGCCCAACACCGGATGCGCGCCGAACAGCCGGAAGTAGTTTCGCGAAGCCTTGGTTGCCTCCACCAGCGCAGGCCTGTCGGCGCCGCTCAGATTCAGGCCGGCGCCAGCCTGGTAAGCCGTCAGGTCTTCGAAACCGGGGTTGTTTCTCTCCAAATAGGTGAAGGTCGGCTCGTTGAGAGAGCCACCGTTGGAACGCGAGATTTTGACCATGCGGTCGGACTTCGGATAAGGAAGAGAATGAAGGATCACGGTGTCGACCACCGTAAAAATGGCCGTGTTCGCTCCGATGCCTAACGCGAGCGCCAGCACGGCTGTGATGGTGAAGCCCTGATTCTGCCGCAATACGCGGAGTGTGTGCCTGATATCGCCCAACAAGGATCCCATCGGCTGGAGACTCCCTGTTTCGAGTATAAAGAGCGGAAGTCGAGGAGGCCAGAAGTCAGGAGACGGAATACTGCGACTTCTGACTCTGGCCGCCTAAAGCTCTTCCGGAACTGGAAGCAGCGTCGGGATGGCGTCGAGACGCGCTTCGGGGAGGGTCCAGTTGCGGCGCTCGATAATGGTCCGCGGCTCGTAGGTGTGGCCGGCGGCGAGGCGCTTCCGTTCCCTGCGCGCCGCCCACAGCAGCACCGGTCCCAGAGCATAGGTCGCCGCGCGGCTCAACCATCCGAATTCATGGGCCACGCGCTGGCGCAGTGCTTGGATCTTTTCGCCGACGGGGGGATTGCTTCGCCGCAGGTACTTCTCCATGGCCCAGAGGGCGGCCGCGTAGCCGCTGCCGAGCGAGCGAGCTTCCCAGGCAAAACGGGCGCGAACGCGCGGATCGGCATCGTTTTTGTAGCGCAGCCAGCCTTCCAGGGTGGTGCGGCAGATGCGGTAGAGGCTCGGCCCGTTGCGCTCGAAGTCGCGGCGGAAAGCGCCGTCGAGAAAACGCTTGGAATCCTCCCTGCCGATGGCTGCGTGGCGGAAATTGAATCGATCCTGGCCGTGAATGTCCGCCAGATCGACGCCGTCCAGCATTCTGCCCTGCGCGGTCATTTCGGCGAACAGGGGCGTGCCGGGCACCGGCGTGTACAGCATGAACTGGTGAAAATCGGTATCGTGGGCGATGGCGTGCTCGATTTCGGCGTCGATATTCTCCGGTGTGTGGTGTTCCAGGCCGACAATGGTTGAGCCCAGCACCTTGATGCCGTGTTGCCGCAATTCGCGCGTGAGGGTGAGGGTATCGGCGCCCTTCAATTTCAAATAGGCCGAGTGAGGCGATTCCAGTCCCATCCACACCCACGAAATGCCCAGTTCCACCAGCTCTCGCATCGTGTATTGCGCGATCGCGTTGGCGGAAGAGAAAACGTACAACGCCCACGCCTTGCCGTCGCGGCGCATGCAATCGAGCAGTTCCATGGCGCGCCGCTTATGCAGCAGGAAGTTCTCGTCCATCACGAAAAAGGACTGCGCGCCGAGCTTGTGCTCCATCTCGCTCATGACGCCATAAAGTTCCGCGCCGCTGTCATAGAAATTCAGGTAGTGCCCTTTGCCGCCGAAGAAGGCCGAAGTAGTGCAGAAATTGCAACCCATGGGACAGCCAACCGAGGGGATGATGGTGGCGGCCACACTGCCCTTGGTTTGCGGCAACTTCACTCCCAGCGTGCGGGCATCGAAGCCGGACACGATTTCGGGATGCCGAATGGGCGCAGTCTCGTCTTCACCCAGGTAGCGGCGCATCCAGGAAATTCCGTCGCCGCGCACGAAGTGGTCGGCGTCCACCATTTTCTCCAGTTCCGATATGGCGGTGACGTGGCCGCCGATCACAATGGCGGCGCGGGGCGCCAAGCGCCGTACGATGCGGCACATCTCCCGCACCTTGCCCACGTTGACGATGATGGAGGAAATCCCCACGACGTCGTAATCGTGCGCCGCCAGCTCGGCTTCGAACGCTTCGCGGGTGGGAAAGTCCAGGACCGTGGTGGGCGCGGAGACGTTCCGCTGGATCATGAGGATACCCCAGGAACGGTGAAACATGCGCAGGGAAAACGGCCCCTGCTCGCGGGTCACCTGGTTGTGGTACAGCTCCATGGGGTTGATCTCGCGGCTGCCGAATTCATCGTTCTGAGCGTAGGGCCCGAATACAGACGCCAGCAGAATTCGAGCTTGCGAACCTTTTGGATGCTTTTGCATTGGAGATATAAAGTGCTTAATAGCGATTATACCACCGGGGGGTGGGTGCCAGGTTTCGATAGTTTCTTAAGGCGACCCCACGAAGATTTGCACCAGCCGCGTCGAGCGCCAGAACTGTACGATTCGCGTGTTGACGCGACGCGTCGCCGGACTGACGAACGCTGTCCCAAGGAGCGGGAAGCCCTACGGGCCGCGCGCTGCCTACACCTCGCCCATTAGACCTCCCGACGGATTCACAAGACTCTCGCGCGTGCCCCCGGGAAGACGAGGGCAGCGATCACAGATCGGGCGTGGGAGCTGAAGGAGCTAATGGAGGCAGCCTAGCCCTGCTCGGCTGTTGGCAGGAAATCCGTATCGGTTATAAAGCCCTCCCGCATGATCGGCATCCCAAGGCCCAAGGGTGCGAGGTCAAACGTTGAGGTCGAGCGAATCTGAACCGGAGAAACAATAAGATTCGCGTATATAGTTCCGACCATTGGGACCTGTGGCTCGGGGGGGTTATTCGCGGTCCTTCTTCCCTGAACTATTCTTCGCGTTCCCATCTTTGCCATAGTGCCTCCTGCTTTATTGCCTCTTGGGGACCGCCTGGGGTGTTGACCGACGTCCTTTCTAGAGCGAGGTCGGTCTTAAACACGTCGGCGCGCCAAACCGACTCCACATATACCCCTGGTATGGCATCCAAATTCACCTTCTTGCCGGCGGACACGCCGCCAGAGCCTTCTACGAAGGGTATCATGGCCACCGCCAGTTTCACGAGGGCCTCCTCTGGAATCGCGCCGACGCCGACACCCTGCTTCGCAAGTTCTTGAATTTGCTGGAGGATTCTTGCCGTGGTTAGCGGGGCCTGCCCCGGCGGATCGCCCAACTTTAGGCGCATTTCTCGCACCGGATTGAACGGCTCATTCAGCTTTAGGTCATTTTCATATTCTAGGTAGAGCTTCCACATGAGCGCTTCTACCTCTGGCGGAGGGTCCACCACCTTCAGCTTGAGGTCGGCCTTCGCCTCGACCCGGTTTATGGGGTGCGCGTGGAAAAAGAGGTTAGATTTTAGCGTGTCGATAAGCTGCTCAATCTCGTGCCCTTGGGATTCGCTCATATGGAGCCTGAGTAGTTTTCGCGCCATCATCCGCGACTGGTTGTGGTGCCTTTGCACGTTGCCGAGCGCCAAGGGATGGATTTTCTCGGTGAGCGCGATAAGGCTTTGGACCAGCTCGTCTTCGTGAGTTATACCCACCTCATCCTTCACCAACTTGAAGAATGCGGTTACGTCCTCGACGCTGATGGGGGCGGTCTGGCCGGGACTTGATGGATGGGCTGGATTAAAAATATTGGCCACCGAAGGGTCAATTGGACCCAAGCAGCCCATTTTGTGCATTAGTATCTCATCGGCGCCGAGAGCGATGAGCGTAGCCGCGCTGAAGGCTCGATGGGGAACAAGGACCGCGAACTTCTTCGTGTACTGCCGAATCAGGCTAACGATACGCCAAGGGACCGTACCGGAACCACCGTTGCTGTGAATAAAAAGATCTGGCTCGTCCGGGGAATCTGTGGGTAACTTGCGGGTTTCAGCGCTGGGATTGAATGAGGAAGCTGTGGAACTTGCGGCAGGTGGAGTCGAAGGAGCGTTGCTCGTCTTCCCAGCCGTTGT
>JBEKYD010000074.1:0-54952 GCA_049511335.1 Bryobacteraceae bacterium | reverse complement strand
TGTCAGTGCAAGAGTCCGCCCATCTCCGGAGCATGGTACAGCGGCTCGCTGCAATCCTGCGATTGTATCCGACACTCGACAGCCTATACGAACGCGCCTGCCAAGACTGCTTCTCGGCAGAGGAGCTGGGTATTTGAACTGACCAGAAAGTACCGACAATGTACGCAAGGCGGCCAAAGGAATCGCATCGCGATACGGTGACCTATGAGATCGAGATGCTCGACTTCTGCCTACAGAGCTTGACTGGGAAACACTATCGCGATGGCAATGAGCAAGCACTCTACCTGGAAGGCTTCTTGCTCCACTATCGCAATCTGATTCGATTTTTTAGCGGAGAAGCCCGCGGATCCTTCCACTGACGATCTGCGCCGTTGGGGCGCGCTGTTAACCAAAAGTGCACGGCGCGGTGAGAGACCGAGAAATTCGCCCTGGAAGGTCATTGGCGGTTCGGTCAGCCAGCCGCCGGTGACACTGCTGCGCCTCGGGGAGAGCCGCAATGCCGCAGTATTGGACCATTTCCCGCAAGTCCACGCCGCCGCCCTGTCAACCAGAAGACCAGAGAGTTCGACGTGGAGATCTTTGGCTCCCCAGATATGGCCGGATTGGAAGGAACTCTCCGGAGAGCCTTTCTTGCAGTGTCTCCGCCAGAGTTTATCTTGAAGTATTTGAAACATTTTGAAACATCCTGCCATACATCTGCCGCCTCCGCTTCAATAAAATCAGTAGCTTAGATTCGATTCGGCAAGATCGGTGTTTCAGGATCTGTAATACTCATTAGATCCTCTCCTTTTTCCTCCACGATCTGTTCTACCCGCTCCAGCCGCACTTCCACATCCTCCAATTGCGCTTCGTTGGCGTGTTTCAAAACGCGATCGGCCGCCTGCATGCGAGTGGCGGCGGACGCCTGGGGATCGACCATGATCTTCAACAGGGTGTTGGCGGCCGCGCTGCTTGCCTGTTGCAGTCGAGCGCGGGATTGCGAGACGGCTGCACGGAGCGCTTGCCGATACTCCTGCTGGAACTCTGGCGTCTGTTGGATGCGCCAAGCGGTCACCCGCGAAATCCCCACCGACTCGGCGGCTCTTTCTAAGCTGGGTTGCTGCAGCATGGCCCCAATCAACCGCTTCCTCTGTCGGGTCTTTTTCGCACTTCGCGTGCTGGCCGTCAAGCTTTCAAGCATGGAGGACTCCTTGGATGTTAGGATCGGCCACTGCCGCGGCCTTTGCCGATTGCGGCGCGCGGCGTTGGGCGGCTTCTGGTAGGTGCGCTAGAACGATGACGGGGACCTTGGTCATGCCGAGCGGGCAGGCAGCCCGCAGGCGCGCCTGACAGGCGACGATGGTGTGGTCGGTCCCCACCAAGATCGGGTTGACAAACCCAAACTCGCGAATGCTGGCGGCAATCTGTTGGATCTGCGAATTGGAATGGGGCCGGGCGTTTGTCGGCGTACGTCTTCAATTGGGCCATCGGGCGCTGTTCGATGTTCCCGACGATTAAGGGTGAACTCATGACTTGTGGGCTCCTCTACGATCTCCCACCAAAACCGTATTCGACACTTCGCGGAAAAAACGCCGCACGCCAAAAAATGGCTGCCGGCACGAGGTACGCCAGTGGCCCCCAGCTTCGGGCTGCATCGTGTTGCAGCTTGCGGTTTTGGAAATGCTCCACCACAAGATCTTGCGGTTCGCTGAGTCAAGGGACACCCCACTTCTCGGAATTCGCGCACCGTATGCCCGATGCATCAGGCGCCCTCCTCGCCTGCACCGGGTGGTTGACACTGGGTGGGCGAGCCATCACGCGACGAGTACAACAACTTGTAGAGCAGCTGGAAGCCTGGCCAGGTGATGCCGTCCCCCACCAGTTCCCGACCCAGTTGCCACTCATAGCCCTGGACTGCCCGGAGAAAGGCTTGCTCGTCTCCCCCCATCTTGCGGGCTAACCCCCGCAGGTTGGTCTGGCACACCTGAGTGCTTCCCTGTTTCAGCTTCTGTTCCAGCTTGTCGATCCTGCGCTTGAGATCTGTATGCATGGCTTCTGAATCCGGCGGGCCAGGCTCTTCATGAGCGTTGCGGTTATCCTGGGGTCCCCAGCCCGCGCTCCTGAGCGACTTCCTCGAAGGTTCGGCCATCGCCGTCGAGCGTGGCCTTCTGGCCGGTTAAGGATTGCCACCGCGTGACGATGACGTCGACGTACTTGGGATCGAGTTCCAGGCCGCAGCAGATGCGCCCGGTCGCTTCCGCGGCGGCCAGTGTGGTGCCGCTGCCCAGGAACGGATCATAGACCAGTCCGCCTCGCGGGATGTGGTTCAGGATGGGGCGCCGCATCAGATCCACTGGTTTCTGCGTGGGGTGGTCGAATTTGTCTTCTGCGGATCCACCCATAATGAACTTCGGGGAAGGCGCCGCCCAGATGGTCGAGTTCTCGCCCGCCTTGCCGAGCCAGGGCGCGTTCTTCTTGCGGACGTACCAGCAGGGCTCATGCTGATACCAGTAATGCGTGCGCGTGAGCACCACTCGGCCTTTGTCCCAGATGATCTGTTGCGGATACAGGAATCCGATGCGGAGCAGCCCGTGGAGCACTTCGCAGGTGAATACGGAAGCATGCCAGACGTAGGCGATCTGGAGACTGGGCACCATCTCAAAGGCTTCTGACCAATCCGCGCGGGTATCCCCGGATATGGTGGTTTCGGTGTGACCCTCGGTGCGGTGCTTCAGGTAGCTCGGCTCCGCCGGTCCATGCCCGTTCATCCCGGCCCGATCGCGCCACTCCGAGTCCAGCTCAATTCCATACGGAGGATCGGAGACCAGCAAAATCGGCTGGCGGGGGCCCAGTAGCTGCGCCACCGCCTCCGCGCTGGTGGCGTCGCCGCACAGCACGCGATGCGATCCACAGAGCCACAGATCGCCAGGCCGGGACACGGGGTTCTCGGGCGGTGGGGGCACCGTGTCGGCGTCGTGATCCTCGTCTGGGAGGAATAGCAAATCGTCGATCTCGTTGGGATCGAAGCCGGTCAGACTGAGATCGAAATCCGCGGCGTTGAGTTCCTGCAACTCTAGTGCAAGCAGTTCTTCGTCCCAGTCTGCCCAGGTGACCGAGCGGTTCACCATCAGCCGAAACGCCTTGACTTGCGCCGGCGTCCATTCATCGCACAAGATCACCGGCACTTCCGCCATGCCGAGTTGGCGCGCGGCCTTCAGGCGCAAGTGGCCATCGACCACTTCTCCGTCACCGCGCGCCAGCACCGGGATCTTGAAGCCGAACTCGCGGATGCTGCTGCACATGCGATCCACGGCAGCGTCATGCTTACGGGGGTTGCGAGCGTAGAAGACGAGCCGCTCGATCGCCCAGATTTGAATTTCGATTGGAGTTACGTTGTTCATAGTGCATATCTCCTTTCAGAGTTTGGTACAGCGGGGCCGATGCCTCTGCGGCACCGCCCAAAGAGGTATTCGGCACGTGGCGCCGCCGGTGTGGATGAGGCGGATGGCCGCAGAGCCACAGGTCCCCAGGACGCGTAACCGGTTCAGATCCTTACTCATGGGTAGGTTCCCCCTACACCCGGTCATTCGTCAAAATCGCTGAGGGATTGCGCTACTCTTGGCCAAAGCAAGGGTAGTTTGCGCGGTAAACAGCGATAAGCATAAGAAACTACAAGAGAAATAATTTTCCCGGCATTGGCTGAAAAAGCCAAATTGCCGGCTACAGCTGGCGCTGGCAGCGCGTCTGGAGTGGGAAGAAGGCTGCGGCCAGCCATGGAAATTGAACATCCCAACGGCAGGGCAAGGCGTCAGCCCGCTGCAATCGGAGTGGGCCCTGACGTTATGGGGGCAGGTCTTCCATTGGCCCAGCGGCCCGCCACAGCCAGAGGCGGACGGGCAGGAACCTGGGTCCCCTCTCCATCTGCCGCCGCAGGACCCCGAGCATCAAGCCGATTTCCCACTTTTGTCCAAACGGCTGATGAGCTCCTCAAACAGGTGCCGTTGCTGGTGCCAGTCGATGCAGCCGACAATGGGCCGCAGGTTTCTCTCGTTGAGGCGCGGGAGGGGCGGCAGAAACAGGATCTGTTCCTGAAGGTCGGGTGCCAGATCGAGCAGCTTCATGATCTGCGTCATGCGAGGTCGGCTCACCCGCCCCCGGCGGGCCAGCTCGGCGTAATCCGCAATGGTTTGCTTTCGGATCAGCCCTTCCAGCCGGATGGCCAGCGCCAATAGCCGCGCGACACGCGGGATGAAACCCTCCGCCGGTTCGCCGAGCTGGCGCGCGGCTGGGTTCTCCAGCCTACCCCGCCGGCGAACCGCAAAATCGACGCTGTAGGTGACCTCCGGAAAATCGCTCATACCCGCACCTCCTGTTCTGCCATGGCCCCGTTGGGCGAACGGAAGCGGATGGAGATCTGCTGCGTAGCCCCGTTGTAGCCGACCCGCTCGATGATGGCTTGGATCGCCTCGATCTGCTGCGTGCGATTCATCTGTTCCCAGGGTGTGGCCTCGGCAATTCCCACCTGCGCCCGCCGCATCCGCCCCACCACCGATTCCTCGATCGCCTGCGCGGGCAGTGACTTGCTCGGGCACGTGGCCCAGCCGTTCTGCTGCGCGTTCCGGCACACGTAGTAGGGGTACTTGCGCTCTCTCTTGGCCGCGTACGAGTACACCATCGGTGCCGCGCAGCATTCGCAATGCAGCAATCCGTTCAGCAGAGCCAAGTGCTTGTTGCGGAATCTCCCGCGCGCCAGCGCCATGGGCTGCGGGATCAGACTCTGCACCCGCTCCCACTGGCCCGGCGCCAGGAGGGCAGCCTGTTCGCCCGGGTAGATATGTCCCTGGTGGCGCACCCCACCCGTATACAAGATGTTGGTCAGCAGCCGCCGCAGGGCACCCAGGGTAAACCGCCCGCCCGAGCGGAACTCGCCCGTCTTGCGCGTCCAACTCTTCAGCCGCCAGCCCTGCCGCTCGATCTCCGCCAGCGTCTGCCGGACCGAGCCAAGCTCCTCGAACAGCGCAAAGATCGACCGCACCCGTTCCGCCTCCACCTCATTCACCACCAACCGTCCCCCGCCTGGGTCCACGTCATAGCCCAGCACCGGACACCCGCCCACCCATTTGCCCTTCTTCCGCGCCGCCGACATCTTGTCGCGTGTGCGCTCCCCGATCAGTTCCCTCTCGAACTGCGCGAACGAGAGCAGGATGTTGAGCGTCAGCCGCCCCAGCGACGTGCTCGTGTTGAACTGCTGGGTGACGGCCACGAAGCTTACCTGACGCTTGTCGAACTGGCTCAGGATGCGAGTGAAATCCAACAAGGAGCGGCTCAGCCGGTCCACCTTATACACCACCACGCAATCCAACGCGCCGGCTTCCACCGCTGCCAGCAGCCGCTGCAGCGCGGGCCGGTCCATGTTGGCGCCGGTGAAGCCGCCATCGTCATACCGCTCCGGTAAAGCGATCCAGCCTTCGCGCCGTTGACTCTGAATGAAGGCCTCGGCCGCCTCCCGCTGCGCATCCAGCGAACTGAAGTCCTGTTCCAGACCTTCTTCGGTCGACTTCCGCGTGTAGATGGCGCAGCGGAGCCGAGCCGCCGGGACTTTTCCTTCCGGATTATTTTTCCCCATGGCGCTCCTGCTTTCGCTGCGCTCGCCCCTTGCCGGTCAGCCCGAAGAAGGCCAGGCCGTTCCAGCGGGTGCCGGTGACGGCGACCGCGATCGCGCTGAGCGAGTTATACAGCCGGTTCTCAAACCGGAACCTATCCGGCAGCACCTCGACCAGAATGGTTCGTCCTCTCCACTGCCGGGTCAGCAACGTGCCCGGCAAGGGCAAGCGGGAATCCAGAGATCGTCGATTCCGGTCTCCGTGGGTGGTACGGACGGGTGCGCCGTCCAAGCTGAAGAAGTCTGGCGGCGCGACCAGGCGCAAGTCGGCATCGCGTGCGAGCTGGTGCGCCCGGTTGCGAGCCCGTTCGGTAAGATCTCCCTCGGCCAAGGCCTGCAGCCGCCAGCCGATCCGCCGGAACAGATGCTCGCGGTGCCGGCACCGCGTCTCCTCCCCAAACACCTCCCGATACTTCTGGCGCAGGGCAGCCAAGTTCACCCGGCGCAACTTCTCGATTTCCATCAACACCGCAGTCTCCAAGAGTTACTCCTCTCCGTGGCTGTCAACCACAGTCCCATGGACGCTCTTTGCGGCCCCACAGGCAAGCGAAATCCACCCTGGTTTCGAAGAAAAACCAGTCAGAATTGCCTTGCCTTTGGGGCCGACCAGAGGGATGAATCAGGTGCTCCGGAAAGGAGCCAGGAAAGGAGTAAGACCACCATGACGAACGCAGAAGCCAACGACACCGCCACTGCCGTTGCGGAGCAGGGCGCGACGGTTGCGCCGAAGAAGGCGGCTTCGAAGAAGGCTGCCAGCCGCAAGAAGGGCGCGCCCCAGGGCCAGAAAAGGGCCAAGGGAGCGCAAGCCAACAAGCCCGCCAAGAAAGCACAGAAATCCGCACGCCAGCAAGCGCCGCGCACCATCGGCAAGGGCGCGAAGATCCTGGAGTTGATCGGCAGGGCGAAGGGCGCGACCCTGGCCGAGATCATGAAAGCGGTCGCCTGGCAAGCCCACAGCGTGCGCGGCTTCATCTCCACCGCCGGCAAGAAGCACGGTATCAAGATCGAGTCCGCCAAGAATGAAGCTGGTGGCCGGTTCTACCGCATCGCGCCATAGCCATCACCCCTCCCTCCATACCCCTCCCGCCGCCGGGTTCCACATCCGGCGGCGGTTCTGCTTTGAGTGGCAGAGCGAGTTTCCGCGCGGAACTCAACCAGTCACTGCGGCGCGCCTTTGGACAGGAGATGGTCCGGCGATGGCCGCGGGTTTCTTGACCCGCGCCAGGCTGGCCTTGAGCCCTTCCAGAATATCCGGCACTGGGGTGGGTATCGGTTCCGACGCCGCCCCCTTCAGTTCCTCGCCCCGGATCTTGGCCTCCAGCAACGCCCGCAGGTTCTGGCGGTAGCGATCCTGATACTTGCCCGGTTCGAAGGGCGCCGCCAGCGCTTCCACCAGCAACCCGGCCAATTCCAGTTCGCGCTCCGTCACCCATTCGACCTCGGTACGGAACTCATCCAGCACCCCGACTTCATCGGCGTAGAACAGGGTGTGAAGCAAAAGTCCGTACCGGCCGGGCCGCAGCAACACCAGGTGTTCCCGGCTCTGGAGGGTCCACTGCGCCAGAGCGGCGTGGCTGGAGCGCCGCAGGACTTCGTACAACAAGGTATAGGGCTTCTCGCCCGCCGCCTCGGGTGCCACGTAGTAGGAGGCGTCCAAGTAAACCGGATCGATCTCTGCGGCAGGCACGAACTCGCGCACTTCCATCACGCGCGAACTGGGTGGTGCCATCTGGTCCAATTCGCCCTGTTCGACGACCACGTAGCGATCCTTGTCATATTCGAAACCCTTTACCAATTCGGCCCGCGATACGGGGCGATCCTCGGCCTGGCAGTAGAGGACTTGTTTGACGCGCGAGTGATCGCACTGATGAAGCTGATGAAAGCTGGGGGACTGGTCGCGCGCGGCGGCGTGGAGCTTGACCGGGAACGAGACCAGGCCGAAAGCGATGTGGCCCTTCCAAACAGTAGCAGGCATCAATGTTTCACCTCGGATTGAGGTTCGCTCCAGCGCCGGCATTAAGCAAGGTGAGAATGCAGGGAGTTGCCGACAAAGGGCGGGCGCGCAGACCGGCCCACAGGGACACGCGCCAACCGTGTGCTCTCCGCCGTTCTCTCTCAACTGCCAAAACGGCGACAACTGTAGGAGATCCGAGCGTTAACCAAAAGGCTCTAAGTTCGAGTACTGTTTGGGGAGCCAAACACCTCCACGACGAACTTTCTGCTCTTCTGGTTGACAGGGCGGCGGAGTGGACTTGCCGGAACCGGCCAAATACTGTGGGAATGTGGCTTTCCCCGAGGCCCGGCAATGTCACTGGCGGCTGGAGGACCGGACCGCCAATGACCTTCCAGGGGGAATTTCTCGGTCTCTCACCGCGCCGTGCACCTTTACTGGATGGACCGGTGATGGGGAAACTCGGTGGCCGGCGCGCGCCAGGCGAATCGAGCCAGACCAGGTTGCTGCGCGTGGCGCCGCCGCGGGGCGGTGCATAAGAGGCATTCGCCGTCAGCAGGATGCGCATTCGGTCGGCAACATCCTATTCCTGGGCTTGCTCTTCGGCCAGAAGGGCACGGGCTTCATCGTCGCTCATGCCATCGAGCTCGCGCAGCAGATCTTGGTAACTGGTGCCGGTCTGCTCGATTTCTTTCAACTCGACGGCTTTGGCCAACTCGCCCACGGTGAAATCGCCGCTGTAGACCACCTCCAGCGAGAGGTCCACGCCGAAGAGCTGGCGGACGCGAGAAAGCAACTGGACAGCCAGCAGAGAATGGCCGCCCAGCTCGAAAAGACTTTCATTGACGCCGACCGAGGGCAGGTTCAGCAGCTCGGCCCAGAGCGTGGCGAGCTGAGCCTCCAGCGGGGTGCGGGGCGCAATGGCCGCGGCACGGCACCCGACGACGCCGGGCCGAGCGCCGTTGCGTGCGTGGTGGAGGACCGCCTCGGCCGTGGCAAGCTCCGTGGCGATGCGCACGTAGTCGGGACGGCCGTTTGCGATGGCCCCGTTCGCTGGCGCTTCGGGCGCGTCGGCCGCGAGCGGAGCGGGATCGGCGGAAACCGTTTTGCGGCTGCTGGCGGCAAGGGCCGCATCAATTTCGTCCGGCCACAGCCGGTAGACACCGTCCCGCGCCGCGCCGATGGAATTCAAGAACAGCTCGGCGAAACGATTGCGCGGGCCCTTGCGAAACGGAATGACGATGGAGTCGAGGCCGCGGCGGCGAGCTAGTTGGCCGAGGTACGCGAGCGCGCGCTGCTCCACGCCACGGCCCAGCACGCGGCAACTGAATAACATGGTATCGATCACCAGGGCCCCCTCTTCCGCGCGGAAAATCACAAGGCCGGTCAGGCCGTAATCGCCGAAACGGTCGCGCACGGAGACGGTCAGGCATTCCTTCGGCATGGCGCGGATTTCGCCTTCGGTGCGGCGAATGAGCGAGGTGTTCATCTGGTTGGTGCGCTGGGTGAGCTGAGCCACGCGAGGGATCTGGGCGGGCGTGAGCGGCGCGATATCGATGGCGAGATTCAACGAAGCCACGAATTCGTCGAGACTGGCGGCGGAGCGGCGGACGGCCGAGCGCTGCGCTTCCACGTGGTAGAGCTCGGAGCGGCGCGCGTCCTCCGCGGTGACGGCGGCGCGGTCGAACGCCCAAACACGGGTCAGGAACGCCGGTATGTCGCGCGGGTCGGGCGGAAGCGGAAGGGAGAGCACTTCGGGCTGGGCGGCCTGGGTTTCGCGGCATTCCTTTAGGTTGTCGTCCACCAGGATGAAACTCGCGAGCCCAAGCGACAGATCGGCCGCCAGAGAGGCGAGGTTGGCGCTCTTGGGCTCCCAGTTGATGCGGCGGGCGACAAAGTCTTCGAGCGCGAGCGGCATTTCGGGGTGAGCGCGAAAGGTATCGAGAACGTCTTCCTCGTTGTTCTTGCTGACCAGGGCCAGCAGCATGCCCTGGCGCTTCCGTTCGGCGAAAAATTCCTGCAAGGCGCGGCGCGGCTCATCCAGCCTCACGCCGGCAGGACCGTCCTCGCCGCAGATACCGGCCCACAGCGTGTCGTCGCAATCGAGCGCGACCAGCTTGAAGGGCGGTGTGGCGAGGGCGTGGATGCGGCGCGCGGCGGCGCTGGCGAGTGCGGTGAAGTAGAGCGGCGTATAGGGCAGGTGGCCCAGCTCATCGGTGTGCGGATCGTGGATTTCGGCGACGGGATAGAGCGTGGCGACATCGGCCGGGCGGAGCAGCGAGACGCCGGCCACATCCGCCAGAGGTTCCGCGAGGGATTCTTCGGCGGTGCTGGCGGCCTCGGCGCAGCCGGCACCGGATGGGCAAATCACGATCAGCAAAGGAGCGTGGAAGCGGCCCGCGGCGCCGCGAATGGCTTCGGCCAGGCGAGCCACCGAATCGGCTATGCCGGCTTGCCGCCAATCCTCGAACCTCACCAGCACGAGGTTGTAGCCGTGGTTGGTTGCGAGCAAACTGTTCGGTTCCAGCAGTTGCTGAAATACCTGGCCGTACCCGGCAAAACGAATCGGCCATCCGAGGCCGAGTTCCGAGACCCAAAAGTTGAGGGCAGGCTCAAGAGCTTCAGCGGTAAAAGTCGCGCAGATCGCGAGCGAGCGGTCATCCTGGGGCAGCATCAAAAACCCATTATGCAGCATATAGCTCGTCCGGTCGGTCGTCGAGATTTAGTTGCCGCGTGCCTGGCTGGAACCACTGACATCGGGCGGATCGGCCCACTCGACGTGAAGTTGGCAGTCGCCGAACTTCTCGCGGGTCAAAAGGTCGCCTGTGTTGGGAGCGACTTCAAAGTAGCCGCCCACAACCTTCCAGCTCATATCGACGATCTTGCCGCTGTCGGCGCCTTTACGGCGCTGCAATCCACTTGGAGAGGTCTTTGCCATCGAACAGCACTATTGCGTCCGAGGGAGACGCGCCAGGCTCCTTCCCAGGCGTCACGACATGAGGATGTGGCCGGTCGGGATCGTGCACGTGCCACCTTTGGCCGGGCAGGATGGGGGTGTCGGTGAAGCCGAGATCACCCTTTTTCTGTTGCGTTCCTTGTTGCGCGCCGAGCGCGATTGCGAGGCACAGCGCGACGCTGCTGAAGATGAGAGCTACGGTCCAGAGAGATTTGTGGGACATGATGAATTATGATGCGGCCTCCCAACCTATTCGCGACCCCTTGGTGAGCCTAGTCGAACCGGGGGGCGTCACGCGAACGCCACCCCGGCTTCGGCGCCTACGTTGCGAATGTATCGCGCGGCTTCCGCGTACTCGTCCGCCGTCTTCAGATGCTCGAGCATTGCGGGGCGTCCACCGGCAGGCTGGCAACGCACCGGAGATAGGTGCCGTAATCCATCTTGCCCCGGCCGGGGATGACTTCGAGAAAGTGGACTCGGTGACGCAGTCCAGGTCCTTGCCATGACAGGAAGTGATCCAGGGGAGAACTGCCGCAGTTTGATCGACCACGTGAACCCGAAGCGAACGAAGTTCACCATTGAGATGATGGGCTGGAGCATCCCGGACGGTCCCGACAGCTACCTGAAGCTGATCCACGCCGTAGACCGGAAAGAGTTTGGCGTCCATATGGATGCCTGCAATGGCGTCAATTGTCCGACCCGCTTATACCAAAATGCGGATTTCATCCGCGAATGCTTCGAGAAACTCGGCCCAACCGTGACCTCGAAGAACTCTGATCCCACCAAAACAATTCTACATCAAATTGTTATTTTTTTAACCCAGCAATACTAGTCTAGCGTGTCGACGGGAATTCCCTGGAACTCGCAATACATCGCCAGCGCCCGGCGATGATCACCGGGAACAACGTGCGCATGGTTGCTGTTGTAAATAGCGATGAACTCGCGTGGGGGCGTGTCCATTTTCAGGAATCCGTGGGGCCATGCCGCGCAGGTCGCCGCCATCTTCTGACGGGGAAAGTTGACAAACTCGCCCTTTCCAATAAACATGCGATACTGGGAATTCACGCGAGTCAGCCGGGCCACCGTCACCTCGCCTTCCGCGCACACAAACGGGAAGTGCGCTCCCGCACCCGCGTACTTGGCAATGACGGGCTCGAGGAAGACCCCGGCCAGGTTCACTTTAGGATCGTCGCTGCGCGCCGCGTACCACGACGGCAGAGCCCCGCAGTTGCAGCAGACGAACAGGCGATTCTCAAAGTCATAGCTCCGGACATCGAGTAACATCGATGGAAAACCGCTGATCAGCTTAAGAATCTGCATGCTCAGTGCGCCATCGCTGTCAGCCTCGCACGCCGCCACAATCGGTTCCTTGGGTCCATTCCAGTCATACGGGTCGTTGAGCGCCATGGCGCTCAGACAGGCGGTGACATAATATTCGCTCAGCTCGTAATGGCACTTGATGCCGAGGAAGTCCAGGTCGCGGTCCTGGATGATGCTGCGCAGCGCGATGTAGTGCCGGATCTGTTCCTTAACATGCTCCGGTGCAGCCTTGCCGTCGGTCGAAACCCGGCCCATATGGACGGCCATCCATGCGTAAGCCCGTTCAACCTCCTCCTGACCCACGAGCGGGGCACGCCGCACAATCTCGAGCTGGTCGATGTGCTCCACATCCACCCCAAATTGGCTCATCCACTGCTGCGTGCAAGGTACGCCCGTATTCATGCCAATGCTCCGGCCACCAATCAGGCCATACACGCTTCCTTTCATCCGCTGCATGACCCCGGATGCGCGGCAGAAAGCCGAAAGCTCGGACTGCAGTTCCGGCTCTTCGAGAGGATTGCCCCAGAGCTTCCTGCTCTTGAAGCCGATCTGGACCATCGCGCCGTGTGTGGCCAGAATGCCGACCAGTCCGGGAAGTCTGTCGTCCTTCGGCGAACTCAAAAGGACTGGCATTTCAAGGAGGCGGGCGGCGATCAAGCTGTAGTTCGGAAACCCGAAGACCGAAATATTGAAGAGGGCCGCATCGATTCCGGCGGTGCGCATATCTTTGGCACAGCTTCGCGCAATTGCGGCGGAATAGGCAATTTCGCCAGACTTGACCGGTTGTAACAGCGGATCTTTGGAAACCGCCTGTTGCAGGACATCCGCGTGGTTTTGAATGGTCTCTTCCAGGGTCTTGTGCACTCGGAGCCGGCCGTCGGAGAAACTCAGGATGCCTACCGTGAATGGCTTCATACCCATTGACAATGGCTTCGTTGAACCTAGCGTCGCTTGTACATCCATATTAGCCCTCTTACCGGCCGCAAGGCCAAGCCCTAGAGGCCAGAAAACCGAACTATCGCACCACGCCCTGCACTTTTGGTCAACAGCCCGGCACTTTACATACTCGGGCCGCCCATTATAATAAAATGAATCTCACGCTACACGGTGGAATACTTCTTGCACAGAGCCTTGACCACGTCTGTCTGTTTTCTGACTTCGGTGAGGGGCTCATCCTCATCAGTCTCATACTCCACTGACATGAATCCCTTGTACCCGGCCTTGGCAAAGATCTGAAAAACACGATCCAGGTCGAGCGTCTTCCTAGGGTAATGCCCGTAAGTTGGCTTGATATGAGCGTGCGTAGCATAAGGCATGCACATCTCGATTTGCTCATATGGGTCTTCGCGAAAGTTGCCGACGTCCACGTTAATCCCGGCGTAACGTGTATTGCCTAGGCCCTTCATGATTTGCACGATGTTGTAGGCCTTTAAAGTAATTCCACCGTGGTTTTCGATGCCGAGAGTGACGCCCTTTTCCCCCGCATACTCGCATAGCGGCTTCATTGTTTCGATCACATATTGAACACCCTGCGGGTCCGGGGCTCCCAGAGGAACGTCGCCGCCGAACACTCGCAGATGGGAAGCACCGAGCGTCTCCGTCACATCGATATACTTCTTGACTTTCTTTATTTCCCAGGCTCGTTCCTGCGGATCGTTGAGGCACATATTGCTGTTAATCGCCGCTCCGGAAAGCAGCACGCCGTTACGGAAGGCGACTCGACGCAGCCCCAACAGATATGGGGCTTCGGTCGAATCCAAATAATAGGCTGTAATGTCGACCCCGTCAATCTCCAGTTCTACCGCTTTGAGAATAAATTCCTCCATTGACATGGAGCCATCCACGAGCAACTTCCGGTAGGAGTAGCCGCAGCAGCCGGAGAAGAATCGAGGTGAAGCTGACTTCGATTCCTTTGCTGCGGATTGAGCGCCAGCGCGCACGTCCAGACTCAGCGAGCCTGCCACAGCCGCACCTGCAGACTTCAAGAAACCGCGTCTTTCAACAATTTGCGTCATTGTTCTTTGACTCCCAAATTTAACCGTAGACTTCCACCTCAAATATCTCGTGGCCAACCTCCGCACGCTGGCGCTTAGAGAGCATGTAAGAGGCCGCCCCACATTTTTCGCGACTTACGTGACCCGGGAGACGACATAAGGACTACGGTAATCGCGCGTGAACAGCGCGCTCGCCTGTTCGTCACCGAGGCATCGGCCGGTAGACTGGGAGACCCGCAATGGACGGCCCACCCGGTAGCTAATGTTCGCCAGATGGCAGAATGCCGCGGAACGCACGCCGATTTCAATGTCCTCGTGCAACAGTTTGTAATCGGATGCGCGGATAGCCTCGAAGAAATTCTTCATGTGCGCATCTGTGGGTTCCGCTGCTTGGGCGGAAAACCCTTCATCCACGGTTTTTTCATATTTCTCCACGCTTCCGGCATCCGCCCCGCGGGCCGCATCACCCCTGAGTTTCCCCACCGTGCTCTTGTATACCTGGAAGCCGCTGTGATCGAGGATGAAGAATCCCTGGTCGCCCAAGAATAGGTTCCCACCGTATGGCGGCCGGGGCAACTCACCGCCTATTGAACCCTCTGGCGGCGTCGGCAGGTTCCGAACGTCGCAGGTCAACTGGGCGTCGCCGAAGTCCATAGTGACCTGTTGTGTGTTCGGCGTTTCCTGGTCGTCCTGCCAGACGAACTTGCCACCGGTTGACGAAACCGACAACGGCCATCCACCTCGACCGAAACCCCAGAGGAGGCTATCCATCCAATGCACCCCGGTGTTGCCGATGTCAGCATTTCCAGTGTCCCAAAACCAATGCCAGTTATAAGCGAATTTGTTCTTGCTGTATGGTTTCTGCTGGGCCGGACCGAGAAAGCGGTCCCAGTCGAGACCTGCCGGCACCGGCTCATCGGGCGTGTGGCCGATCGAAAAACGTCGCTTAAAATTGAACACCCTGCCTTGATACACCTGCCCGATCACACCTTCGCTGAGCAGTTGGATCGCGCGGATCATTCCCGGCTGGGACCGGAACTGATGGCCTACCTGGACCATCCTGTTATATTTCCGGGCCGCCGCCACCATCTGCTGGCCTTCGAATACATTGTAGCTCGCGGGCTTCTCCACATAGATGTGCTTGCCCGCTTCACAGCCCCAGATCGCCGCAAGCGCATGCCAATGATTGGGAGTGGCGATAGAGACTGCATCGACGTCCTTGGATTCGAACATCGTTCGCATATCGTTGTAGTCTTTCGGAGCATAGCCTTTCGTTTTGCGGATCCTGGCGACCGCGCGTTCACGGGCGGCCTGGTCGACATCGCACACAGCAGCAATCCGGCAGTCAGAATCGAGCGAAGAGTAGGAGTCGATGTGGGCCGTTCCACGGGAGCCGACGCCGACCACCCCGATCTGAATTCGGTCGTTTGCGCCGAGGATAGGGAATTGGGCAGTAGCGATCGCGGCAGCGGCGGCTTGCACGAATTGACGTCTCTGTAAGTTGGAATTCATAATGATCCTCCTGATGCTACACAGTGGAATACTTCTTGCACAGAGCCTTGACCGCAGCCACCTGTTTTGGGACGTCGGGTATCGGGTCATTCTGGTCAGTGTCATACTCCACTGACAGGAAACCCTTGTACCCTGCCTTGGCAAAGATCTGAAAGACCCGGTCGAGGTCGAGCGGCTTCCTAGGGTGGTTTCCATAAGTGGGCTTGATGTGAACGTGCGTAGCGTAGGGCGCGCACATCTCGATCTGCTCGTAAGGGTTCTCAGAAAAGTTGCCAACATCCACGTTGCAACCGGCATACACTGTACTGCCCATACCCTTCATAGCTTGCACGAGGTTGTAAGCCCTGGAAGTACTTCCACCATTGTTCTCAATACCCATCAAAACGCCCTTCTTTTCCGCATACTCGTAGGTCGGCTTCATCGTCTCGACCACCCATTGGACACCCTGCGAGTCAGGGGCACCCTGAGGCACGTCGCCACCGAAGACGCTCAAATAGGAAGCGCCGAGCATGCTGGTCACATCGATCCAGTGCTTGATCTTTCTTATTTCCGCGGCACGTACCGGTGGCTCGTCGATGCAGGCATGACAGTTGGTCGCCGTACCGGAAATCATCACACCGTTGCGGAAAGCGACACGTCGCAAATCCAATAGGTATGACTCTTCGGTCGATTTCAAATAATCAGTTCCTATTTCGATCCCGTCGACCTCCAGTTCTACCGCTTTGAGAATGAAATCCTGCAACGTCATGGAACCGTCCGCGAACAGTTTCCGGTAGGAGTAGGCGCAGCAGCCGGAGAAGAATCGAGGTGAAGCTAACTTCGGTTCCTTTGCCGTGGATTGAGCGCCGGCGCGCAGGCCTAGGCTCAGCGAGCCTGCCGTCGCGGCACCCGCAGATTTCAAAAAGTCCCGCCGTTCAAGGAAATTCGTCATTGTTTTTTTGTCTCCCAAGCCAAACCGTAAGCTGCCCATGCCAGCCCTCAAAAAATGAGCTTGGCGCCAAGCTGAACGGCGCGCCCGCCACCGACACCGTTCACGCCGGAACCGCTGTTGTACACGCCCCCGACGATCCCAAAGCTGCCGCTCCCGAGCGTTGTGCCCGGATTGGCGAACTGCGGCGTATTGGTGGCGGCAAAGGCCTCGCCGCGTAGTTGGAGCTTCCACCTCTCTTTGGTCTCGATGTTCTTAAAGAGCGAGAAATCGAGGTCGAACAACCCCGGGCCAGTCATGCTATTCCGGCCCACGTTTCCGAAGGTGAGCGCGGGCGGAGCGGCGAAGCTCGATGTGCTGAACCAGGGACTGCTGTTAATCCCGTGCAGGATCTGAACAGGAGCGATCTGGTTCGGCGTCTGCGTGTTGCCGGGAGCCTGCAGCCCGGAGGCGCTGTAGCTGAGACTTATCGGCAATCCGGTCGTGAGAGTGAGGATGCCGTTCATTTGCCAACCGCCCAGGATCATCGCCGCGGGGCCGGAACTCAGCCAGTGCCTGCCTTTGCCAAAAGGCAGATCGTAAACATAGCTTTGCACGAACGTTTGGGTATGGTTGAAATCGGCCTCCGCGTAATTCCGGTGTTGGTTGATATAGAAGAGCAGCGCGCCGTCGTCGCCCAGTTGAAAGTCCATGCTTTTGCCCCAGGTGTAGGACGTTGTAATTAGCAAGCCGCTGGAATACCGGCGGTTAAACTTCACTTGCAGAGCGTTATAACTCATGGAACTGGCCCCCCATAGCAGGCTCGTGCTCGCCGTGCGCGGATACTCGGGCTGGCCCAGGGTGCCGCGACCAATCACAGTGGCTGCGTTGATGTTCGGATTTGTATAGGTGTCCACGCCGTGATTGCCAACGTACGCCACATCCAGTGTGAAGTGCGCCGGCAGGGCCCGCTGGACCGACAAGTTCCAGGACTCCACATAGGGATTCTTCCAGTTCAAGGGGATATCAAAATAGGTCTGGTTTGGATCCCCCGTCATGATTCCATTCGACGGAACGACGATCGGTGTCACCGGGAAGCCGGCCTGGAAAATGGCCGGTTGGCCGTTCGGAAGCAGGGCCGGGCCATAGCCAGTTCCTGCTGGCACGAAATCTGGCGTCGCCTTTATCGGAGAGTCGTAGGCGTAGTTATTGGTTGGGAACGTCGTATAGCTTATTCCGAAACCCATGCGCAAAACCGTGGAACTCGTCAAACGATAGGCGACGCCCAAGCGCGGCGCGAAGTACTTGTACCGCGTCTCCATACCCAGGTTCATCGCGTTGCCACCGATGCCGGCGACCACGACCGTGTTATTGGCAGGATTGTAGTCGGAGAAGCCGCCGGGGAAGTGCGGCGTGGGGGGCGGGTAAAATTCCCACCGCACCCCGAGATCCAGGGTGAGCTTGCGAGTGACTATCCACTTATCCTGAGCGAAGGCGGAGAAAGTCCACCAACGCGAAGCCGGGTAGGATGACACTATATCGCGGCCTACCGAGCTCGGCTGGTCCAGCAAGAAGCTGGCGAAATCGTTTCCGAAGCCGGTCTTGGCGCCCGAAATCGAGGTTTGTGCTTCCGCAAAAGTGAACAGGCCGCGCACGCCGTATGTCCACCCCTGGAGGTAGTCGTCCCGAATGCGGCCTAACACGACGCCCCACTTGATGGTATGATTGGCGACAGTCTTGGTCCACGTGTTGACTAAATCGATACGTGTTTGCCCTCTGTCCCACGGCAGGCTGGAAGCATAACCGAGCATCGGGCTGGAGAATCCGCCGCCGAGCGTAATCGTTGTCATGCCGCTCGTGAATGGGCTTGTGTTGATACCCGGAATACCAATGTTCGTAGAGTCGGTCATGCCGTAGTCGGAGTTCTGAGCTATCTGGTGAAAATACGCGACACCGGCGCGTAACTCGGCCACCAGCGTCGAAGAGAAAATCCGGTCGTAGTTGATGCCACCGCTGTAAGTCTTTTGCCAGCCGCTGCCCTCGAAGCCGTTCTTGGAGTTGGACGCCAACGTCGAGACAGTCGTCGGTGCAAACCCGCCAGCCATGCCAAAGAGTGGCGCTTGGAAAGTAACCGGCCGCGAAAAGCTGAAGCGCGCCCGGAGAACGTCTTTGTCCGAGACGTTGGCGTCGATGATGCCGTCGGCAGAGTTCGAGTCCTTAGTGAACGGCAAAAGCGCGAAGTAGTTGTTGTTCGGTGCGCTGGCGTTGAACGGCTGATTCGGCGCTGACATAAGCCCGAGAAGGGCTGCCGACACGGGATTGATCAGGCTGGCAGGAATCTGGTTGTTCGAGAACGGCGTGCGGCCGGTTCCGTCGGCGTTGCCCGAGAACGGGTTGTAGATGACCGTGGGCGCGGCGCTCAGATCGCCTTGGTGGAAGGGCATCGACGGAATAGTCCCGAGGTTCGCGTTGGCCTCGTGATCCGCGATCCTCAGATAATCGACGAAGAAAAAGATCTTGTCCTTCTTAATTGGCCCGCCGATGTTGGCCCCGAAGTAGTTGTAATGCACGGCGGCAACCGTAGGATTGAAGAAGCTGCGGGCATCTAAATCGGTGTTCTGGAGAAACTCGTACGCCGCGCCGTGGAAGCTGTTGGTGCCGGATTTCAGTTGTATGTTGGTGACCGCGCCGCAGGCACCACCGAGTTCCGCTTCGAAGTTGCTTGTCGAAACGTCGACGGTTTGAATAGCCTCGATCGGCGGGATGATCATCTCCAATGACATGTCTCGCGTGGAGTCGTCGATGCCTTCGATCATAAAGCTGTTGGCCATATACGGTTGGCCATTTACCTCGGTTTGCACCGTGCTTACGGCATTGGTGAACTGCGAGCCCTGGAACACAGCTCGCGTGGTCCCCGGCACCAGGTTGAGTAAACTCTGGAAATTCCGGTTAGTCGCGACCGGCAGGTCTGCTACCTCTACGCTCTCGATCTTGGCTCCGGTATCGGAGCGGTCGGTTTGAAGCAACGGCGGCGCGGCGGTCACCACGACGCTTTCGCTCAGGCTGCCGGGCTGCAATTGAACGTCGACGCGCGTGCTGGTGTTGACGATCACGTCGATATTTTGGCGCGTTTCCTTCTTAAAGCCGGCCGCCTCGATGTCGACAGCGTACTTGCCCGGAGATAGAGTAGCGAACGTGTAGTTCCCACTCTCGTTAGTTTGGCCGAAGCGCGTGATTCCGGTATTAACTTCAGTGGTGGTCACTTTTGCGAGGCCGACCACGCCACCCGTGCTGTCCGTAACGGTACCAAGGAGAGTAGCGTTAACCGCCTGGCCATATGAGCATATGGCAGAAAAAAGAACAACTGTGCAAAACACCGACTTCGAACTTATGTGCTGCATTTGCCCTTACCTCTTTTCCTAACACCTGAACACTAAGGTTTCCTCGCTGGTTCAGGGCCCGGATTTAAACGTTTCAGATCTTAAAATGTAGCAACAGAATACATCATGTGGTCGGCCATTGCAAGGATCTTTACTCTCAAGCACGGCTGTATGTTTGTCATGTTATCTTCTGCTGCCATACCTCCACGTCCGTCTGCACAGCAGTGGCGGGCTTACTGCTTCGGCGCCCATTTCAGCTTGGCAACCTGAATCCCTTTCAAGCTCGATACCAGGCTTCCAATATACGTTTGGCCCTCGTATTCTATGATCTCCGGTGCGGCATACGGAATCGTGCCGATCAGGTAGTGGTCGTCGTTCACGCCGAAGTATGTCGGATCTTTCGAACGATACACGCTAGTTTGGGCATTCTCCCCGTAATGCTGCGTGCGGAACAGGTAGTAGTAGCCTGACGCTTTATGGAAATAGACGAAAGGACACTCCGCCGTGTATGGACCGGTTCCCGCCGCCCCCGCAAAGGCGATTTTTTTCGTGGCGCTCCAGTGACGAAGATCCGTCGAGGTCCGCACGTAATCCGCGCCGATCTGCTTCGGATTAGCGGTGGTGTACATGTAATAGCGATTGCCGATGCGCAGCAGCATCGGGTCGCGCGTCTGGGCACCAAGGCCCTCGGAGAACATCCCCGATTTTCCGTTGGGCATCAGCCACCGGGCAAAAGTCTTGCCGTCGAAACTCCGAGCCAGACAGATGTTCTCCCAGTCGCCATAGGACAGGTAGTACTCCACGCCGAACTTCGTCACGAAGGGAGACTGCACCCCGCCTTCGGTCTCCCCAAAATTCGGATCGGCCTGCCAGACGATGCCCTTTGGCTGCCAATCTTTGTCGGTCAGCTTGGCTCCCTCCCAGCCATAAAACAGGCGAGTCTTGCCTCCGCAGGCCGTACTTCGGATACAGGACCACAGTTGCCAAGTTCCATCTGTGGCTTGCCAGATAGAAAAATCCACCGGCTGCTGCTTTGGCGTGGTGAATTTGCCCAAGTCGGGATCGCCCGCGACCTGCCACCACGCCCCGTCAACCTGGGGCACCAGCACGGGCTCGGCTGCCTGCGCCGCCAAGCCCGCGCAAAGCAGCAACGTAACCCGGAAGCACCTATCTATGTTCGTCATGATCGCTCCTGCTTCTTCCTCCCGCCAGTCCGCCGCGTGTCTCGTACGACAACCTAGTCGTCGGAGAACTGAACGACGAACAAACCGCCGCAGATGCATGCCGAGGGCCGCAACGACCACTGCGATCCTAACATGCCTTACACAACCTCTACCGTGTTGGTTTCCACGTGCGTGATCACGATCTTGGCTCCGCTGATCACGGCGCCGCTCGGGTCTGTCATTTGGACCCAGAAGCACGGCAGGAGATTCCTGGCTCGCCACAGGTTGCACGATAAACAAAAAGTTTACGCGCAATCGCATAGGCTGTCAAGTGGAAACATCCGAATTTGCATTAGCAAACGGATTCTAAAAGGCTTAATAAGAGGTCAGACCTCAAACCTCTCACCTTTATGGGTTGACTTTTGGGCTCGCCCACCTCTACAATCATTAGGGTGAAGCCACACCTGAAAGTCTCGAGCGAGAACAAGCGCCCTCCAAAGGCGCGCTTCCGGGTGCTGAGAGGGAAACCGGATCTCGTCGACCGGGTCGTTAGGCATATCGAAGACCAAATCCTCGCAGGGCGCCTTGGCGTCGCCACCAAGCTGCCCGCCGAGCGCGAGCTCTCTGAACGGCTTGGTGTGAGCCGGACTGTTGTTCGGGAAGCCGTGCGCATTCTGGGCACGATGGGGCTGCTCGAGACCCGACACGGCATCGGCACCTCCGTGCGTGCTATTGAACGTGAACAGGTGGTCAAGCCCCTGACTCTGTTGCTGCGCACCTGCGGGGAAGTAGTGACGATCGAGCATCTGCACCAAGTTCGGCTGATTTTGGAAGTGGAGAACGCCGAGACTGCCGCCGAAGGGGTGAGTGATGCCGACGTGGAAGACCTTCGCCGCATTACCGCCGAAATGGAGTCAGCCGCGGCCGACCCACAGCAGTTCGCGGCCAAGGATGCCGAGTTCCACCGCCGCCTGGGCCAAACCACCCGCAACCCGCTTCTCGCCTTGTTGTTGGACACCATCCGCGATTTGATGGCCGAGGTCCGGACGCTCGTCGCAAACGAACATGGGCTGTTCGAGCGGGTCATGCCCACGCACCGCCGTATCCTGGAATGTGTGGCGGCGAGGGACGCGCATGGTGCCGGCCGGGCGATGCGTGAACATCTCCAGATAGCCTTGGCCATCCAGCGGGAATTGATTCAAAAACAAATGAGCGGACCATGACGCCAACCACCGCGATTGCAGGCTACTGGCTGCACCGCACGGAAATTTGGACGTCATCCGGAACATCGAGCCGCGCTGACGCGGCTGGTTGCACGTAACCAGGAATTTGATATGGCAACTTTAGCTGCCGAAACACGCCTGGATGTCCAGGCTGTGCTCCGGGAAAAGAACCGAAAGAAGAAGGCTGCGATGCTGCAGTACTTGGCGCAGGAATTCCGGATCGTGGTGCTCGATATCCTGCACGACAAGGGTACCGGGCATTGGGGAGGCGCCGCATCAGCCGCCGAGCTGCTGGTCGCGCTCTACTTCGACGTGATGGACGTCAGACCCGATGATCCCGCGTGGCCCGACCGCGACCGGCTGGTGATCAGCAAGGGGCACTCATCGTGCATGTTGTATACGGTGCTGGCCAGCCGCGGCTATTTCGGGTGCGAGGAACTGGCCACTTTTCGGCAGCTCAATAGCCGTTTGCAGGGGCATCCGTGCATGCGCAAGACCCCCGGCGTGGAGATGTCGACAGGCTCTTTGGGCCACGGCATGTCCGTCGCGCTCGGGATGGCGCTGGCGGCACGGTTGCTGAAGAAGACGTACTGGAGCTACGTCTTGATCGGCGACGGCGACCTCAACGAAGGGCAGACGTGGGAGGGCATCATGGCTGCGGCGAAATTCAAGCCGGAAAGAATGGTCGCGCTGGTCGACTACAATAAGGTCCAACTCGACGGCCCGAGCGACGAAATCATGCCAATGGACCCCCTGCCGGAGAAATTCCGCGCGTTCAACTGGAATGTCGCGCCGGTTTGTTACAACGGCCACGACGCGGTGGAAGTCCTCGATTCCATGGACTGGATCAAGAAGCAAAGCGAGTGGCCGGTTGCAGTGATCTACAACACCCACAAGGGGCGGGGCGTATCATTTATGGAAGACACTGCATATTGGCACGGATCCGTGGTTGACGATTTGACTTACGCGAAAGCTCGCCCGGAACTCCTTACGAAGCTGAGCGAGTTGGAGCAAGACCTATGACCCTGACTTCCGTTGCGATGCGCAATGCTTTCGGCGAAGCTCTCCTCGCCTTGGCCCCAGAACACCCGGAAATGGTGGTTCTCGACGCGGATGTCGCCACTAGTACCCGCACCGCAGGTTTCGGCAAGAAACATCCAGGCCGCTTCTTCAATGTCGGAGTCGCGGAAGCGAACATGGTGGACATCGCGGCTGGCTTGGCCACGTGTGGCCTGCGGCCAGTCGTCAGCACTTTTGCGGTGTTCCTGACGCTCAAGGCAGCGGACCAGGTCCGAAATATCATCTGCTATAGCAACCTGCCCGTGATCCTTGGCGGAAATTACGCCGGGCTCTCGGATTCTTATGATGGCGCCAGCCACCAATCGATTCTCGATGTCTCGATCATGCGCGCAATGCCGAACATGGCCGTGATCGTGCCGGCCGATTCCATTGAACTACGCCAAGCACTCGAGCTGGCGTTGCAGCGGAGTGGTCCCACTTACATTCGTATCTGCAGAAATGCCACGCCTGTTCTCTTCGAAGATGCGCCGCCGCTTCAGTTTGGCAGAATTCGCAAAGTCCAGGATGGAAATGACGTCACGATTGCGGTCTGCGGTGTGCCGACCTCCATGGCCATTGAAGCCGCTCAACGTCTGGCGCGGCGCGGCGTGTCGGTGGATCTCCTAGAAGTTTCGACCATCAAGCCCATCGACAGCGGCGCTGTGATCGCGTCCGCCCGCAAGACCGGAAAGGTCTTGACTGTGGAGGAGCACACAATCAAGGGAGGTCTGGGCAGCGCCGTCGCGGAGACCCTGGCGGCCTTCGCACCAGCCGTGATGCGGTTTATCGGAATTCACGACACGTTCACAGAATCCGGGGACTACATGGCTCTTCTGTACAAATACGGGATCTCTGCTGACCACATCGAAGCGGAGGCGCTGAGCCTGGCGGGAGGAGGTGCGAAATGAAGATCGGAATCGCCGTAGCCGGTCCCGCCGCTCCGCCGAGCGCATTCGTTGTCTTTAGGGACGACCTTTGCCGCTGCGTCGAACGGGCCGCGCAACTCGGCTACGACGGGGTCGAGCTCGCGCTTCTCAGGGGCGACGAAGTGGATGTACCGAAGATGAAGCGCCGGCTGGCGGCCACGGGCCTGGAGATCCCGTGCATTTCCTCGGGGCAGGTGTTCGCGGCGGACCGTCTCTATTTCACGCACCCCGATGCCGACATTCGCCAGGCAGCCGTGGAGCGCATTATCGGTATGATCCGCCTGGCAGCGGAGTTCGGCGCGAAGGTGAATACCGGTCGCGTGCGCGGACTGATCCACGAGGGCGAAACGATCGCGATCGCCAGGGAGAGATACCTGAGCTGCCTCGGCCAATGCGCAGATGTGGCCGAGGCGGCCGGCGTGGAGCTGATCGTCGAGCCCGTGAACCGCTACGAAATCAACTTCATCAACAACTGCGCGGAAGGGCTGGAGATCGTCAAAGGATCCGGGCGACCGTGTGTCAAGCTCATGCCGGACCTTTTCCACATGAACATCGAAGACGCTTCGTTTCAGGAGGCATTCGAATCAGCGAAAGATTACATTACCTACATCCATGTCGCGGACAGCAACCGGCTGGCGCCCGGGTGGGGACACATGCCATTCGACGAAATCCTCCGGGGCATTGCCCGCATCGGCTACGATGGCTACCTGACGGCGGAGATCCTGCCGAAGCCGGGCCCGGACCAGGCGGCGGCTCAGGCCGCACGGTTTCTAACGGGGAAACTGGATCTCCTGCGGCAAGAAATTGCGGAGGCGCGGCCCTCACTCATCTGAATCCACTCTGCCTATGGCAATGACCAAGCACATTATGCGTGACGTAGCCAGGCTGGCGGCGGCGCGATGACCCGGGTCCCAAATCTCCGCTGGTGGATTGCGGGCCTACTGGCCGCTGCAACCGCTCTCAACTACCTGGACCGCCAAAACCTCCCGGTTGTCGTCACCGAGCTGCAAAAGAGCATTCCGTTAACCGACCGTCAGTTTTCCGAATTGCAGTCTCTGTTTCTGCTCGCATACGGATTGATGTATGCAGGCGGCGGGAGAATCCTAGATGTGCTCGGTACGCGCGCCAGCTATGCGGTAATGATCGCATGGTGGTCCTTGGCGAACATGATGCATGGCCTGGTGACCGGAGTATTGGGACTCGGCACGGCACACTTTCTGCTGGGCGTCGGAGAAGGCGGCGGATTCCCGGGATCGGCAAAGGCCGTCTCGGAATGGTTCCCCGCTCGCGAGCGGTCCTTCGCCTTCGGCCTTTTTAATACTGGTTCGAGCGTGGGCGCGCTGATCGCGCCACCAATGATTGCAGGCATCGTACTGTGGCTGAACTGGCGATGGGTTTTCTTCATCACTGGCGTTCTTGGCTTGGTGTGGGTGCCTGCATGGCTCCGCCTCTATGAAGTGCCAGGAAAGCACAGGCTGATCACGCAGGGGGAGTGGGAGTATATCGAGAACTCGTTACCTATAGCAGAGAAGGCCGGACCATGCATTCCCTGGTTGAGCCTGCTCGGTTTCCACCAAGTCTGGGGTCTTTGCGGCGCCAAATTCCTCTCCGATTCCGCATGGTACTTTTTCATTTTTTGGCTGCCGAAGTATCTAGCTGATGTGCGGCATCTGAATATCAACGAAATCGGCTATTATGCCTGGATTCCGTACGCCTTTGCAGGTGCCGGAAGTCTCGTGGGCGGCTGGCTGAGCAGTTTCCTCATTCGACGGGGCCTGAGCCTCGACGTCTCGCGTAAGATCGCGCTCGGCATCAGCGCGTCTTTGATGCCGACTTCGCTGTTGATCTCCGAGTCTCCGCTCAGTCTGGTGATCGTGTTTTTCAGCATGGCGATGTTTGGACACCAGTTCTGGTCAACCATATTGCAGACCTTGGCGGCGGATATGTTCCCTTCGACGACGGTCGGTTCGGTTTCGGGGTTGCTCGGGGCAGTCGGATCGTTTGGCGGGATGCTCTTCAACCTGCTGGTCGGCGCTTTGCTGACGGCGTACCACAGCTACGCAATCGTGTTCTTGATCTCAGGAGTCTTGCACCCAGCATCTTATATGCTAGCCTCGATTTCCACGCGTAATAATTTAGTAACGGGAATGGGGTGTTGAGCGATGACGTCACGACTTAGGCAAATTGAATGATCAGATTCTTGTCGCCGAACCAGGGCATCGGTGTGGGCTGATCGGCCAGGCCAGAAGCGACCAGATAGGGATTGTGTGCGCGCTTGTCCAGCGTCACCACAACAGAGTCTGCCGTGACCTCCACTTTGCCGGACAGATCCAACAGATTGCGAAAGACAGTTTTGGCCTGGGAGTGGCTGTACTCCCGACCGATGCGCTGGGCCATCATGCGGTACAACGAACTGGCCGCGAGCGTCAGTTGCATGTCGAAATCCACTTTCATCCCGACCATGCTGGAGAGCGCGTCGATAGGGAAGAACGGGACGGCCTCGGAGGATGCCGTTTTCGATAAGCATGCGTTGCGCGTAGCGCGTCACCAGTTCGACCGGCCCGAGTTTGCGGTGGTTGGTCAACAAGACGGTCGGTTCCTCGTGTCCCAGTTCCATTATGGTCAACTGGCGGAGTTCTCCCTCGTAGCCGGGAAGGGTTACGCGAGTCTCCAGTACTTTGGGATTGCGATAAATGCGGGTCAGCGCTGGCAAGCTGATCCGCTGCCAGGCGGAATCCGGTTGACTGTAGATCTCGCGCAACATCTTCTCCGAACGTCGGCGCAGGGTGAGGAAGCAGATGCCTTCGCGATTTAACTCCGAAAGTTTCTGGCAGGTGGTGAGTTGCGAGTCGAAAACCAGTTCGGCGGGGGGGCGGCCGGTGTGCTTCATCCAGAACCGGACGAACTGGAGAATCTCGTCGGCTTGTTCGCTTTTCGTCACACCGGCGTTGGCATAGCGCAAAACCCGCTGTTCGGCATCGCGCGCCAGGAAGACCAGGATTCCCTTCTGCGAGCGGCTGCGGCTGGAAACATAGTGCTTTTCCAGGGGTTCCTGATCGGAGTTGGCGGGAACGCTATGAAAGTCCAGGTCGAAAGAGGAGCCATGGGGCAAGCCGGCCCGCTCGACCTGTTCCAGCCAAGCCTCCATGAAGCGCAAGCAGACCTTGTGATCGATGCGTGAGGAATAAGCCGCCAGGTAGGAGCGTTTGGGAACCACGTTGATTCCCGCAAACAGCGCGATGGCTTGATCCGTCACCAAGTCCATGACGTGACTTTTGCGCTCGGCGCCGATCAGCTTGAGGGCCAGGAGACTGCGGACCGCCTGGGCGGCGGGGATCATCTGCGAACTGGGCAAGCGCGCCGCGCAGACGACGGCCTGCAGATCGATGCGATCCAGCAAAGGCAGAAACAGGAACAGACCGGCTAAAGGGGTACGGAAGGAAACAGGGGGACAGATCTAAGTGGCGCACACATCGGCGACGTCGGCGACCTCCGGCTTCACGGTAGCCGGGCGTTCGTCGTCGGTGCGGCGGGGAAGACGGACGAAGCCTTCCTCCCGGAGCAAGACGGTGAGGGAGTTGACGCTGATGGTGTGGCCGGCGGCAGCGAGTTCCCGTTGCATGTCATAGACCGAGAGATTGCGTTTGCGCATGGCCACCGCCAAATCACGGACGCGATCGCGGGCGGGAGAAGATTGCGGACCGCGTTGCGGCTGACGGAAGAAGGAGGCGCGTTTTAGAGGGTCGTGGCGGAACTGATAACACAGGACGCGGAAGGCGCCGGGGGAATAGCCGAAGCGGCGGGCGACGTCGGCGGAGGGCTCGTCCTCGACGAGGTAAGCACGGAGGGCTTCATACTGGCGCTGCATGGGGAACTGAGGGGAGAGGAAGAAGTCCTGGTTGCCGGGTGTCGTTATCTGATTCGCTGTGCTAGACTCCATATCTCGATGGTGCTACCGAAACATGGCGTAGTCAATATGTTTAGAGAGAAAAGAGGCCGCTAAGTGCAAACCACCAGTAGAGAGGCCACAGCATGCGTAAGGTGACGGCGGGAGCGTGAATGGACATTTCACAAACCTGCCTGGATAGCGCTCACATAATCTTATTATTAGGCTCACATAATCTTATTATTAGTACTGTATATATCTAACACAAAGCATCGCAATACGGCCCATTTGGAAGGCTTTTTGACAAACTCGGGCGCTCAGCGGGGTGACGTGGAAATCGAGGCTAGGCCACCTAAATACACCCATGCGCGCGAATCTGGATAATGCCCGTGCCCAATCTCGAATCCCTTTCTTAGATCATCCAACTCCTCTTCTACAATAGCGCCCTCCGACAAATGCCGCTGCATTTTGCCTATTGCAGCGTTGCGATAATCATCGATAATTTGGGCCTTTTCTCGTCCAGGGACGCCGTAGATTCCGTATCGGGTCGGCTTGTCGGGGACGAAAACACGTGGGACGTACGTCCACACGACATCCTCCAGGTAGGAAGAACCGCTGGTCTTGCCCAGTCCGAAATTCGCGCATGCGAATACAGTAATCTCATACGCGTCCCAGGGTGACAGCGCGAGCGCCGCCATCCGCGCGGAGTCGCTTCCTTCGTTCTTAAGGACGACGCCTAAGGGTCCAGCAAACATCACCGAAAGAAAAAGGGTCGCCGCAGTAGCCAACACTACTCGCTTGTGTCTTCTCTTTTTGAGGCAAACCCGGTAGATCGCACGGCGCAGCATCACGGCAAAAGCGACTATGTACATCGAACAAATCATGGCTGAGCGTTCCCCGAACAGCCAGAACACGCAGAGGCTCACAGTAGCCCCGGCCACGAATTGTCGTTGCGCCCTTCTTCGGCTGTGGTCCCCTGAGAGGGCCCATGCGATCGCACTCAGAAGATAGCCAATCGTCCCTAGCATCATTAACAACATGTAGTAGCCGAGTCCCTGATGCTGGCCCAGAATATGGAACCGCGCTTGCCCTAGAAGCAGACTAGACAAAGAGCCGTTCCAATTCGTTTCGCGTAGGTAGCCTACGAACCCGAGGGGAAGGCAAATCAAAAGCGCGCCAGCCAATCGGCGGTACACGGAGACATTCACAATCGCGATGCCATGGAAGTTTGAAGCGCTTCGTTTCTGCCACCAGCGCACCAGCAACACCCTGACGGACACGAAGACGCCAATGAAAAGCAGGCCAAGTCCGAGTGCATGGTGGACTTCGGGCGCGTCGAACGCGGGAAAACTCCTGTATGTCGAATACGCGGCGAACGTGCTGTGCGCTTGGGACAGTAAGATTGGCTTGAGCGAATAGTTCACCAAAAACCAAACAGTATTGGCCATGTCAAATCAATTAGGACCCCAGTCGTGCGCCGCAGCAGCATCGCCGCGAAGGCCACCGCTAAGGTGTTCGCGAGCACTAATAAGATAGACAGCATTTGCGTTGATTACCTTCACCGACCCGCGGGCAGGGCGTTCGTCGTCGGGGCCCCTCGGCGGACGATGAGAAGAGTCGACGGTGCGATAGGTAGACACCGTACCGCGAGCACGACTAGCCAGCTGAGGTGCAAGCGCCTCAGAACCCTCCATATTTTCGTCCCTGCGGGAGCTGAGTCGTCATCGGGAACGCTACCAGGGTCGTATCGGATCGGCCGTCACTAAGTGAGCCGGACCGCGGCTCTATTGACGGAAAGGCGCTCTCCTCAATTCGAATGATCGCCAGCCCGGAACCGAAGGGCAAATTGACTATGGACACGCTGTGATGCTGTACCGCATCGTGGATTGCTCCGAGCATGTCTCCATGCAGGTCCGGTTGTTGTGTGTCATGAACACAGACCGAGCCGAAGCGCCGCATCTTAGGGAGGATCGCCATCAGATCAGCCCTGACGTGCTCATAGTCATGCGCCGCGTCGTGCATCACGAAATCAATCGGCCCTTCGAAACGGTCTAAGAAAGACTTCGACGGCTCCAAGAACAACCTCCACGAGGCGGTCTGTTCGGACAGCAGACCCTGGAATCGGCGACTGTCAAAGTCACACGTATTGACTGTTCCGCCAGTGCGGATAGCAGCGGCTCGAATCGCACCGGTTGTGCGTCCGAGCCCCAGGTCGAGTATCACTTTGGCGTCGGTCCCGACCACGAGGGAGTAGACGATAGGAAGATGCCAAGAAATCCCATCCCCGAGATCGTGGAATAGTAATAGATCCGCAAGCGACAAGGGCTTGCATGCTTCCGTTGTGATATTCATAGGCCCGTTGTGACGGAGAAGCTACTCTGTGAAGGGGTTACATTTGCTAGAACTGTCCTCGGCTCGGAAAGCGTGCCAGCCAAACGGTCGGGCATATCTGACAATGATTCGCCCGCCGATCCCCGATTCCGTAAAGCTGGACGGTAGCTGCATTCCCCTGCGAGGACTCCCCAGGGTTGCAAGGTCCCCCAATTGCGTTTGTGCCACCTACTCCTTGGACTGCTTGTAATATCTCGAATAATACTTGCCGTAATAGCCGTAGTAACAATAGCGACGGACTCGCTAGTTAGTACTGTTATTAGTGACTTAGCACGCCGGGCAGCACTGGCTAGACACGTATTTATATAGTTATATCTTTATTGATTTCTTTAGTTAGTGGTGAGTGAGGGAGTGAGTGAGTGCGCGTAGGCGCCGCTATCACTGGCTGCTTCTGGCAGAGATCCAACTCACGCGGCGGTTGTTCGGAGCATGGTGCGCCTGATTGCCGCGCTGCCGGTGCCGGGAGGCACGGAAGCAAAGCCACGAAGGATGGAAGGGGGGACGGATAGCTGTCAGACAACCCGCTTGAAATGAGATACTCCCACGTCACCCGTACCGACCGGATAGGCCGCCTTTGCGGACCTGGGCGCCCACGTTGCGCGCCGGGCCGCAACTGGAAGTCAGCTAGCACCCGTTCAACGTGGGCCAGGTTCGCACGATTACTGATGTGGGCGCACCATTGCCAAAGCCCCGGCGCAGGAGGCCTGGGTTCTGGAGATCCGTGAAGGGAGCCGTTTAGCGCGGCTTTCTCGCCGACAGGGCGATCCAGACCCACTGGAAGCTGATGTCGCCGTCCGGCATTCGGGTGATGGAGAATGTCCGCGCCACCTCCGCCGGCGCCTCGAGGAACTGGCGGCGCACCTCGGCTGCGGCCTCCCCGCGACAGCCGCCCTTTCTGAGCCACGCCCGCATGGTGATCGGCACGGATTCGCGCACCTGATCCAGCTCCTCCAGCACGAACCCGGCGCCAGTGACAAAGCCACGCCATTCCGCAGCAGTGTAGTTGCGGACGTGCGAGCCGTCGCGCCGAGCCTCGACCTGGTTGTGCCAGACATCCACTTCGGGCGCGCTATCCGGTTCGGCGGAATCGGCCACCAACAGCCGCCCGCCCGGCCGCAGCACCCGGTAAGCCTCCGCAACGAACTTCGGCACGGAAAGGAAATGGTGGGCCGCCACGCGGCAAACCACGCCGTCGAAGCCGTCTGACGGGAAGCGAAGAGACTCCGCCGCCCCGGTCTCAAAGACCAGGTTGGCAAGCCCAGCCGACCGTGCTCGGCCACGAGCTTCCCGCAGCATAGCCGCAGAAATGTCCAGGCCGGTCACCTCCGCCACGAGGGGCGCGAACGCCACCGCCGTAAAACCGGTGCCAGTGGCTACATCCAGCCACCTGTGCGAAGGCCGGCAGTGCGCGTGTTCGATGAGCCACGCGAGCGATTCGCCGTTCCACGCATTCCACTGCGCGTTGTACTGGGCCGCCTGGCGATCGAACTGTTCCTGCGAAGTTCGTGAGGGCATCTCCTATCGATTATCGAACGAAGCGCCGGGGGCAGTTGACCGTGGGCCGTCGAACAGCGGCGCAAGCGGCAAGAAGTGCACGGCGCGCTGGACTCGACAATCCTCGCCGCATTCGCCATGGAAGGAGCTCAACGCCGTGGTTCGTCGACATTCGCCGCTCCCACCGGTCGATGGCGCGCTACGTTCAAGCGCGCGCCCCCGCCGGTTAACCGATCACCTGGCGGATGTAGGCCAGGTTCTTGCGCATATCCGCCTCCACGGTAGATCCCGCATGTGTGTCGGTCTCGAGGTTCGCAGCCCCTGTGAAGCCGATATCCCGAATGGCTTGGATCACTCGCGGGAAAGAAATGGTCCCCTCCCCCAGGTAGTAAGGGTTGTCCTTCAAATGGAACTGGCAGATCCGGTCCTTACCCAGCCAGCGAATCTCTTTCACCACGTCGAAGCCGGCCGCGGCCGAATTCCCGATATCGTAATACACGGACACATTTTTCGACTTCGTGCGGTCCATGATCCGCGCGTTGTCCTCGGCTGAGATCGTGTCCTCGAGCGCCAGGATAACCCCGGCCTTCTCCGCCTCGGGCGCTACCTCGCCCAGGGCATCGGCCACCGCATTTGCTTCGTCCTGGTTCTGAATGGCCCATTTCCCGAAAAACGGAAGAAGCAGCACCTTGGTCTTCAACGCGCTCGTGAGCCGGATCGAATCGAGCACCCACTTGATGGCGAGTCTGTCGCTCTTCAGCCCATTGTCGTGGAGCTTATCGACGCAGGTTCCGTTGATCGGAATTTTGTGTTCGCTGGAGAGACTCAGATACTTGGAAATGATCTGGGGATCGTCCAGGGGCAACCTGTCGTTGACGATGCGCCTGCCGAACGAAACCTGGACGCCCTCAAAGCCGATGCGCGCCGCCAGCGGCAGCGCGTCCGGATTGGCGCCAAGTCTCAGGTTCCAGTCCGTAACGCCGATGGAGAAATTGCGGGCAGCGCCGCCAGCGAAGCGCCCGCCGAGGCCGGCGAACGCGGCAAATTGCAGCAGAGTGCGACGACTGATCCTTGCCATGAGGTTCTCCGTTACCACTTGAGTTTGAGGCGGACTTCCCATTTCTCCGCGGAGGTCATCATTTCGTCCCAGGTCACCACGCCTCCGCGGTAAGCGGCCGTCCGGCCAAGGATGCCGGTGAGGTTGCTCTCGACAGCCGTAGCGGCATTGTTGATCGGCTTCCCCGTCTGGATGCTCTGAACGAAGTTCTGGATGTTGGTGACGCAGCCGGCTGTGAAGGTGTCGTCCTTCTCCGCGCCGATCCAGGTCCTGTCCGGATCGTCGCTTACAATCCGGACCAGCCCGCCATAATGCGTGTCGGCGCAGCCTTTCAGGCCAAAGCAGCGCACACACAGGTCGGAGAACCTGCCAGTGAGCTGGTGCGAACTGAACGTGGCATGGACCTCACCCGGGTACCAGAAGGTGACCGCGAAGTGGTCCCAGGCGTCGCCCGTGTCACTCTTGGTCCCGACCCAGTTGGTCCGTCCGCCTGCGCCAATTGCCTTTAGCGGGTGGCCCTCAAGATACCAGTTCGCCATGTCCAGAACGTGTACGTTCTGCTCCACGATGATGTCCCCGCTGATCACGCGGTCGCCCAGCCAGTTGACGATCCGCTTTTGCCCGGGGTCCATGTCGGAAGTCGAACGGTCCACCCACGGCCGGTTGGCATAGTAGAAGATCTGGGCCATGGCGATCATCCCGATGTCGCCGCGTTCGATGCGCGTAACCGCCTCCTGAAACACAGGGCGGGCGCGGCTCTGAAAATCGACCCAGAAGCTCAGGCCCTTGCCGTGCGCCCTCTGCCCGCTGGCCAAGAAGCTCTTGCTGTCCGGAACATCCACTGCTACCGGTTTGGCGCAGAAGACGTGCTTGCCCGCATCCACTGCCGCCGCGGCGTGCGCCGGATGGAAATACGGCGGCGTCTCGATCACCACCGCATCGAGCTTGGATTGCGCCAGCTCGCGGTAAGCGTCCGGGCCCCAGTATGCGCGGTCCGAATTCACCTGCAACTTCTCGCGCGTGGAATCGAGCCTACTCCTGATCACGTCCGCCACCGCCACCACGCGGGAACCGGCATGTTCGGGGAAGAAGGGTGCGATCCAGTTGCCGCGCCCTCCGCAGCCCACCAGCCCCACTTCGACCGTCGAATTGGCTTGCGACCCAAACACCGTTTGCGGCCTGAGCAATAGCGCGCCCCCCGCAGTTTGCAGGAAGCGACGGCGCGCAGTCGTTGATTGACAGCCCATGGGAACCTCCACTCAAAGACTCTTCAGTCTGATTCGTGATACTCGAGCCGGGTTTGGTCCGATCACGCTTCCCAGACCCGGCGCCCGCGTCGGCCTTCCCACGCGGCGCTAGACGGTGCCGGGCGGGATCGCCTGTCGCAAGACCGAATCGCGCGAGTTTCCGCGGTCATCCGTTGAGCGTCCAGCCCGCGCGGTAACTGCGCTTCAGCCAATCGTTGGCGGCGTTGTCGTTGGTCACGCGTCCCGTCGCCGGGTCGTACTCCAGACGCTTGCCGGCGCGGTGCGCCACCAGGCCGAGCAACATCTGCTCCATCATCGAACCGGAATAATCGAAGTCGCAGTGCGTCTTGCTGCTGGTGCCGTGAGTGACGTTGTTGTTCTTGCCCTTGCAGGCATCAATCCAATCCATCTGGAAAAGGCTGCCGCCCAGGTTCGGGCCGCGGCCTGCCTCTTCGGCCTGTAAGATCTGCCGCACATCGGTATTAGGCAAGCCGATTGCGGCGGGCAAGCCGCCTTCCAGGAACTGGATTGCGGGGAATCCGTTGGCCTGCGGCTCGGCGCTGGGCATGGCGGTGAAGCCTGGGGGCAGCGGCGCTGGGTTGCCGCGCTGGGCTGCCGGGCGCGATCCCTGCGTAACCTGCCCGGTGCCTTCAATCAGTGGCAACACCTCGCTCTTCGAGCGCCGCTTGTAATAGGTCAGGTCGCCATCGTCGTTGTTGGGAATGATGGCGCGGGTGGTGAAGTCGGCCAGAATGCTTCCCTTGGTGCCTTCGAAGATGACACCGTTGGGGATCTTCTGCATGTCGATGTAATTCTTCGGTGGATTGGGCTTGAGCCCGCCTTGGTACCACACCACCGTCACCGGCGCGCGCCACTGGTTGGCGGGGTGCTCGAATGAAACCTTCAATTTCACTGGCGTGATATCGGAATTGAACTTGTCGCTTGCTTCCTGATCCACCTCAATCGCCGTCGGCGCACCGGCATCGATCGAGTTCCACAGCAGGTCCATGGTGTGGGCCCCCATATCGCCCATCTGGCCCACACCGAAATCGCGATACATGTTCCAGAACAGGCAGTTCAACCCGCTGGAGCCCCCGAAATACTGCGGGCTGTAGGGATGGTGGGGCGAGGGCCCAATCCACTGCTCGTAGTGCAGCGAGGCAGGCGCCTTGCCTTCGGCCTGCGGATAACCCGGGCGCGGAAGCTGGCGGCTGTCCCACCCGTGAATCGTCTTGAGGTCGCCCACCGCGCCATCCAGAATCAGCTCGCGCAGGCGCTCGAAATTGGGGTAGGCGTGCCGCTGGGTGCCATGCTGGGTGGCGATCTTTCCGCGGTTCTTCAGATAATTGGCGCGCAGCGTGCGCACCTCTTCCACCGTGATGCCCATGGGCTTTTCGCAGAAAACGTGCAGGCCGCGATTCATGGCCCAGTTGCTAATGAAGGCGTGGTGATGATCGGCCGTGCAGATGATCAACGCTTCAATGTCCTTCTGGTCCATCATGCGGCGCCAATCCCAATAGGTCTTGGCCTTGGGGAAGATTTCGAGCACCTCTTTGGCGCGAAGATCGTTTACGTCGCACAGCGCCACCACGTTCTCATTGCGCATTACATTGTAGTGCGCCGTTCCCCGGCCCCATACGCCGACCAGGGCGATATTGAGACGGTTGCTGGGCGCCGTCTGGCCGCGCAGCAACCCGCTGCGCAGAATCGTCAACCCGCCGCTAGCGGCCGCCGTCTTCAGAAAATTCCGTCGCTGCATGGTTCGTCTTTCGTTACTCAGGTATCACGCTTCGCGGGATAGCGCAACCAGACGCGCGGCGTCACCTTCTGCCCCTTCTTGCGGCAGTAGACCGTACGCCGTCTAGTCCAGGCGGGAGAAGCTTGACGAGCCCGGCGCGCTGCGAACCTCGGCCTTTCGCCGCGTCGATGGCGCGCCGTCCGCTTCGCGCTTCATAGCGTGATTATCGCGCGGGCCACACTGGCGCCTATGGCATCACCAGCAAGGTCAGATGCGAGCCGTCGGCTCCACCGCGAAAGACGCGCTCCATCGCTTTGTTGAAATCGGCTGGCTTGGCATTCGGAATATCGAGGAATTGCTGTGGATTGCGGTCCACCAGCGGAAACCAGGAGCTCTGAATCTGCACCATGATGCGGTGACCCGAGCGGCACGTGTGCAACACGTCCGGCATCCAGAACTCGATTTTCTCCTCCTTGCCCGGCGTGAATGCTTCGGGCTTGGACAGGCTGTTGCGGAACTTACCGCGGAACGGCTCGCCGCGCACCAACTGCTGATAGCCGCCCATGTACACGCCCTTGGGATTCGGATTCGGATCGGGATAATCGTCCGGGTATACATCGATCAATTTCACGACGAAGTCCGAATCCGTGCCGGAGGTGGATACTCTCAGCACGGGCGTGATGGGTCCGGCGATAGTCACGTCCTGGTCGAGCGGCTCGGTTTCGTAAGTCAAAACGTCGGGCCGCGTGGAGGCGAAGCGCTGGTCGAACGTCATATAATCCGCAGGCATGCCCATTCCTGGAGCCAGTTCGCTCGTTGAAGGTACAGGTTTGTTGGGATCGCTCAGGTACTCGTCAAAGCCGGTGACGGCCGGCGCGGTCCAGGAAAGTTTGCCGTCCGCATCGAAATATAGCGAGCGAGCCACCGTGTTGTTGGGCGGCCACGTGTCGAAGCGATGCCACTCGTTGCGGCCGGTCTCAAAAACGAAGGCCTTGGGAATTTTGCCGTCCGCTGTGGCTTTTAGTCCGTCGCCTTTGCCCTTCAGGTTTTGAACAAAGAACGGGAGCTCGATGTTCTCCTGGAAATATTCGGCTGTATTGGACTTGAAATTCAGATTGCCCAACGTATCTCCGCGGTCGCGAGCCCAGCCGCCGTGGCGCCACGGGCCCATCACCAGAGTGTCGGGAGCGGTGGCGCCATTCTTCTCTAGCGAATTGAACAATTTCAAAGGTCCGGCGAGATCCTCGGCATCGAACCAGCCGCCTACCCACATCACCGCGGGCGTGACATTCTTCATCTGTGGCGCCTGTGCGCGGATTTGCCAGTACTCGTCGTAAGAAGTGTGCTTGATGGTGTCGTCCCAGTAGGTGCTCTGATGTTTGAGATACTTCTCGTTGGCATTCGACACCGGACCCATGCGGAGGAAGAATTCATAGGCGTCCATGGTTCCAGGGTTGAAAGGGACGGTGGTCTGCGGCCGCTCCGGCTCGGCCTTGCGGGGCAAGAAGCCGGAGTAAAAACGGAAGTTCGCGGCCAGGTGGAACGCGCCGTTGTGGTATCCGTCGTCGCCGTTGCCAACGTCGCCCATGGGGGCTTGCGGAGAGAGGCCTTCAGCGCCGGATGCGAATCGATGAGGCCGTGCGCGGCGAAGAAACCGGGGTAGGAGATGCCCCACATGCCCACCTTTCCGTTGTTATTCGGGACATGCTTGACCAGCCAATCCACAGTGTCGTAGGTGTCGGTGCTTTCATCGGTGTCTTTGGGGCCGTCGTAATGCGTCTTGTGCGGGCGCACGTCCACAAACACGCCCTCAGACATGTGGCGGCCGCGCACATCCTCATAGACGAAGATGAAGCCCTCTTTTTCGGCGGCGAAGGATGGACCGACTTGCGTCTTGTAGTTGTCGGCGCCGTATGGTCCCACGTTGTAAGGCGTTCGCTGCATGATGATGGGATACGCTTGCGTCGCGTCTTTGGGAACGTAGACCGCGGCGAACAAACGCACGCCATCGCGCATGGGAATCCTGTATTCGTATTTGGTGTAGTGCGCCAAAGTGTAGGCGAGTTGGGCGGCTGCGATATCGGTCAGAGGCGCGGCTGCGGGTTGGGCCAGCAGAACGCCGGGAACGAATAGGCTGAGGAGCGCTAATTTTCGACGTGCCATTGGGAAGTTATGGTATCAAATCCGCAGCTTCAATCCTTACCGATTTCGAGTCGGAGGGCTCCATCGACGAGGATCTTGAATGGGGCCGCTCCGAGGCGTCGTTTGCGAACGGGAACCGGTTTGCCGGCCGGTATCTGACCGTGTGGTACAGAGAGCTCGGTCACGATTGGAAGATCCGAAAGCGGGTTCTCGCAACCTGACTCGCCAGTGGTCTAAAGGTCAGGCCAGCGCGCCATCCCAGTACCGGTGCCGGGTGCGAACCAGCCGCACGCCGGTGATCTTCAACTTGCTCTTTTCGCTTTGGAACGGAGGGGGTGCCGCAGTGGCCTGATCGACCAGCCCCAGAGCGGCCACACCGCCGAGCCCGAGAAAACTCCGCCGCCACCTCATAATATTTAATCCTCGAAGGCCTTCCGATTATTTGGCAATCCAAAAAAGTTGTCAACCATAACCCAATGCCATAACCCAGGACGCGCGGTGCGCGAAAGTTCCCTCTTCCGGAGTATTCTGGATTGACGAGATGCGGTTTGAATCAGGAGGGAAGGATGCAACGCAGGACGTTCATTTCCGGGTCCGCGTTAGCCGGACTTTCGCTGCAAAACGCTCCTGCTGCCCGGGCGGCAACCGGAGAGATTCCCCAGCGGGTATTCGGCAAAACGGGCGAGAAACTGACGATCATCGGTCAGGCCGGCGGGCGTTTTCCTTTGTGCAGTTTTGAAGAGGCCAAAGCCATCACGCTGCGCGCGTACGAACTCGGCATCAACTACTTCGACTGCGCGCGCATTTATTGGGACGGCAAGTCGGAAGAGGTTTACGGCGCTGTGCTGCCGCCGTTTCGCAAACACATTTTCCTTACCACCAAATCGCCGCAGCGCAGCCGAGCGGAGGCTGAAGCCGATCTTGAGAAATCTCTCCGGGCGCTCAAAACCGATTACGTGGATCTCTGGCAGATTCACCAGGTCAGCACCATGGAGGAAGTGCAGAAGATCTTCGCTCCGGGTGGCGCGATCGAAGCCTTCGAGGCTGCGAAGAAGGCGGGAAAATGCCGGTTCATGGGTTTCACCGGGCATCATGACCCGGAAGTCCATCTGGCGATGCTGAAGAATTACGAGAAATACGACACTATCCTGATGCCATTGAATCCGGCCGATCCGGCCTACCTGAGCTTCGAGAAAATGGTCCTGCCCGTCGCGGTCGAGCGGGGGATGGGGATTCAAGCGATGAAAAGTACGGCCAATGCCGGACTGCTTGCCGACCTTCATCTGAGGGACTGCCTTACCTACGTGCTCAGTTTGCCGGTTCACTGCCTGGCGCTCGGATGCACGACCATCGGCCAGATCGAAGATGATGTACGGATCGCACAGCAGTTCCATCCGATGCCGGCGGCGCAAATGGCGGAAATCCGGAAGCGCGCTACCCGATTGGCGGGGCCACGGCTGGAGAACTGGAAGCGCGAGCTGACCGAAAAAGCCTCCGGGCACCGCTACTGGGATGGTGCGCTAGCCTAACCCCGCGCAAGATACGGAACTGCGGCCGAAACACGGACGACCTTCGTATAATGGCTGGTGACCGAAGAGAGGACACTTCATGAACCACGCAGTTTCGCGCAGGCGTCTGCTCGGCGGCGCAACTGGAGCCGGCTTGCTTGGCCTGGCGGCCGGCCAGACACAAAAATCCAACCGCCCCCGGGCGCTGGCTTTGATCGGCGACCGGTATCACAACCCGGATTATATTCGCGTCAGCCTGGACCGGGTTTTCAAAGAAGTCGGCGTGGGAGTGGACTACACCATTGCCTACGACCATCTCTCGCGGGAACTGCTGCGGAACTATGACCTGTTCCTCTGCTTCCGCGACGGCATGATCTGGCCCGACGGCTATCTCGGACCGGATGCTTACGCTTACGAACAAGGACTGGAGAACAGGTTGCCAGAGGTCAAGTCAGTCGCCTGGATCACGGAGGAACAGGGAGCCGCAGTCAAGGATTTTGTCACAGACGGCGGCGGGTTTTACTCGTTTCACAATAACAGCCACGTTTCTCTGTCCTCCAAGAACTACCGGGAAGTCATGGGCGGCGCATACATCGGCCACCCGCCGCTGCGACCGTTTCGCGTGCGCGTGGTGAACGCCGAGCACCCGATTACGCGGGGCATCCAGGAGTTCATGGTCAACGACGAGCAACACTTTGTCACTTACGACAAAGATCCGAAGTATGTGCTTTTGGAATCGGAGAACGTGGACGGGCTGGAGTACGGGGACCACGGGAAGAGATCGGTGGCGGGTTGGGCGTACGAGTACGGCAATGGCAGGGTAGTCTTTACCGCCATCGGACATACCAATCATGCGATGTGGATTCCGGCTCATTTCGAGTTGCAGAAGAGAGCGGTGCGCTGGTTGCTGAAGCAGATCTGAGGGTGCCGCCAGCCTACCCGGCTGGTTGGTTGTGACGATTGGCCTTGACGCTAGGTGCGCTTTTCGGAACAATTGCAGTGGAGCCTGGAATGAAGTGAGTCCCGGCGTGAAAAAGAAAGCGTTGGTTCGCGAAATAAGAATATGAAAGCTCTGCTTGTTCTCGCTGTTGCCGTTTTGCTGGTTGGCTGCTCCCAAGCACCGGCGCCCGCGCCCGTGGCCGAAACGCACGGCGTGGGGAGCATCGTTCGCCTCGATCCGGCGTTCGATTCAATCGTGCCCAAGGATGCGAAAATTGAAAAGGTCGGCGGCGGATTCCAATTTACCGAGGGACCGCTGTGGCGGCCCGACGGCCACCTGTGGTTTAGCGACGTGATAGGAAACGTGGTTCGCTCCATAACGCCGTCCGGACAGGTTGAGGTCCTGATCCAGAATTCCGGCGGTCAATCCTCGGCGCCCCCTGGGTCTTTTATCGGCTCCAACGCCATGGTCGCCGATAGAGACGGCTTCGTGCTCCTTTGCCAGCACACCAATCGCCGCATTGTGCGAGTGGCCAAAGACCTCACCATGACGCCCTACTTAGAGAGATATCAGGGCAAACGCTTCAACAGCCCCAACGACCTGGTTTACAAGTCCGACGGCGCGCTCTACTTCACCGACCCGCCATACGGGCTGTTGAAGCAGGATGACGACCCCGCGAAGGAATTGAAATTCAACGGCGTTTTCCGTTATGCCGGCGGCAAATTGCAGGTGGTGGTCAAAGACCTGACACGCCCCAACGGCCTCGCATTCTCGCCCGGCGAGAAAATATTCTACGTTGCCAATTCTGACGAAAAGCACAAGGTTTGGATGCGATACGACATCGCAGCGGATGGCACTGTATCGAACGGCCGAGTGTTTGCCGATGTGACTGGTGAAAAGGAAGACGGGCTTCCCGATGGCATGAAGGTCGACGTGCAAGGGAACGTTTACGGCAGCGGCCCGGGCGGCGTCTGGGTGTTCTCACCGGATGGCAGGCACCTGGGCACCATCAAGCCGCCCGAGACACCCGCGAACTGCAACTGGGCCGATGACGGTAAGACGCTTTACATTACCGCCCGCACCAGTGTGTACCGCATCCGGCTCGCGATAGCGGGCGAGAAGCCGCTTTACCAATAGCGCACAGGAGTAGTGATGAAGCGACGGTCTTACCTGAAGGCAATGCTGGCCGCCACGGCCGGCCTGAGCGGCGCCGGCGCCCAAGACCCGAAGAAACCGGCGCAGGGCCCGATCGTACTGCACGTGGATCTTGCGGTCGATCCGGCCCACGAACGGGAGATGCTGCACAACTTCCATACGATCTTCAAACCCGCGGCCGCGAAGTTTCCGGGTTATGTCGATGTGAAGATGTGCAAGCTGCGATCGGCCATCCAGGGCACCCCGCCCAGCGGGGTCAATTACCGTTTCCAGTTGACGTACCAGAGCGAGGAGCTGCGCCAGAAATGGGTGGCTTCCGAGACGCACCAGAAGGCGTGGCCTACAATAGAGAACACGCTCAAATCCAAGAACTACGTGGTGCTGCTCTTTGATTCCGTGTAGCACCTCACGGCGCGGCACAGCCTACTGGCCGCCGCGCCCACCCATTCAACAGAGCACCGTTCCCGGAACGCCCTTCTGGCTTTGAACGAGTGGGCTTCGTTCAACAGGACCGGCACCGCGTCACCTTTGTGGATCTCAGCCGTTTCCCCGTTCACGTGCGCTTGGCGCCGACCGCTCCCTTCAATACGGACGTTCTTCCGTCAATGGCAATTCCGCCTCGCCGTCGAAGACGATGAACATCTCCTCGCATTGATTGTGGAAGTGTTGGCCCACGCCTCCGCCGGACATGATTTGGCAACGGTGGATGAACCCCAGGTTCGTCGTGAGCGCATTGCCCTGCAGGAGTGTTTCGCAGGCCATATCGCCCGCGCTCTCCATGGGAACGGCTGGGGGATACTTGCTCGGATCGGTGTGTGCAATCCGTTGAGCCAGAATACCTCAGCCCACCGGACTGCGTGAGCGCCCGGCGCGCAAGGTTTCCGCGATGGAGAGTTGAAGGTCAGAGGCGTAGCCAGCCGGAGCTGTCGGCGGCAATGCTGGTGGCAACTGTTCAATGGGCACGCCCTCGCGTTCCAGGCGGAGCCGGCGCCGTTCTGCGCCTCGATAGCCGCGATCTCCCGGCAGCGCGCGATTCACGCGGCATCATTCCGGCGTTCGCGCGAGATCTCCTCGAACGTCCGCCCGTCGCCCTCCAACGTGGCTTTCTTCCCGCTCAGCGTCTGCCACCGCTGCACGATCACGTCCACATACTTGGGATCTAGCTCCATGCCGCAGCACACGCGCTCGATCAGTTCCGCGGCGGCCAGTGTCGTGCCGCTGCCGAGAAACGGCTCGTAAACCAGCTCGCCTCGCTTCAAGTGATTCAGAATCGGGCGGCGCATAAGTTCGACCGGTTTTTGCGTCGGATGGTCGAACTTTTCCTCATCGGAGCCGCCCATGATGAATTTCGGCGAGGGCGAATCCCAGACCGTGGAGTTCTCGCCAGCCTTACCAAACCAGGGGGCGTTCTTCTTCCGGACGTACCATGCGGGCTCATGTTGGTACCAATAATGGGTTCTCGTGAGGACCGTCCTGCCCTTGTTCCAGATGATCTGCTGCGGGTAGAGAAAGCCAATGCGGAGAAGGCCATCCAGTACCTCGCGCGTGAAAACCGACGCATGCCAAACATAAGCGATCTGCAAGCTCGGCACGAGCTCGAACGCCTCGGACCAATCGGCCCGCGTGTCGCCCGAGATGGTGGTCTCGGTGTGGCCCTCGGTGCGGTGCTTCATATACGAAGGCTCAGCGGCGCCGCAGCCATTGAGCCCGGCCCGGTCCCGCCACTCGGTGTCGAGTTCGATCCCATAAGGCGGGTCGGTGACCATTAGCGCCGGCTTCCGCTCGCCCAGCAGCCGGGCCACGTCCTCCGCGCTCGTGGCGTCTCCGCAGAGCACCCGATGTCCACCGCAGATCCACAGGTCCCCGAGGCGCGACACCGGGTTCTCGGGAACTGGCGGAACGGCATTCGCGCGCTCGTCGTCTTCCGGCAGGGCCAGCAGGTCGTCGAGCTCTTTCGGATCGAAGCCCGTGAGGCTCAAATCGAACTCCGCATCCTTGAGTTCCTGCAGCTCCAGGGTGAGAAGCTCCTCGTCCCAATCGGCCCACGTCACCGAGCGGTTCACCATCAGCCGGAAGGCCTTCACCTGCGCCTCGGTCCACTCGTCGCACAGGATGACAGGGATGCAAGTCACATCGCCCCCGGGCCAGGAGCCCAGCCTGCGCGCGGCCTTCAGGCGCAGATGGCCATCGACCACCTCGCCGTCGCTCCGGGCGAGCACCGGGATCTTGAACCCGAACTCGCGGATGCTCGCGCACATCCGATCCACCGCGGCGTCGTTCTTGCGCGGATTGCGGACGTAGAACACCAGCCGGTCGATGTGCCAGATCTCAATTACCAGCGCCTGCACCATGGAAAACACCTCGCCACATGAAAGTTGCTTTGGAGGGTTTCTTTCGGAGGGTGCGCTGTGCGCTGGCCTGTCGAACCGAGCCTCTGAGTACGATTTTACGCCAGAACGGAGTCTTTGTCCCTATCCTGCAGGGCATGGGAAATCGGACCGAGCACCAGGCCGAATGGACCCAAGCAAGGCTCCAACGGCGCCCGGCCTAAAACAGGCTGATCGGCATTTGAGCGAGGTCCATCTCCACCCATCCCGTCCGGTCGGAAGTCAGCTTTACCTCGGCCCACCACGACTTCCTGCCTAGGTCCATGTAAGTGGCCGCGCAATGTGCGCCGCCACAGCCGGTGCCATCCGGCCATTTCGCGAACGAGATGTCGAAGAGGGAATGATACTTGCCCTTGAACCAAACCGCGGAAAAACCTTCGCCGCGATGGGCGTAGGTCAGAACAGTATCTCCGCGCCGGAGATTCTGGTCCGGCAAGTCGCGATCCATGCGAATCAGGCCGGGCTGGAATGTGACGACCGCACCGGTGATGCCGGTCACCTGATCTCCCACCGCGAGTTGCGCGATGGGCCGGCGCTCCGGTTTCCATGTATCGTATACCGTCACTGATCGATACGCGGTCCATTGACGATACGCGCAGGTCTCGTATGGGCAGGCTCCCCAGTCGTAGAACGGCAGGGCCGGAGGCGGCGTCTCCTTAGATCTTCCACCACCCTGGCAGAAGGCCATGGACAGACTTCCCGCGCAGATCATCAGAGCCACGGTCCGCATAGCTACCGCCGACAATCGCGTCGCCCTCACCGACAATCGCATCGTTTAAACAAATGATACGCGACGGCGCAGCACGCGGCGCTCCGACAGCGCGAGCCGGACTCTCCGGGCGAGTGTAGCTAACAGTCAATGTTTTGAGCGGGTTGCCGAGAACTGGACGCACAGCACCCAAACGGCGCGCTTTGGGACCAAATTCCGCTCGATTTTCGTTTCTAACTGACTGAAAGAAATAGCTACTACCGCATTCGCTCATCCGCGGTTCAACGGGCTTTCTGGAGTCGTTGCGCGCACACTCGGCACGGTCGCACTGCGCGATTTCTCGACCTTCGCCGTATCTGGGGAAAACACGCCACTTAACTTACTCTCACCTATCCGCGTGGACTCGAAAAATGAATCGCCGTGCGGAAAATTTGGGGCGAAATTTTCGAGCGCCCAGCGGGATTCGGCCGCGCGGCCGCGATTTAAAAAGATGGCCATACCCGGGGGGCCGGAATTTCAAATCGCCGCGCCCCGCCTGCGCATGCCATCGCATCGTTGACCGCATCGCGCGCTCCCCGCGCGCCAAAACATTTCCCTCAGATTCTGCTTGCTTCCTGCGCGCACCGGAGTGATGGATGTGATCACCGCCGAGCGACGGCGGCAAAGGAGATTACGCAAATGACGACATTCACGATCGATACCGAAAACAGCATCGCGGCTCTCGCGGCCGAGCAAGCCCCCGACGGCGCGGCGCCGTTCACTTCCGAAAAGGACCTGCTCCGCCTGGCGGCCGAGTGGCCCGCCGAGCGCCTGGTCGAAATCTGGAACGGGATTCCCGGCGTCAAGCCGGTGACGCGCTTCACCAGCCGAAAGACGGCTGCGGGGCGCATCTGGAAAGCGATTCAGTCGCTGGCGCCCGACGGCCAGCCGGCCGCGTCCGCCAAGGGCACGAAGCCCGCCAAGGCAGCCAAGCCCGCGAAGCAAGCCAAGCCCGCCAAGAAAGCCGCGAAGAAGGCCAAGGGCGGAGAGCGCGCCAACAAGAAAGCCGAGGTCATCGCGATGATGAAGCGCGCCGGGGGCGCGACTCTCGGCGAGATTATGAAAGCCACCGGCTGGCAGAAGCACACCGTCCGCGGCTTCGTCAGCATCCTGGGCAGCAAGGGCGGTCAAAAGATCGAGTCTACGAAGAACGCGGCCGGGGAGCGGACGTACAAGATAGCCAGGTAAGCGCCCGCTCGCGCCCCTGAATCGCCAGAAGCCGCCTCGGCCAGCGCGCCGGGCGGCTTTTTTGCGTTCCGGGCTCCCGCGGTCCCGCTCCCGCCACAAATGCCCGGCGTTGCGCCAGAAACGGCCCTTCCTGGCGTTTTCGGGCGGGCGGCGGACCTTCTGCCCCAGGAGCCAGAAACGCGCGCCGTTCCGCCCGATCCGCCGCCACCCGTGACGTCACCGACCGGTCACGTCACTTACTTCCGCGCGCGGACCGACTTACTCGCGTGACGCCCTGCCTAAGTACCCGCGCCACTGACTCCAGCCGCCACGCGGTGCCCCGCCGCGTCCGGAGCCCGCGCTTCCCTAGGGTGGCCGCGATCCCGCGCAAGCTCGCGCCCCCGGTCCGCAGCCGTCCTATCTCCTCCAGCACCGCCTGCTCCCCCGCGTCGGGCTCGACGTGCGCGCCGTCGCTCGCGAGCCGGAAGCCATACGCGATGTTACCCACGCGCTCGCCGCGGCTGCGCTTGTGCCTGAGCGCGTCGCGCGTCCGCTCGCCGATCGCCTCCCGCTCCCACTGGCTCACCGCGCCCATGATCGTGATCACCAGCCGCCCGGCGGCCGAGCTCGTGTCGAGTGACTCGGCCACCGAGATCAGCGCAACCCCGCGCTTTTCGAATAGCTCCAGCAGCGCGCACAGGTCCTTCACGCTGCGCGTCAGCCGGTCGAGCTTCGCAACGATAACCGCGTTCACCTGCTTCCGGTCAACCAGCCCGAGCAACTGCTGCATTCCCGGCCGCTGCAGGCTTTTCGCCGACTCGCCTCCGTCAACAATCACTTCGACCAGCTCCGCGCCCTGCACGACCGCCATGGCGCGGACTCGCGCCGTCTGCGCTTCGAGCGAACAGCCCCGCTCCGCCTGCCTGTCCGTGGAAACGCGCGCGTACCCAACGGCTTTCATGTCACTGGACCTTAGCGTGCCGCGCGGGACTAAGCAAGCCGGATTTATCGTCGTCCGCTGCCAAGAATTGCTGGATGCGGTCTTTGTGCTCCGGCGCGTACGTCTCGATGAGATCCGGATGTGCGGCAAAAAACTCCTTGCTTTGCTGCGCTGCTTCGTCCAGCGTCATACTCGCACCGGACTTTATCTGGCGGACCTCACTGATCGCGTGATCGGTCTGCCCGAGATATTGCTTCCCGAGCCAGATCTGCATCGTGACATTGCCCTTACTCGCCGCCTCGAATTGCATGCGCCGTAAGGACTCCTGCCGCCCTCGGAGCCTCTTTTATAAACCTCCGCAAATTCGCGGCGCCGCGTCAGTGTGTCCACAGAAACACCCACCGTTGACGCGATTTCGTCCTGGGTGCACTGAAGATGCGCCAGCTTCTCAACCATCTGCATATCGATGATTATCCTGGGTCTTCCGCGTTTCGGCTTTTCGACGCCCGGTTCGCTCGGTGGCATGACGGCCCTTTCCAGATATGGCCGGAAACTAGTCACGCAGGACTATTACTCCGGTCCATCTACCCGTAAGATTAGCATTTGGGCGCGATAAATGCACTTAGCCAGGGAATTGCGTACTTATCCGAGTGTCCGGGCACAAAGCGGGATTGTGAGGACTGGAGTTAGCCCTCTTTCGGCGGTGACGGCGAGTCGCTTGTTAGTCGCTGTCACAGCGGCCGCAACCACTGGATCCCGCCTCGACAAATGTACCAGCCGCCGCCGCCTGGTGCGCGTAAATCGCACCTGAATCGCGAAATCCCACCAGAGCGCCGGCTCGTGGCGGCGCAGCCAGACCGCCAGGTGCGCGGGCGAATATCTCCCGCCCAGAGCGGCAGTCAGCTCGGTGACAGTTCCGCTCCAGTCCTGGCCGCCGACTAGCCCGCGTAGATCCTCAGCGATTTCTTGTATCGTTGTCATTCGATTGCCGGCTGGCGCCGCTGGCGGCTCCCTCGGTAACTGCGCGATTCGTCAGGACTGCTCAATTACCTTATACGCAGCCCGCCGCCGAAGTGTCTCAATCTCAGCACGAGCAGCGCGAACCGATCAGGGGACTTTCTTCACTTCTTTCATTCTTTCAGCGGGCCTCTCTCCCCGCTCGGCTCCCCAAAATCCCGCGCAGAAGGACCTGTGTTTAACTATTGAAAGAAATATATAGATTAAATATAACTACTTCTCCTCGCGTGACTTGGCACGCGCGACTTTCTTCAAAGCATCCCTGAAAGAAGCCTGAAGAAACTGAAATAACCTCACCCGGGAGTGTCGTTCGGGCAGTCTTTCTCGTGCTGCGCGGCGAAGTCAGAATGAACGAAGATCGTCCCCGGGCGGCCACCCGCCGTCCTCCGAAAAGCGCGGACGAGACCGGCATGGACCAGGGTCGAGAGTCGCTCCATTCTGTCTCTGGGCTTGGCGTCCTGGAAAGCTCGAGTGAGTTCGCTCTGAGTGATTCCAGGTGCTCCGGTTTGCCAGATCTTCTTCTCCATTCTCTCCTGCGCGAAGCCTTCGGGCGTCATCCCGGTCGGAAGCAACTCGAAGATCGTCTGCTCGAAGGACGCGGCCTGAGCAATCGCGCGCTGCATGGCCGCGGGTGATACGCAGAGCTGGCGCGATGCGGATACTTCGAAGATCACTGCCAGCTTCAGCACGAGTGTGCGCAGCCGGTTGAAGAAAGGCATCGCCATTGCGCTGTTGGGCTGGCGCGCAAACCGGTCGTGCGCAACGTGGTACCAGGTGCCGTAGATGTCTTCGACGCGGGACAGGTCGGCGACGCCCTGCAGCTTCACAACTTCGCGAAGGTGGGCGCCGAGCGCCGGGACTAATCGTGAGTCAGGCCGATTTGGTTTCGGAATAACCCGGTTCGGCTCTGTCACGCGAACGATAAACCAGCGGGGCAGGAATCCTCCGGTAGTGTCCTCTCGCGCCAGGTTCGGCACAAGCCATTCGATCGAGCTGGTGGCGAGAATATTCAGCCGCGGCGCTTCCGCAAAGGTGATTGGCGGTGTATTGGTTCGTTGTCCGGTCGCGCGGTACCGGACAGTGTCCGGAGGGCGGGGATTGTCGAACCGATCCGTCAGCCATTCTTTCGCGCCCTGGAACTGAGACTGGCTGAGAGTCCTGAGCACCTGCGAGATTTCTGGCCAGATGAAGAGACCAATCGAGTTCTGTGCCAGGTCTTGGTAGAGCGCCGGACCGCTTCCCCAGGTGGCGCTCCGAATGAGCCTGACCAGCCCGCTGGCGTCCAGGACCGGGTAGGCCAGGTTCACGAGCGTGTTCCGCCCGAGGCCGCTGCCGGAGAGCACGAGCGTCCACAGGTCCAGGGTGGACGGCAACGCGCCGTATTGAATCGTGACATGAGGGTTGAGCACGGCGGCCAGGATCGAGATCGCGACTGCTTCGTGCACGATGCGGGGCGCTTCCAGCACGTCGGCATAATCGGCATATGTCGAGATGAAGTCCTTGCAACCCTGCGCCGCGGCGGGCGCTGTCATTACCTCCTCCTCGCGAGCTTGACCTCGCTCGCCTTGCTGGCAGGTTCAGCAGTTCCCGGCCGAATGGCATCGGGCCTCTTGGCGCAGGTTGCGCAGCATCCCGGACTGAAGCCTGCTGTCGTGAATCGCACACGGAGCCGGTAGATGCACTTATAAACTGTCGAACGGGCCACCCCCAGCATCCGGCTGGCCCGAGATGGTGAATGTTCCATCAGCAGGAGGGCTATGCGCCGGTCGGTGTCGGGTAGACTGCCAAGGACTCGGTGAACGTCTGACCGTAACTCGATCTCGTACGCCCAGTCGTTGCCGGCCGAGAGCTGGTCGTCGGAGAGCGGCTGGAAGTGGGGACGACAGCGGCGTGCGCGGCTCAGGGAAATCAGGTGAGCCCGCACAACGTGCTCTACAAACGTCCGCAGCGATGCCCGAGTGGGATCAAAGTAGGGCAGGGCCCGCCGGCAGGCTATCAGGCCTTCCTGCTCGATGTCCTGACGGTCGGCCGGCTGGATTGCACCGCTGGCGACCGCTGCACGCGCTCGGATCTGAGCGGCTCGGAGGGCCAGAGCGTATGCGGTGTCAAAGGATGCGAATGTAACCAGGGACACTCGTCGCTGGTCATCTTCCGTGCTTGGTATTTCCATCCTTCCTCCTCGGCCGAAGGAGGAGAACCTGGAGGTGCGCCGGAAGACGACAACCGCGGGGGCCCGGAGTTTCGCCGCCAAGGCGTCACCCACAAGACCTCCGCTGTGCGGCCAGTCTTTGTCTGGTGCTAAACCTACTTCCCTGCTATACGGTCTGCTCGACTACGAGCTTAAACGGCATACCGTATTTGACCTCGATCGACTCCAGCGTTCCGTCGCCGATCCGCGATAGATGATCGAAGAGTTCGATCACGGAGCTTTTCAAAGCGAAATCCTCGATCGTTAGCTCCGGGCGGGGTCCGTTTTCACCGCCGATTTTGATGTCCTGGATAATCCTCGGCGCCGGCTGGAACACCGGCTCTCCGTTGCGGATCGCCAGTCCTTCGATACGGCCAAAATTCAAGCGCTGCATCGCTTCAAGCAGACGCCTCCGAGGTGCCGAAAGCGATGCCTTGGTCGAGGTGCCTCTCATCGTGTTTCTCCGCGTAAAGAGTTTTCGCCAGATCGCGGCGCAGGACTGCTCGGAGGAAGGGAATTGAAACAATCATCGCCCCGTCGACCTCTCTTCGCATCGCCCGGCTACGACCTACACTGCTACCATAAAACACAAATCGCTTAAGGTCGAGATTCTTAGGTGTCGTGTTGTGCCCGGTTATGCCCAGCTACGCCCGGTTATGCCGATGTATTTTTTGACGAGTCGAGGGCTGTGCCGAGCTTGCGCCTTCGGAGCGATTCTACGGATATCTTCAGTGGCCGTTGTTGGCCGACCCGAACCAACACTCCCTTTCGAACAAGGCGCTGGACGTGACCTCGACTGCGCTCCAGGTACTGAGCAGCAGTCACAATACCCACATCCTTTTTCCCCTGAAGCAGCCGTTCAAGGTCCGGCGCCCTCGGGCCACCCGGTGCGGGAGGTCGGAGTACTGCTTCTTCCATCAAACCGTGCCCATCTTGCACGTGCTGGGACTCGTGCGCTGTCCCGCTGGCTGTCGTCGTTGGCGCGGCCAGATCGAGCAGGGCCACGGTATTGTCAAGCGCCTCCAGAAAGATCACCTCGGCTTCCCCAACGGAGACGGTGTACTCTTCCTCGCCCGCTTGGGTCCGACCGATTGGAATGTCCTCATCGTATGTGATGTATTGGTCCCAGCATTCGTAGCGCTTCATGCGCAGGGCGGAAGCCATTCGCCTCGCGTTCCGTTGGTGGCTGGAGAGAGCCGTAGGCCCCAGCAGAAGCGCCCCCTTAATCACCGAGGCCACTTCGGCCATTACACCCGCTACTTTCAGGCGAATTGGGTCTTCCGTGTTGCCCTTGCCCTCGGCATGAGCGAAGAAATCGCGAGCCTCATCTCGCAGAACCTCTAGCTGCTGCCGAATGTTAGGCATCTGATCGCTCCCTTTGCGATTCCCTGAATGGAATTGCCGCCAACCGGGCAGGGTCCCCGGCTTGTCGCCCCGTCGAGCTAGGCGGCAGAATCAACTTAGCACAAGTCCCTGGGGAGTGAGCTGCCGGACGGCGCTCTCCGGGGCGGTCAGATTCAGCGACTCCCGGAGGCGGATGTATACTACCCGCTATGGAAGTGAAGAGTCCATTTGTATCGGACCAGCCTGGGCCAGTCGAGCCGGAGCCTCGCATTCGAGCTGACGCCCTGGTAGTAACGGACGTTGCGGCAGCGCCCGAAAAGAAATTGAGCTTCGGTGAGCGGCTGAAACTCGCGGCCGGTTCCATCGCCACGCTGATTGCCGTGGAGCACGCGGCGCCGCACCTGCCTGATTCCGGACCGTCGCCCGCCATTTCCCAGATCATGGGCACGTCTGTGACGCCGGTAACCTCCCAACCAGAGCCCAGTCCGCCCGAGGCACGGACTGCCGGATTCTTGCCCTCCGAGCCAGTCTCGCTGACGGGCGTGCTGCATCCTGGCGGCGGTGTAGCCTTGCCCGATGGCAGCTTCATCCAGACCAGCAATGATCCGATCGACCGGATGGTCACGTCCATATCCGCGGCGCAACCCGCACCGCTACAGCCACCCGCAGCCTCCGCGCTGGGGGATACCCTCCGCATCGGCTATCGCGATGTCATCGACGAATTGCAAGATCACGAGAAGGTGGCACAGATCATCGCGGATGCGATTTTGTCTAAAGCAGTGGAGTCAGCTATCGAAAAGCTCCCCGAGCTCGCCGGAAGCGTACTCGTAGCCCTCGGCCTGAAGAAGCGCAAGAACAAGGAAGCCACCCCTGCGCTCGATCAAATCGCGGAGGATCTTGACGCGATCAACGATCTCTATGCCGAGGGTGTTCCGCTGACCACGGCGACCGTCCAGCGCCGCCTCGGCATCAGCGCGGCGCGAGTGCGGGCCGCCATGCAAGTCGGGCTGTATGTCGAGGAATGGCATCCGGCCGGTAAATCGCTGGCGGATGTCCGACCGGCCGCCCCGGCGGCGTCAGCCCAGGAGTAGAAGAGTCCGCGTCCTGGCGCCCAACGCGGCGCGATCGTGATAATAGGAGTAGAGTGCCACTTCCCCGATTTGAACCGATGCCCCTGGCGCGGCTGGCGGAGCCGTTCGACCACGAGGACTGGATTTTCGAGCTAAAGTACGACGGGTTCCGGGCACTGGCGCATATCGAGAACGGCCAGTGCCGGCTGATCTCGCGCAACCGGAACGCGTTCAAGTCTTTCCCCGGCCTGTGTGCGGGCATCGCGAACGCCATCCGCGGTGAGGCGATCCTCGACGGCGAGATCGTCTACCTCGGCCGCGATGGTGTGCCGCGGTTCTACGACTTGATGCGCCGCCGCGGGCCGCAGTGCTTCTACGCGTTCGATTTGCTTTGGCTGGACGGGGAGGATCTGCGGGAGCGCCCGCTCTTGGAGCGCAAGCGCGTCCTCCGCCGGATCGTCAAACCGCCGGTTTTTTTCGCGGATCACGTCCGGGCGGAGGGAGCCGCGCTTTCCAAGCCGTGCGCGAGCGCGATCTGGAAGGCATCGTGGCGAAGCTGGCGAACGGGCGGTACCGGCCGGCCGCGACCAGTTGGGTGAAGATCAAGAATCCGGACTACAGCCAAGCGGTAGGCCGGGCGGATTTCTTCGACCGGAAGGCGCGTGGAGGAGGGCGGGAGACGACGGGCTCGCAATTGAGCGTGCCTGACCGGCGAAGAGCTTGAGGCTACGCGCTCGCGCGCACCGACGGGCGCCTACTATTCCCAAAACTCCAATAACCAAAGTAAATGCGCAACGCGGGTACGTGAGCAGGCTGTTCGCCCCGCGTTCATGGAACCAAAGCGTTGTGCATTACCGGTTGTAGTCTCTCTTAGCACTGCTAGCTCGGGCTCGCGGTACTGAGCCAGCCGGGGAGAACTCACTTGCCCAAAGAGATATTTCAATGTTCGCCGCTCACAGGATACTTTGCAGAGCAGGTGACAGGTGTGAGCGGAGTACAAATTCACCGGTCAAGGACCAACGTCGAGCATGAGCGACGAATGAGGCGCCGTTTCGAGATCGAACTGGACGTGCGCTACCGAGTGCTGTATGGTCACCGGATCGCCGAAACCGGCACGGGACGTACATTCAATATTTCCAGCGGAGGAGTTTGGTTTACCACGAACAGCATGCTTACCACGGGCATGCCCGTTGAACTTTCTGTGGCGTGGCCAGCCCTGCTTAACGACTGTTGCGCTCTGCAGCTCATCATTTGCGGCTGCGTCGTGCGCAGCAACGAAAGGGCAGCAGCAGTCGCCATCGAAGGGCACGAATTTCACACTGCTGGCCACCTGGCGCCACAAAAAGTCAACCAGGCCGTGTGGCTAGCACCGCCGTCAGCGAGCACGGCGAGAGTAGCGGACTTGTTTTCGCGCTCGGATCGCTCGACCGGGCCGGGAACTTCGATTTAGGCTGAATTCCCGATTACGCAATTTCGGGCCGACTTCGATAGTGCGAACGTGGCATTGATCGCAAGACGCTTCTCCCCGCAGACCGCCTGAAAATTGCGGAGCTGATACAACAGCGTCCTGTGCAGTTCTGCATTTTTCTGAAGGCTCTTCTGGGGGATGAAGCGATGGAGAAAATGATGACCCAGGCGATTAGCGTCGCGAAGAAGGTGCCCTCTGTAAGCTGAATGGGGCCTGTTCCGGGAGAGTAGCGCTGGGAAATTGGCACTGTAAAGCCGGGGCTAGGACGCCCGCCACCGGGCTCCTTTTTTAGCGGAGGACCGGGGGCTGGCAAGGTTTACCGTTACGTTCCGCGGGCGGTGGCCCGCCGCTTTGGCCGGCCCGCTTGTCGCGACCAAACGGGTCAGTCCTCCGAGACGGACGTAATTCACGCAACTGGGCCGCAGGGTCCGAGCGTGTCTCAGAAAGGGCTCTGTGGGCCATCCTCGCCGCGTGGCGTCGGCTTCCCGAAGCCGCGCGGCAAACCAAAGCCAGCAGGTAGCGTTCGCTATGAAGATGGCGCAGGCGCGGCGGACGCTACCGCGTCGGTTTGTCGGTGTCTTTCGTTTCTGGTTTCGCTTCTTCCTTGTCGTCAACGGGTTTGGAGGGATGGAGCTTGCGTATCTCTTTGGCTCCCTTCTCGGGATCCTCAGGCGTGACCTTGATCCCAGTTGCCATGGGTCCGGCGGTCCATTTGAAGTAGTAGGTTTTGCCCACCTCCGCCTCAAACCGGGCCCGCTCGTTTTCTTTCTGCCTGGCTTGATTGATGGCCGCCCCGGCAGACATGATGACGCTTCCGTAATACTCCTTGGGCAATCCGGAGATCACAATAGTCCCGGGCGGTACTTCCATGAATGCGTATTCGCTGTTGAGGAGTTTGGCGAGGTGAGTGCCGTTGATATAAAGCTCGTCGTGTGAGGACGAGCCGGTAAATCTGTACACGCGGTAGATACAGACGATGGCTTTGCCGCTGGATGGCGCGGGCAGTACGGCGGGAGTTTTGGAATCCTGTGCG